>CANIBV010000045.1 GCA_947466005.1 Spartobacteria bacterium | reverse complement strand
GCGGAGAACAGCAGCGCCGCCCTGGAGGCGCTCAACTCCCTGCTCTCGCGAGGCGTCGAGGCTGTCTGGCTGAGTGGTGACATCACTGTCAGCCTTGCATCCGAGTCCATCATCAACACCTGCAAAAAAGCCGACATCCCAACGTTCTCCTCCATTCCCCCAAAAATCTCAAAGGGTGCCCTCTTTGATCTTGGGGCCAATTATCCCGAGATCGGAATGGCTGTGGGGAAGCTTGCGGCGGATGTCCTGGATGGGAAGAGCCCGGGGGATATCCCCGTCGAGAATCTCATCCCGAAGGTCTTCTACTTCAATGATACCATCCTTCCTTCGCTGAAACAAAAGTGGGTCATTCCGGATGATATCCGCAAGAGTGCGGATGGGTGGATCACCGCTGGGGAGACGAACCTTCCCTCTCACCTTCCTCCAGCAAAAAACTAACGTTCTAACTTCTGAAACAAGACGACGATGGAGATCACCCAACACCCCAATGAACAGCATCTGGAACTGCGCCTCAACGGTCGCTTTGATGCCAACTGGTCGGATCATGTCGGCAGTGCCATCAATACGGCTGTCCGTTCCGGGCAGCACCACATCATCCTGAATTTTTCGGGGGTCAATTACATCAGTTCTGCCGGCATCCGGGTTCTGTTGTCCCATTACAAGCAACTCAATTCGGTCAAGGGTTCCTTCCGCGTTACGGAACCGATCGAGAGTATCCTCAAGGTGTTCAAGATGGCGGGGCTTTCCCAATTGATCGTCTCGGTGGAGCAGGATGGTGAACCCGAACCTCTTAAGGCTCCATCACTCTCCTGGGAACGCGGGGGGGTCGTTTTTGAAACCCACGGAGAGGACGCCAACGCTTCCCTAGAGTCCGAGTTGCATGGAAACCCCGTGAAATTCTCCGGGGGTGAACTTTCGCGTGAAGATGTCATCAGGGTGCGTTGTGGTACTGATTTTCTGGGCATCGGGGTGGGAGCCTTTGACGGTGGGCAGTCTGATGGGATGGGCCGTTTCGGTGAGTTTCTTGCCGTTGCCGGATCCGCAGTCGCCCTTCCCACGGACGGCAGCAGCATGCCGGATTACCAGACCACGGAGGGGGAATATCTCCCCGAAGCGGAACTTCTCTACGGGATCACGGCCCGTGGAAAATTTCCCTCTCTCCTGCGATTCGAGGCCGCAGGGAGCCCGGAGGGGGTGATCGGACTGAGTCATCTGGTGGAGGCCGGCATGGAGAGTTCCAAGGCGAGCTCGGTCGCCATCGTGATCGTTGCGGAGAGCGCCGGGGTGGTGGGGGCTTCCTTGCGCCGCTCACCCGACAATGGCAAGGGGGGCTCTCCCTTTTCCTTTCCTCAGGTGCGGGACTGGCTTTCCTTCACCACCGAGAGCGATGAGGAACGCGCCCTTGTCCTGATCGTCGGCTTTGCCGAACGGGTCCCCTCTTCGGAAAGCGACCCGTTTCTCCGCCCGATCGGGCCCGGAACCTCTGCAATGGGCCACTTTCATGCGGTGACGTTCCCATACCATCCCCTCCCCAAGGGTAAGATCGACCTTGAGGAGACGGTTACTTCGCTGCTCGCTTCGGGATCGCTCCGGACGGTGATGCACCTCATGGCTGATGAACGCAAGTTTGAGGGAGTTGGTGAGACCGATCTAATGCGTGGCGCCTGCTGGGCGGGACCAATCCTAAAGAAGTAAACCCGACACCCAGGCACATCCCTTTCTATGAATCTCCTCATCGGCGCCACCACCATCGGACTCATCCTTGCCCTGCTGGCTTTCGGGGTCTATCTCAGCTTCCGCATTTTCAGTTTTCCCGACATCACTGCGGATGGATCAATTACACTGGGCGCTGCCGTCACCGCGGCGCTGCTCGTCAATCATTTTGCTCCTTGGGAGGCCACGCTTGCGGGGTTTATTGCAGGCATGCTCGCCGGATCGATTACTGGAATCCTCCATACCAAGTTCAAGATTAACGAACTTCTCAGCGGCATCCTCGTCATGACCGCACTCTATTCCGTCAATCTGCACGTCATGGGGAAAAGCAATGTCCCGTTGATGAACGAGGTGACGCTGACGAGTCAAGCCGAGTCTCTTTTTGCGATCCTCTTCGGGGGAAAGGAGGACATCGACGTCTTTGGATGGTCCGTGAGCGTCCGCGACGCATCAACCTTACTTGGAATAGCAACGATCGTCTCCTTGGTGGGAGCGCTACTCTTTCTCTTCTTCCGTACCAACCTGGGCACAGCCATGAGGGCGACAGGTGACAATGCCCAAATGATCCGGGCCCTCGGGGTGAGCGTTGACTTCATCCTGATTCTCGGTCTCGCCATCTCCAACGGCCTCATTGCCTTGGCCGGCTCCCTGCTGGCGCAGTATCAGGGCTTCGCCGATGTGCAGATGGGCATCGGGATGGTCGTCTGGGGACTGGCCAGCGTCATCATCGGCGAGGCGCTAGTTGGGAGTAGCAGTATCGGTTTTGTCATCATTGGGGCGGTGATGGGCTCGGTCCTCTTCCGCCTCTTGGTGGCGATCGCCCTGCGATGGGGGCTTAATCCCAACGATCTTAAGCTGATCACGGCTCTCTTTGTCTTCATCGCCCTGATCGCTCCCTCGATACTCCGAAAGCTCAAATCATCCACTGCATCAAAAGCTTCCCGTCATGCTTGAAATCTCGCACATACGAAAGACCTTTCATCCAGGCACCCCCAATGAGGTGCGCGCCCTCCGCGATGTCACCCTCAGCCTGGAAAAGGGAACTTTTCTGATCATCATCGGCACCAACGGATCGGGAAAATCGACACTGCTCAATGCCGTGGCCGGCACGTTTTTGGTGGATGAAGGGACGATCTCCCTCGGCGGTCACACCATCACTCGGTGGGCTGAGCACCAGCGGGCCAAGTTGATCGGGAGAGTTTTTCAGAATCCCTTCAGCGGAACGGCTCCCACCATGACGATCGCCGAGAATCTCGCCCTGGCCACACGGCGGGGCCAACGGCGCGGTCTTGGATGGGCGTTGAACCGCGGCATGATGGGTGAACTCCGCGACCGCGTCCGCACCCTCAACATGGGCCTAGAGCAGCGTTTGGAAAATCCCATCGGCAGCCTCTCGGGAGGACAGCGCCAGGCACTCACCTTGTTAATGGCTTCCTGGCTCAAGCCAGAACTCCTTCTCCTGGATGAACACACGGCAGCACTCGACCCCAAGAGCGCTGATCAGGTGATCCGGCTCACCCACGAGATCATCGAGCGAGACAAGCTGACCACCCTCATGGTCACCCATTCGATGCAGCAGGCCGTTAACCTTGGCAACCGTATCGTCATGATGCACCGCGGCGAAGTCCTGCATGACCTGTATGGCGCGGAGCGTACACGCGTACGTCCGGAAGATCTCCTGCAACGATTTGACGAGGTGCGCCGGAGGGAAAGGCTCGACCCTGCAGTCGCCGAGATGCTCCGGAAGAATTACATCTGAGGCTTGGTGAGGGATGCCATGATGGAAGCACACCTTTTGAGACCCCTCACTTTTTCGAATGAGTTCATTAAATGTGACGTTTCATGCAACAGGCGCAAATGTCGCTAAAGTGGGGGCACAAGAAACGGTAAAGGGAAGGCCGTGATGATCGGGGACTCGTAACCTGCGCACAGCATCAGACACTTCTCCGTAAACGAGCGCTTGCTTCTTTCCAGAATCTCATCTGGGTGATAAATCTTCTTAATAATACGAACCATCTAACCGATACCATTCCCTCATGCTAACCATCCAAGAATTGAAGTTTGAAACCACGATCGTGCTGGCACTGAGCGGTAGGCTTGATGGACAGACCGGCCCCTCATTGGATGCTGTGATTCCGGAGTCAGGTTCCGTTGTCCTTGATTTGTCGGATCTGAGCTATGTGAGCAGCGCAGGGTTGAGATCGATCCTGCAGGCACTCAAGAAAACCAAATCGTCAGGGGGAAGCCTGAGTCTCTGCAGTATCCAACAGGCGGTGATGAAGTTGCTCGAACTCTCCGGCTTCCTTTCTCTTGTCTCCACCTACCCGGACCGTGAAGGCGCGCTAAATGCCTAATGTGTTCTCCGCTCCAACATGGAGCATTTGTATTCGCATTCTGAATGCTCTCGGCCATTAATGTTTCACTGTCGGATTACCAATAACTGAAAAACCGTGTCCCTACTCGCCATTAGCCTCCTCGCATCGGGGGAATCTCTTCCTATTTCCGATCTCCAATGGGAGAGCGGAGGCACCGTCCTCCTCAGACTGATGGTCATCTTCGGCCTTATTCTTCTTACCTCCTTCTTCGTCGCCGCGGAATTCGCCATCATCAAGATTCGTACCAGCACGTTGGATAACCTCATCGAAAAGGGGAATGCCCGGGCAGGGGTAGCACGCCAGATCACAAGGGAACTGGAGTCTTATCTCTCGGCAACCCAGTTTGGCATCACCCTGACAAGCCTTGGACTTGGCTGGGTGGGAGAACCGTTCCTGGCCAGACTGATCGTCCCCTTCTTCCATTTGGTAGGCATCAACTCGGCGGCGCTTGTTCACACCATTAGCTTCGTGATCGCATTCACGTTGATCACGTACTTTGAAATTCTGCTGGGCGAACTGGTTCCGAAGTCGCTCGCCATCCGCAAGCCCGTTGTTATGGCACTCTGGCTCAGCCCTCCCCTGAGAACTTTTTACCTCATCTTCCGGCCCTTCATTAATTTTCTGAATTATTCCGCAAACCTCGTTCTCCTCCACGTGTTCCGGGTCGAACCTCCCAAGGAATCCGAGCAGGCGCTTTCAGACGAGGAACTCCGTCATGTCCTGTTGGAAAGCCGTCAGGCTGCAGCCGTCACGGAACTTGGGCGAAAACTCGCCGTGAATGCACTCGATCTCCAGCGTCGGGTTGTGCGCAACATCATGACTCCTCGCACGGATGTGGTTTTTCTCGATCTGGAGAAGCCGTTTTCCGAGGAACTCCGGAAGGCGATCGTCTCACGCCACTCCCGTTTTCCCCTCTGCATCGGATCACTTGACGAGTCTATTGGCCTTGTTCACACCAAGGATCTACTGGAACTCATGGAAAGTGGCAAAAATGATCTGAATGAGATCAGCCGACCCATCAGGAATGTCTCTGAAACAATGCCCCTGGAGGATCTGCTCGATTTGTTTCTGGAAAACCAGGGGAAAATGGCAGTGGCCGTGAATGAGTACGGCGGGGCCGTAGGAACCATCACGCTTAACAACGTCCTAGAGGAACTTGTCGGGTCCATTCAGGACGAATTTGACAGCCGACGGGAACCATTGACCGAATTTGCGAAGGATGATTTCGATGTCGACGGGACACTGCCGCTCCATGACCTGACCGAACAGTCCGGGATGAAATTCGAACCATCCAGCGCCAGTACGATCGGCGGCTATGTGACCCAACTCCTGAGGCATCTGCCCGCACGTGGAGAGAGTGTCAGGATCGGGGAATTTACGGTCACTGTTGCCGAAACCGACGGACGCCGCATCCTTGTCCTGAACTTCAAGAAACACGATTCACCAGCCGACTAGCAGGCCGCCCTAACCCCTTTTCAGACCAGCGGTAGGATCGCCTTAATGGCTTCCTCACGCGTCACACAAACCGGATAAGCAGAGTGGAACTGGGCTATTTCAAAAATGCGTTTTACGACGGGTTGGAGCGAATAAACAGCCAACTTGCCTCCTGCCCGCCCCAATTCATGGCCTAGATAGAAAAATTCACGAAATCCGGAACTACTCACGTAGTCGAGTGCGGTGAGGTCAAAGATAAAATATTTGGACTCCCCTGATTTAATTTTCAGATCTACCGCATCCCTCATCACATTCTGATGGGTTGCATCGAGACGGCCCTTGAGACTGACCACGAGTATTATCTCGGCTTTTTCAAAAGTAATTTCCATGGGGGGGTAAATAAGAGGCCATCTCTCATCTCAGTCAACCCCTCCTTGCCCGCTATGCATAAAAGCCCTGAAGTCAGCTACCGTCTTTCTCACAAAAAAGAATTCAGGATGTCTTTTGATTACGCTTCAGTTCAGATCAGACAGCGTCAGCCGACTCCTGGTCACTCCCGAGAGTGAGTCCCAGTTGGCGCATCAGCCAGACAGCGCGCTCAAAGAGGGTGGTAGCGTAGAAAAGCGCGGATTGATCCTCCGGGCTCATGGAGTTCTCCTCCGCGCGAAAGTTCTTCCGTAACTTCTCCATCATTCCGCTCCGGTCGTCAGTGAGCTGAAGGAGAAAACCGAGCTCCTGAGGATCCCTATTCGTCCATGCCTCGAGAGCAGTGAGGGAGATCAGGCTCATCGACTCCAGCAGTCCCGCCATCACAAGTTGACGTTCGCTCCCCGGCGTACTGTCAAGAGTCCCACGGACCAGTCCGTCCACGCACTCCTCAAGGGGGCCGAGGATCTCCTGCCGGCGCTTCAGATTCAGGACCTCGTGCATCGTCTGGGAATCAAGGGGTCTGGAGATCAGCTCTTCCGAATATTCCGTAATCTCCTTATTCAGTCCCCTTGCACCCCCATGATAGACTGCGGCGTTCTCCGACATACCCGTGGCACCCTCCTCCCGGGCTGTATCGAGCAGGGCGATGCAGAGTTCAAGGAATCGCCGCTGTTCACAGTCCACGAGGGAAGTCGCCGTTTCGGGGATGGCGAGGGCCTCATCAAGTAAGAATTCAGGGCGTGACAGGTCACTCTCGATATCCGGAGGTGAAAGTCTTTTGAGAAGGGGCTCGATCCAAGGGAGAATCACTAGGCCTGCGATCATGCAGACTGCCATCATAAGGAAATAGACCCAGGCGATCCGGGCTTCATTATTACATGAGAAAAGGTCCAGCAGACCGCTCATGAATCGATGGCCGCGGAGGGAATCAGCCATAATGGGAATTCCCACGAGGCATCCGGAAAGAAAGTTGATCATTCCCTGATAGATAATGATCTGGCGAGGCGTCCCGTTCAGGTTTCCCGAGAGAAAGATTCCGGAGAGGGCCACTCCTGGGCCCGTTCCGCAGATCAGAATCATCGCCTGCGTCTCGTCGAACAGCCCTCCGTGCTGAAGGGTCATCGCAATCACCCCGATCGCGGAGGAGGACTGGATGAACATCCGCATTGCCATCCCGAGAAGGAACGGCGCCAGCGGCCACTCCTTAATGAACATGGCCAAGGACTGGAACCACTCACAGTCTGGCAGAGGAAGGAAGGACTTCTTCATCAGGTCAAGCCCCAGAAAGAGCAACCCGATGGAGAAAAGCGATCCAATGAGGGCCCCGTACCGCTCGCTGATCCGGAAGGAGATCATCAGGCCGGTAACTCCGATCAGGTAAAGAATAGCCACATGGACGTTGATCGCCGCAAGGAAGACTAGGAGCGCTGTGCCGATGTGTGTGGCAGCGACAACCGGCAGAGCCCGCCTGAGGGGAATCAGGCCCGTGGCCACCAGTCCCGAAAGGATGAAGGAGACCGCTGAGGAACTCTGGGTGACGGCACCGGAAAATACACCCAGCAGCACAGCGACGACGGGGTTCTTTGTGAAGCGTGCCAGAACGTTCCGAAGACGACGTCCGCTGGCCTGCTGTAGTTTTTCACGGACGCCGTTGACGCCGTAGAAAAAGAGGCTTAACCCCGCCAGAAAAAAAGCTGCAGCTTCCATCTAGCGGTACAAGATGGAAGCCTTTCCAGCAACTTGGCGCGTCCGGTACCCCTTGGCGGAGCACTCGGCTGAGGCTTCAGAAAACTCTTTGTAACTCTTCAATGACATTTCATAGGCCCTGAAGGAAATTCTCTCAATCATTGCAACGTTACCATTTCGTCACAGTCCGATGTCATATTTCCCCGGAACAAAGCCCGGATTTCAAAGGTCATACCCTTCTAAAAAACATGTTTTTCCAGACGAACACACCGATCAGCACCAGAATGCCGAGCGTCATCAGCGTGATGGCCAACCTCACGGAGCGGTAGCGATTCTGAGCCTCCTGTTTCAGGCGCTCCATCAGGGAGAACTGGGTATCCATGATCCGTAACGCCACCCGATCAATCCTCTGGTTGAGCGTCTGGTCGATTCCGCGCACTGACTTATCCACGGAAAAAACCGTTTCCGATCCCCCATAATGTTCAAATGCCCTCCTGTAATTGGGCAGAACTGCAGCGTGGTCTACAAGGATTGAAGCGATCTCCTGCTTGAGTTCACCCGGAAGCGAGGTCGAATTTAGCACCGCTTGAAGGGTCTTTTGAACCGCCTCGCTGCTTTCGGATAACTCCACGAGATACTTTTCCCGATCCTCGGAATTCTGTCCGCGGAGGAGAAGATTCTTCCAGTTCTGGACCTGAATCTTGAAGTTCACCTGGGCCATCCTGGCCTGATCGAGCAGGAGGCTTTCTCCAATGGCTGCTTTTATGGCCTTTTCCCCCTGATCATTGGCGAAGTAGACCGAAAAAAGCGAATACCCCGCGAGGAGAAGCACCGCAAAGGAAAGGAATCCAATCAAGCTGCTTTTCTTGGTCTGCGGATTCCCTGATTGGGAGTGAGGGTGTGTGTTTTGGGTCATTTGTTTGGTGAACTGCGGGTGGCTGAGACGACGATTTGCTTCCGGTTGAGCCCTACCTTATTTTGCTTACGGAAATTGGATGCGCACGAGCGAGAAGTCGTCATCCAGTGGTCCTGGTCCGTTGAAGGTTTTCAGCCATGCAAGGAGGCGCACGAAGGCGTCGGGTTTCGCCCCGTTAAGCGCCATGAATTCCTTGAACTCGTCAAACTCCAGCAGGGTTCCGTCCGGCTTGGTGACCTCGTAGGTCCCGTCGCAGATGACGATCAGGCGTGCGCCGGGCGGGATCTCGAGCGAGGAGGACTCATAGACAGTCTCCGGCATGAATCCCGTGATCATTCCTGGCTCGTTGACCTCCTTGATCCCGTGTTCGGGGTGCAGGAGGAGTGCAGGGGGGTGACCGGCGCTTGCATGGCGCAGCGTGCGGGTCGGGGCGTGATAAACCCCGTACCAGATGGTGAAATACATGTCGTTGTTCCGCTCCATCGGGAAAGCCGTATTAAGCCCTCCGAGAACGGCACCGGGATCGCGGAAGTCGACACCCTTGATGCCGGAGGTCCTGATCGCATTGATGGCACTGACCGAGAGGAGCGCCGCGCCCACGCCGTGACCGCAGACATCGAGCAGGTAGATGGCGAGGTGGTCTTCGTCGATCTGGTGATAGCCGAAGGAATCACCCGCCAACTCTCCCGTCGGCTCATAATGCCAGTCGATGGTGTTGGGCAGTGCGACCGGGTCGGGAAGGATGCTCCGCACATAGAGCGCGGCATCATTGAGTTCCTTGTCTAGGCGGCGTTGCGTCCGCTCCAAGTTTTCCTTCTCTGCTTGAAGCTGCGCGAAACGGAGTCGGTCGATATCGCGAAGCCTCTTCTTCTCCAGGGAGGTGGTGACGCGAGCCCGAAGCAGGGTGGGGTTGGGTGGCTTGGTGAGATAATCCTCCGCTCCAGCCTCGATGCATTCGACGGCCCTTTCCGTCTGCTCTGCACCCGAGATCACAATGACAGGCAACCCGCTGAGCAGTGGGTTGGCTTTGATTGCAGCCAGCACCTCCATCCCGTTCATCTCGGGCATCTCCATGTCGAGAAGCATAAGATCGAAGGATTTGGCCTGGACGGCCTCCAGTGCCTGACGCCCGTCGTTCGCCTCGGTGATGTTGTGAAAGCCAAGGCCGTTGAGTGAGCGGATGAGGGCCAACCTCATCGTGCGGCTGTCATCCACCACCAGCACCTCGGCCTGCAGGATGGATTTAGCAGCGGCGTCTGGGGACTCGTCTGGTGCGACTGGATTCGTGTTCAAGTGGGCTTCGCTCATCGGATGATTCTGGTTGGGGTGCGGTGCGGTTTGTTACTGATATGGAGGGGAGGGTTGATAGGAACTTTTGGTTTGGGGGAGTTCCCAGGGAGAGATTACTCAGTCTTCCCCTCCCGTCGGCGCTCCAAGATGATAAGTCGGGAGGCTTTTGCCAGTAACTGATCCTGGTTGAATGGCTTGGTGATGTAATCCCGCACACCAAGACGCGCCACGGTGGAGATTATTTCGCTGCTCGAATCGGCGGTCAGCATGATCACTGGGGTCTTCTTCAGATCCTCATCCTCCCGCAAAAGGCGCAGCATCGTGACCCCGTCCATTACCGGCATGTTGTAGTCGAGGATGATCAGGTTCGGCTTTTCACGTCCGGCCACCGCCAGGGCTTCCTCCCCGTTTCCGGCCTCGTGAAGTTCGCATGCAAAGGGCCTGAAAAGACGGGCCAGTATTATCCGGATGGTCTTGCTGTCGTCAACGGTGAGGATTTTCGGGATCATGCCGCGGGATGGGGATGGCTGAGTTGGATCTGGAGGGAGAGCAGGTGGCCCTCGCAGGACCATTCAGTGGTGCAAAGTTCGGAATCAGCCGGGGCATGCAGTGAGATACGGGATCCGAGGGTCACGGTGGGAGTGCCCAGCGTCCCGTGGTATCCCGCAGAGGAGAGTTCCCCTTTTACCAATCCGGAGATCATGTTGCCAAGTTCACCGGTAACATCCTTCGAATCATCGGTCTCCGCATCGCTGCCGAGCAGTTGTTCCGCAACCTTGGTGGCAAACTCCACGGGAACTTGGAATAGAACCGCCCCGACAATCCTTTCACCGGTCAGCGTCACGGTGGCATGAAGGTGGTGCCCCGTCGCCTCCTTCAGGCGTTCATCTCCGGGAGCGACCGGTTCCGCAACACGCTTGAGTTGGACGGCCAGCACCTCCGTGATGGCACGGGTGGCGATGGGGGTCAGATCCCCGGAAGAAAGTTTCGGTTTCATGGTCAAGGCGCTTTGGATCGGTCTTTTTTGTGCAAGCCGGCTCTTTTTTCCACGACTGCATCGAGAATGGCCTGTGCTATGCCGCTTAACGGAACCACGCGGTCAGCCGCACCCAACTTAATCGCGGCCTGCGGCATCCCGTACACCACGCAACTCTCCTCAGACTCGGCAAGTGTGTGCGATCCCGCAGCCTGCAGGGCCTGCAGTCCGAGAGCGCCGTCCACACCCATACCTGTGAGGAGTGCGGCCACGGCATGCGATCCGGCGTGCACTGCCGCGGAATGGAACATCACATCGACCGCCGGACGGCAGTGGTGAACGGGTGGCGACTGGGTCAGGCGGACTTTGTAGCCCATGCCCGAAGGAAGCAGGGCAAGGTGAAAATCCCCGGGCGCCACCACGCACATCCCGGAACGCAGTTCCTGGCCGTTCGTCGCCTCGCTCACCATGAAGGGACAGATGTCGTCGAGATGCTGCGCCATGATCCTCGAAAAGTTCGCGGGGATGTGCTGCACCACAACGATCGGAGGAAGTCCCGAAGGAAGGCTCGGCAGGATATTCCGAAGCGCCTCCACTCCGCCGGTGGAGGCCCCGATAAGAATCACCTGACGCAGTGAAAAACTGCCCGGCGGGAAGATTTTTGATGGTTCTTTGGCAGTTGGTGCGGCCGGTTCCTTGACCG
>CANIBV010000044.1 GCA_947466005.1 Spartobacteria bacterium | reverse complement strand
TTTTCCTGATGCAACGGATGCGAAGCAACGGCCAGGCAAGCAATTCTTGAGTTCCAGATTTTTACCTGTTGCTCAACTTCACCCACTCCAAACAGCGAGGGGCCCTTGTTGCTTTCACACCTTTGACCTTCATACTCCATCCCGCTGCACAGGATGATTACCAGTTCTTGATCCAGGCATTGGTGATTGCTGATCCCCCAGCAGTTGACCAGAGGTCGTAATTATTGGTGCCGTTATTCGGAGATCCGTTCGTGTAGATGTAGGAGTAGGTGGAGCCGAAAGGATCCAACCAACCTGAGGAGTTGGTCGATTTGGATTTGAATTCAAAGTAGACCTTGCCGCTGCTGGGCATAAGGCTGGTTACAAGCACAAGTGATGCTGAACCGCTTGGATAATCCCCGTTGTCCGCCTTGTAGCTCTCGAGCGCCGCTCCGACAGCAGCAATCTCCGCCTCGGCCCGGGAACGGGCCGCTTTCTTCTGCACGTAGCCAGCAGTTGAGAGGACCAGGCTGGCAAGGATGGCAATGATGGCAATAACAATCATTAGCTCAATGAGGGTGAACCCGTCGCGGGGAGTCTTTTTCATTGTAAAAGTTGTTAGAAGTTACTGCTGCATGCCGCTGATGATGCCGATGAGGGGCAGGAAGAGGGCGATGACGATCGATCCCACGACCACGGCAAGGAAGACGATCATGATCGGCTCCATCAGCGAGGTGAGTCCGGCGACGGCGTTATCGACCTCGTCGTCGTAAAGATCGGCGACCTTGAGAAGCATCTCCGGGAGTTGGCCGGTCTCCTCACCCACGTCCACCATGCTGATGACCATGGCCGGGAAGACCCCGCTGGCCTCCATGGGGTTAACGATGGACTCCCCCTCCTTCACGGCGTCATGGATCTTGGCAATGGCGGTGGAGATGACGGCGTTTCCAGCCGTCTCCTTGGTGATGTTGAGAGCCTGAAGAATAGGAACGCCGCTGGTCACCAAGGTGCCGAGTGTGCGGGTGAACCGGGAGATGCCATTCTTGCGGGTGAGGTCACCGAAGAGCGGCGCCTTGAGCATGAACTGGTCAAAGAGGATTGCGCCCTTGGGGGTGGAGACCAGATATTTCATCCCCACGACTACCCCCACGACGCCAAGGACCAGCCAGACGATGTTGTGTTGGATGCCGCGGCTTGCTCCCACAACGATCTGTGTGAGAAGAGGGAGCGGCTTGCCTCCGAGCATGTCGGCGAAAATCTGCTCAAACTTCGGAACGATGAAAACAAGCAGGAAGCCCATGATGATCACTGCGATCACCATGACGATGGCGGGATACATCATGGCTGACTTCACCTTACCCTTCACCTTCTGGGCCTTTTCCTGGAACTCGGCCAAACGGTTGAGCACGACCTCAAGCACACCGCCCAACTCACCCGCCTTCACCATGTTCACATAGAGCTTGTTGAAGATCCTGGGGTGCCCGGCAAGACCGTCGCTGAAGGTCCCGCCACCCTGCACTGCCTCGGCAAGTTGGGTGATGGTTTTTTTCAGGACCGGATCGGGTTCCTGTTTGCCAAGGACGGTGAGTCCGCGGAGGAGGGGAAGGCCCGCGTCGATCAGCGTGGCCAACTGGCGTGTGAAGACCATGAGGGTCTTGCCCTTGATGGTCTTCTTTTCCAGGAATGGAATGTTCAGTTTGAGCTCCTTCGAGCCACCAGCCTTGGTTGCAGTCTTTTTGGCCTTCCCTGCAGTGCCGCCGCTGTGGGTCTGCTCCTTGACGCTTGTGGGGAAGAGGCCCTTCTTTCGTAGTGCATTGACAGCCTCCGCTTGGCTGACTGCTTCAATGGAATCACTGACCTGCTGCCCTTGGGCATCAAGTGCTACATATGTAAAGGAGGGCATACCTTTTAACTACTTGATTGAGAAGAGTGGTGTCGAGCCTGAGCGGGGTGATTTTTTACCCCCCAGACGCTTTCACTTACCTCTGCCTAATGATCCTGGAGATAAGGGTTGGTAGTTTTTTCCACCCCGATCGTGGTGTGAGAGCCATGCCCCGGAAAGACCAGCGTGGAGTCGGGGAGGGGAAGCAATTTGGTCTGAATGCCCTTGAGAAGAAGGTCCTTGTCCCCGCCTGGGAGATCCCAACGGCCGACCCCACTCGCAAAGAGCACATCGCCGCCGAAGAGGTGCCCTGCTGAGGGATCATGAATACAGAGGCTGCCGGGGCAGTGTCCGGGGACCTCATGGATGTCGAAATGACGGCCTAGTAAGGGCTGTTTCTTGCCTTCCCTCAGGAGGATGTCGGCCTTCAGCGGCCGGACTTCGAGGTCGATCCCGAAGCGGCGCAGGAGATTCTTATCCGCCAGCATCTCCTCCGTGACGGGGTGCATGGCTGCCTTGCACCCGTGCTGAGCGACGACCTCGGCTGCATCCCAGACATGGTCAAAGTGACCGTGGGTCAGAAGGAGCAGATCGATCTGGTGGTTGCGGAATGCCTCGGCTGAACCTTCCGGTGCATCGATCAGGATATTCCCCTCCGGGGTGCTGATCAGGTAGGAGTTCGTCTCAAGCGCCCCTCCCGTGAACATTTCAGGGGGTTCCGCTGTCTGATTCATACTCATTTCATCATGTTTGCTTTTCCCTCATCTCTCTGCAACGGTTCTCTTATATGATTCGATCCCTTTTGAAAATCTTGGCAGCTCCCTTGATTTGCTGGGTATGCGTCGGCGCATCACCGGCTTCCGATACCACGAACTCGGCCTCGACCGACATGGCGCCCGTTGCGGCTACCGTGGCCAGGATGCTGGAGCAGGGGCATTACCTTCACCCGCTGTCACTTTCCGAAAAAAATCCGCCCCGTCTGGAGTCGGAACCCTCACAGACGATGTCTGAGCGGGTGCTGAAGAACTACTTTCAGATGCTGGACTACACCCACCTCTACTTCACCAAGGGTGATGTGGATGAGTTCATGGGGCGCTTTTCCCCGACGCTTGCCGCCGACATCCCGCATGGTGACCTCACGGCTCCGCGCGAGATATTCACCCGATTCCGTCAGCGTGTTGAAGAGCGGGTGGCCAAGAACAAGTCGACGGCAGCGGCCACTCATGATTTTTCAAGTGACAAGACGGTGCAGATCGATCGAAAGAAAGCCCCGTGGCCTTCGGATCTCGACGAGGCCGACAAGCTCTGGGCTGATCGTATCGAGGCGGAGCTTCTCCAGGAAAGTCTCAACGAGCACCCCCTGAATCCCCCCGAGAAGGTGGTGACCAAGCGTTACGAGCAGTTCCGCAAGAGCGTCAACGAGCAGAGCGATGAAGATGTGATCAAGACCTTCCTGGTCGCCCTCTCCCAGAGCTACGATCCGCATTCCGAGTACATGAGCCCCTCGGACATGGAGAATTTCAACATTCAGATGAGGCTCTCACTCGTCGGGATCGGAGCGGTCCTTAGAACGGACGACGGTTACGCCAAGATCATGGAAGTCGTTCCAGGTGGACCCGCTGACAAGGATGGGCGACTCAAGGCTAACGACAGAATCGCCGCCGTGGCCCAAGGGAAGCAGCCCTTTGATGATGTGGTCGACATGAAGCTTGACAAGGTGGTGGAGAAAATCCGCGGTTCCAAGGGAAGTCAGGTGCGTCTTCAGGTGATCCCCGCCAACGCAACCGACCCTTCCAAGAGAATCGTCATCGAAATCACCCGTGAAGAGGTGAAGCTCAAGGAGTCCGAGGCCAAAGGGGAGGTGATCGACTCCAAGAATGCCGAGGAGAAGAGAGTGAAACTTGGCTGGCTCACGGTACCTTCCTTCTACGCGGAGATGGATCGCCACGGAGAGGCCGATGCCAAGAGCACAACTAAGGATGTGCGTCGCATCGTCGAGCGGATGAAAAAAGAGGGAATCGAGGGACTGGTCATTGATCTTCGCCGGGACGGGGGTGGCTCGCTGGAGGAAGCCATCAATCTCACGGGGCTCTTCGTCGGTCCCGGACCGGTTGTTCAGGCCAAGGACTCCAACGGCAAGGTCTCTGTCGCCAAGGACTCTGAAAGCACCCCGTTTTACACGGGGCCCATCGTGGTTTTGATCAACAGGCTCAGCGCTTCTGCCAGCGAGATCTTTGCCGCCGCACTTCAGGATTATGGTCGTGCCGTGGTCGTGGGTGATGAGCGGAGCTTCGGCAAGGGGACAGTCCAGACTCTGCTGGATGTCGGCAAGTTCATGCCGCTCTTCCATGAACAGGGTTCCAAGGCGGGATCGCTGAAGCTGACGATCCAGAAGTTTTACCGTGTTTCCGGTGGCTCCACCCAACATCGGGGAGTGCTCTCGGACATCGTTATTCCATCCCCCACGGACACTTCCGAGATCGGGGAGAGCGCTCTCCCCAACCCGCTCGCCTACGATGAGGTCGATCCTCAGGCGGTGAAGAAGTTCAGCTACACATCCCCGTTCATCGATACCCTGAAGCATCGTTCCGAAGAGCGTGTCTCCAAGGATCCCGAGTTCGGCTATATCAATGCGGACATGAAGCGGTTCCGCGAGCGCCTCGATCTCAATCAACTTTCCCTCAATCAAGCTGTCCGCAAGGGTGAGCTCGCACTTGATAAGAGCCGCAAGGAAGAGCGGAAGGCCATGAGGAAATTGAACCCTGTTCCAGAGCCGATTGCCTATGAGGTGACGCTGGACACGCTCGATCAAAAGATTCTTCCCAAAGTCACCGTGAAAAAGAAGCCAGCCAAAGAGAAGCTGGCCAAGGATCCAGACGCTGAGGAAGAGGAGGCTGATGCCGCAGGTACTCCCGACCCGGTGAGGCATGAAGCAATTAACATCCTTCAGGACCTCACCACGGAGTTCAATAGTCTTCGCACTGCCAAGACCACCCCTAGCACCTAAAGATCCCAATCAACGCCGGCTATCCATCCGAACAAGTGCCGATGGGATCCTTCTTGAATTACTTGCTCCCAAGCAGGCCGATGAAGTGGATGAACGATTTTCAAGATCAGAAAAGAAGTCCATGATCCGCAGAGTGATTGACACTCGCGTGATGGGATTCTAATTTTTAGAACTACTTTCCACTGTGAGCGACTCCATCTCCCCCAATTCTCCTTTGCCTACCCCTTCAGGTGGCCCCGTGAAGCTTCCTCCACTCAAGTTGCCTCCCAAGCCGGTGCCTGCAACGTCCACCCTTTCCACGGGCGGTGAAACTGCCCGAGAAGCAGGATCTCCTCCGAGTGCTGTTCCCTCCTCTCTGAAACCCCCGATGCCCCCGATGCCTGGTGCCGTGCATCCAGTCGCCGGTTCAGCTGTCCCTCCCGTCGCTCCTGCCCCCCTCAGGCCTCATTCCGGATTAAAACCAATCGGAGTGGCATCTGCACTACCGGCCAAGCCGCCGATTCCCGTGATGGCTGCACCTGCGCCATCGGCAGCCCCTGCTGCTCTCAAACCTGAACCCGTCGCTCAGCCCGCCTCGGCAAAACCGATGCCCCAGGCCACCATCAAGCTCCAGGTCGCACCTAAACCTGCGGCAGCGGCAACTCGCAAGTCCGAGGGGGAGGCTGGTGTGACGACCACCGACCACTCTATCAAGAAGCTGGAGACGGCAGGCGACAAGCCGGCACCCAAGACGGCAGGCATAGCCATTGATGAGGAGCCCTCCAAGCCGGAAGTCCCCCTTCTTATTGCCCTAGCGGCAGCGGCACTGGCGCTTGTTGCGTTTGCGATCCAGGCTTGGACGTTCATTTCTTAGACATCATACCAACCAACTATTACCATGGCCTCCGAACTTGTCCTTGAACTGAATGACGCAACTTTTGACCAGGCTGTTGCCTCCGCCCCTGTTTTGCTTGTTGATTTCTGGGCTCCTTGGTGTGGTCCCTGCCGCATGATTGCGCCGGTGATCGAGGAGCTCGCCAAGGAGTTGCTCGGCAAGGTTACGATCGCCAAGGTCAATGTGGACGATGCTGCGGGTGTGGCAGGCGCTCACAACATCACGTCGATCCCGACACTCATGATTTTCAGGAATGGTGTGCTTGCCGATCGTATGACTGGGCTTTCCTCCAAGGCTGCGTTGCTCGAAAAGCTCCAGTAGTCCAGAGCCCCGGTACCTTTCACGTTTCGCGTGACGGACTCAGTCGCAACGCCGCGCTCCCTGGGATATACCATGCCTGCGGAGTGGGAGCCCCATGAGGCAACCTGGATATCCTGGCCTCATCGGGATGGGCAGAGCTTTCCTGACAGTTATGAACGGGTAGTGCCCGCGTTGGTCAAAATGGCTGCAGCCATTGCCGCATCAGAAATCCTCAGGGTCAATGTTTCAAGTCCCGTGCAGGAAAAGGAGGTCCGATTGCTCCTATCAAGCGTCGTTCCCACGGAGCGGTTGGAGTTCCACGGGAACCCCACCAACGAGCCGTGGTGCCGTGATCACGGTCCTATCTTTGTCACGCGCACTGATCACCCGCGCCTCGCAGTGAATGACTTCGGTTACAATGCATGGGGAGGGAAGTATCCCCCGTTTGATCTTGATGATGTCGTTCCGACTAGGATCGCACATCACCTCGGACTGCCTCTCTTTGAGCCCCCGTTCATCCTGGAGGGGGGATCGGTAGATCCGAACGGAGCCGGCACTCTGCTCACTACTGAGTCCTGCCTCCTGAATCCGAATCGCAATGACTCGATGAGTAGGGAGCAGATCGAACAGGGGCTTCAGGATTTCCTGGGTGTCGAGCAGATCCTCTGGCTCGGCGATGGCATCGAGGGTGATGACACGGATGGACATGTTGACGACATCACGCGCTTTGTCTCCCGTGACACCGTGGTGACCGTCGTGGAACCGAATCAGGCCGATCTCAACCACGCTCCGTTACGTGAGAATCTTGAGCGCCTACGTGGAATGCGCCTCACCGATGGGACCCCCCTCAAGGTGATTGAGATGCCGATGCCCCCGCGCATCGACCGTGATGGGCTGAGGTTGCCAGCTAGCCATGCTAACTTCTACATCACCAACGAATCGGTGCTCATGCCTGCCTTTGGCGGGGACTCCGATGTGGAGGCCGTGGAGATCCTCGCGGAACTCTTCCCGAGCAGAATGATCCGGCCGATCGATTGCCAGGAGTTGATCTGGGGTCTTGGAGCCTTTCACTGCCTTACTCAACAGCAACCGGCAGTCTGATCCAGACGCAGTCGTCGCCGGACTGCATTTTCCCTTTTTTGGCGAAATTGTGCATGATGGAGGCTTGCAAATAATCCGCCCTAGGATTGTGCTATCTTCCTTACTTCATGAACACTGCACTCCTCCAACTTGCCGCCCGCGATGCCCGCGGTATTGCCATCGACGCCGTCACCGCCTGCAAGTCGGGTCATCTAGGCCTGCCGCTTGGATCCGCTGATATCGGAGCCGTTCTTTTCGGTGAGGCGCTTCAACTCGATCCAGTAAATCCCCGCTGGCTTAACCGCGACCGATTCATCCTCTCCGCCGGTCACGGCAGCATGTTCCTCTACACGTGGCTCCATCTCTCCGGATTCGACATTCCTCTCGATCAGGTGAAGAAGTTCCGCCAACTCCACAGCATCACGCCGGGGCATCCCGAGTTTCACGAGACCCCGGGTGTCGAGGCGACCACCGGACCCCTTGGACAGGGCGTTGCCAATGGTGTCGGCTTCGCCATGTCCCAGAAGATGGCGGCGGCCCGCTTCAACACCCCGACGCACACCATCCTGAACAACCATGTCGTCGTTCTCTGCGGTGACGGATGCCTCCAGGAGGGTGTCTCTGGCGAGGCCTCCTCGTTGGCTGGTCATCTCGGCCTTGATAACCTGATCCTCTTCTTCGATTCCAATAACGTCACCCTTGACGCCATGCTGAATGTCAGCCAGAGCGAGGATGTCGGCGCGCGTTACAAGGCCTACGGCTGGGATGTTCAAGAGATCGACGGTCACAACATGGAGGAGATCCTCTCCGCCTTCAACAAGGCCAAGTCGACCAAGGGCAAGCCCCACATGATCATCTGCAAGACGATCATCGGAAGGGGAATCCCTCAGGTCGAGGGGACCAACAAGGCCCATGGCGAGGCCGGCGTGAAGTTCGCCGATGAGGCCCGCAAGGGACTCGGTCTTCCCGAGGAGAAGTTCTTCGTCTCCCCCGAGGTCAACGCTTACTTCGCTGATCTGAAAGCCAAGCGTGCAGCAGCACACGCCGCATGGGAGAAGGAGTTTGCCGCCTGGCGTTCCTCTAACCTCGAGTTTGCAGCGCTCCTCGATGCAGGCATCGAGCAGAAGATCCCCGACCTTCTCTCGCTCATTCCCGCCTTCAAACCGGATGAGACCATCGCCACCCGCAAGGCGGGAAGCATCGTCCTCCAGCCGATCGCCAAGGCCATGCCTCTGCTTGTGAGTGGAAGCGCAGATCTTTTCGGTTCTACACTTAACTTCATTGAGGGAGGAGGTGACTTCACCCGTGAGAACAACGAGGGGCGCAACATCCACTTCGGCATCCGTGAGCACGCCATGTGCGCGATCATGAACGCCTTCGCCTACGACGGCATCTTCCGCATCGCGGGCGCTACCTTCCTTGTCTTCAGCGACTACGGTCGCCCCTCCATCCGCGTGGCTGCCCTCTCGAAGCTGCCGACCACCTACATCTTCACCCACGACTCCGTGGCTGTCGGAGAGGATGGTCCCACCCATGAACCGGTCGAGACCGTTGCGGCCCTCCGCACGATTCCGGGTCTGGATGTCATCCGTCCTGCCGATCCAGAGGAGACCGTTGGCGCCTTCGCCGCCGCCATGGAGCACACCGACGGCCCGACGCTTCTTTCACTCTGCCGGCAGAATGTTCCGAATCTCAGCGAGATCCCCGTCGATGTCCGTCGAAAGGGTGTCTTCAAGGGTGGCTACATCGCCCGCAAGGAGAGCGCACCCCTGGAAGTGATCATCCTATCCAGCGGCAGCGAATTGAGCGTCGCTCTTGAGGCCGCCACCACGCTCGGAGCAGGCACCCGAGTTGTTTCCATGCCCTGCATGGAGCGCTTCGAGCGACAGAGTGCTGCTTATCGTGAGGATGTTCTTCCCTCGTCATGCCGCAAGCGCGTCTCCATTGAGGCCGGTATCTCCGATCCATGGTTCCGCTATGTCGGACTGGATGGAAAGACCATCGCCATCGACCGCTTTGGCCTGAGTGGCCCCGGAGCCTCCGTGCTCAAGGAACTCGGCATGACAGCGGACAACGTGGTCAAGGCGGCCCAGTCTCTCTAATTCGGCTCATTGTCACAAAGGCCCCCACGGAGTGATCCGTGGGGGCTTTTTTGTTCTCGGGAACTCCAATGGGTCGGTTTGTCGCCACCTGCAGCCAACGCCATTTCAAGTTTCAGGTTTCAAGTTTCAGGTTCCATCCCGTAGCATTTCACTGTGCTTACCACTCCCTGGTTCCAGTTCAGTCTGCCTGACTTCCAGTACGCTTTCCTGAGTATCTTACTGGAGGGGATTCCCTTCCTGCTGGGTGGTGCCATCCTCTCCGGTTTGCTGGAGGAATTTCTTCCCCAGTCCTTGATGACGCGACTTTTGCCCAGGAATCCCCGGACAGCGGTTCTTGTCAGCGGCCTCATCGGGGTGATCTTTCCTGTCTGCGAGTGCGGGATCGTTCCAGTCGTGCGCCGCCTCATGCGCAAGGGCCTTCCTGTCTCCTGTGGCGCCACCTACATGCTCGCAGCCCCTATAGTGAATCCTCTGGTCGTCCTGAGTACGCTGGCTGCATTCCGCGGGCAGGGGGCCTGGGAGATGACGATCCTGCGCTTTGGTCTGGGACTCTCCGTGGCCATCCTTGCGGGGTGGGTGGTCAGCTACTTCGCCCCCTATTCGATTTTGCGACCAGGTCTCTTTGGTCCCGAAGAGGATCACCATGATCATGGGGGCTCCGGAAGTTCTCTGGATCGTCTCCAGAATGCGGCCATGGTCGCCACACGTGACTTCCTGGATGTCTTCGTCTACTTCGTGATCGGTGCTGCTGCGGCCTCCCTCTTCAGCACCGCCGTGAATCAGGAGATCATTCTCCCGCTTGCGGCGAATCCACCGCTTGCCATCGCCTCCCTGATGGGCTTGGCCGCTGTCCTTTCGGTCTGCAGCACCACCGATGCGTTCATCGCGGCGACACTCACCACCTTTCCGATGGCTGCCAAGCTGGCTTTCCTGGTCTTCGGCCCCATGCTCGATCTGAAGCTCCTCTTCCTCTACGGTGCTGCTTTCTCTAAGCGGTTCATCATCATCCTCGCCATCGGATTGTTTGTTGTGATCGGCCTCCTATGTTTGCGACTGGCCTTGCTGAATCTGGCGTGGTGATCCACTCATTCCGATGAAGAGACTCCGTGACTCCCTGCTTCTGGCTCTCTGGGGGGGCTTTGTGCTCTGGCTTTCCTTCACGGGCAAGCTCTCCACCTACCTTCATCCCTCACTGCAGCCCTACACCACGGCAGCGGGAGTGACCCTGCTGGTGCTTGCTGCCTTTGCTGTACGTTCTCTCATGGTCGCTCCCCGGGCGCATCACGAGTGCTGCCACGGCCATCATGATCATGGGGATCATCCACACGCTGGGCACAATGGGCATGATGCTGATCATCAGCATGGCGAGGATGAATCAGGCTGGCTTGCGTTACTCTTCAAGACCCTTCTTCTCCTGGTGCCGCTTCTGATCATCCTCTTTGGGCAGGGAACCAAGTTCACGATGACTACCGTTCAGAACCGCGGCGTGGTGGAGGATCTCCAGAAGCTCCCCTCAGCCAATGCTTCCGCTGCATCAGCGGCCGCAGCTTCCACAGCCTCGTCAGCAGTTGCTGCAACATCCGCACCCCGTGACGTTTCTTCCGGCGCAATGCCGGTACAGATCATCGACATGCTCTACGCTGTCCAGATGCCTTCTTACCGCGAGGAGTTTGAGTGGAAAGAAGTGGTGTTGACCGGTCAGTATGTTCCCCTGACGACTGGGAATCCCAAGGGAGACCGCTTCCAGGCGATCCGGATGTTCATGACCTGCTGCGCCGCGGATGCCAAGCCGGTTGGAGTCACCATCCGGTATCCCCGCGATAAGATGCCGCTCAAGATTCCTGAAATGGGCTGGGTCAAGATCACCGGGAAACCTGTTTTCCCCATGGAAGGTGGTCGCCGCACCGCGATCATCGAGGCTACCAAGGTTGAAGAATGCACCGCTCCCTCCGAACCATTTGTCTACTAGGAGTCCTCGCGACACAGCTTCCGGCATGGCTTCATTCAGCCGAAGTGACGGGCTGGTGCGCCGCTGAACCGGGATGGAAGTACGAGTTTCCCCGGGATCACGGCCCTCACCGTGGGTTCAAGACCGAGTGGTGGTATGCGACGGGGACCCTGGTCGACGCCGAGGGGCACGAGTACGGGTTTCAGCTCACCTTTTTCCGCCAGGGGATCAATCCCGGTGAAAAACCACCCGGATCCTCGCGTTTCCGCGTCAGGGAGCTCCCCTTCGCCCATTTCGCCTTCACCGACGTCTCGGGGAAGAGCTTCCGCTATTTCCAGCGCTCCTCACGGGCAGCCTTCGGAGAGGCTGGTTTCGGCGTCCCGGAAAAGAAAGATTCTCGC
>CANIBV010000043.1 GCA_947466005.1 Spartobacteria bacterium | reverse complement strand
TTTTCTCCAATCCCCTGATGCCGACGTAATCCTCAAAGGTCTTCTTCTTGAAGGGAAGGTGTCCAAGTTCGAGTGGGAGCAGGGCATTATCAGCGACGACTGCGCTCCCAAGTCCGGTACCCAGTCCAAGGAAGAGCATCTTGCCTCCCTTGTAGCTTCCGAGGGCCTGCATGGCGGCATCATTGATCATTTTGACAGGGCGGCCGAAGGCCTTCTCATAATTGAAGTCAATCCAGCCACCCCCAAGGTTGAAAGGCTCGGCCACTGGGAGGTTGTTGTGCACTGGAGCTGGAAATCCAATGGAGACGACGTCAAATTTCCACCCCTTGGCCAGAAGCGTGACATCCTTCACGAGTTGGGCCGGGGTAAACGTGGTGCCGGAAGCCATTTTACGCGGCTCCTTTTCACCGCTAAGGAGGATTTTCACATGGGTGCCGCCGATATCGATGGAGAGAACTTTCATGCCTGTAGGGTGTTAATATGGTTTGGGTGAGGTGCTGTTGAAGAGCGAGGGGTGCTGGGTGGGCCAAGGAGATGTCTCCTTTCTTTCGAGTTCGGTCAAGGGGGAACGTACCGCGGAAGATTCAACCTCCGCGCCCTGACTGGCAGGCAAATAGCTCATGAATCAAGCAGTCGGCTGCCAGAAGTCCCGCAGGCAACATCACCGCTAGAGAATGAGTCGTCCCTCGTACGGCACACTATCTTATGGGAATCCACCACGGGGAAGAGACCGTTTACGCCCAATGCAGCGTCGAGGCCAGTTCCCCCCTCGTGTCGCGACCTGCCGTTGACAATTGCACGCCCGACTTTACAATCCTAATCCGCATAGCCGATGGATCCCATAACCACTGAAGTGCCGCGCATTGAGGCGGATTTTCTCCCTTCCGCACAGGGATACTGGTCCGATGTGCCGCCTGAGCAGTGGAATGACTGGAAGTGGCAGCTCAAGAACAGGGTCACTAGCCTCGACGGGCTTGAGCAACATCTGCTCCTTACTCCTGAGGAGCGGGCTGGAGTCATCCTTTCCGGCAACAAACTGGCACTGGCCGTCACTCCCCACTACTTTAACTTGATCGAGCGGGAAAATCCCGGGTGCCCGATCCGCCGTCAGATTATTCCCCATGTCGGTGAGGGGGCGTTCTCCGCCGCCGAGATGGCTGACCCGTGCGGTGAAGACAGCCACATGCCGGTGCCGGGCCTGGTTCACCGCTATCCAGACCGAGTCCTCTTTCTTGTGACCGATCGCTGCGCCGCTTACTGCCGCTACTGCACCCGCTCGCGAGTGGTCAGCGGGGCGGGAGAGCAGGAACTCCACACGGACTTTGACGAGGCGATCGCCTACCTCGAGAAGCACACGGAGATCAGGGATGTCCTTCTCTCAGGCGGGGATCCGCTTCTCTTCTCCGATGGCAAGCTGGATGCCCTCCTGACCCGTCTCCGGGCGATCCCTCATCTCGAGTTCCTGCGCATCGGCACCCGGGTGCCGATCTTCCTGCCGCAGCGCATTACGCCTGAGTTATGCAGGATGCTGCAGAAGCATCATCCGCTCTGGATGAGCATTCATACGAACCATCCCCGTGAGCTCACGACGGAGGTGCGTGACGCCCTTGCCATGCTGGCCAATCACGGTGTGCCGCTCGGCAACCAGAGTGTCCTGCTTGCCGGCGTCAACGACTCGCTGCCGGTCATGAAGTCGCTCGTGCAGAAACTACTGCGCTGCCGCGTCCGCCCCTACTACCTTTACCAGTGTGACCTGATCCAAGGGTCGGCCCACCTGAGGGCTCCCGTCCACAAGGGGATCGAGATCATCGAGGGGCTGCGCGGGCATACCACGGGGTATGCGATCCCGCAGTTCGTGATCGATGCTCCCGGTGGAGGTGGCAAGGTGCCGATCAATCCCGGCTATGTCTTCTTCCACGACAAGGAGAAGGTGGTCTTCCGAAACTTTGAGGGCCGTGTCTTTGAATACCCCGAGGTTCAGGAGGGGGACTCGACAAGATCCTCCCACGGAACTGAGAAGGGAGACCTCGGGGAATCCTTTCCCGAGATCCTGCATGACGAGGTCTGCAGCCTGTAGTCCCGCGCGACGTAGACTTTATTCGGGCCTTTAGTTTCGTCTCCGTTCTTCAGTCTGTATCCGGTAGTCTTTTTTTTAAATTATGGGAGGAATCATCGTACGCCCTCGGGCACGCATTTTACACGGGCATGACTGGGTCTATGGGACCGAGGTACTCAAGACATTTGGAAGTCCCGAGGATGGCGATGTTGTCTCTGTCAAGGATGGCCGCGATCGGATGCTCGGCAGCGCCGTCTACAACTCCAAATCGCAGATCGTGGCGCGCAGGTATTCCCGTCGCCGTCAGGATCTGGATGCAGAGTTCTTCACAAGACGTCTTCAGCGTGCCCAAGAGTTCAGGGATCATCTCGGCATTGATCCGCTCGTGCGCCGTGTCCTCTGGAGCGAGAGCGACGGACTTCCCGGCGTGATCGTGGACCGCTTTGGTCCCGTCGCTACCCTGCAGACGCTCACCATGGCCATGGACCTGCGTCGAGACCTGATCGCCGCCGCCGTCAAGGAAGTGCTGGGAGTGGTGAGTGTCGTAGAGAGGAACGACTCCTCCTCACGAAAAGCCGAGGGACTCGAGGTTCGGACCGGCGTTCTTCTTGGGCCTGAACCGGGGGCCTTCGAGATTACGGTGGCCGGGATGAAGTTTCACCTCGATGCGATCCATGGCCAGAAGACGGGCTTCTACCTCGATCAGGCAGCCAGCTATCGGCAGGTGGCCGCCTGGGCCAAGGGACGGCGCGTGTTGGACTGCTTCTCCAACCAGGGAGCTTTTGCCATTGCCTGCGCCCAGGCCGGCGCCACAGAGGTCACCGCTGTGGAATCCGGAAAAGAAAACCTGCCCCGGATCGAGGCGAATGCCCTTCTTAACAATGTCTCCGTCAAGGTCGTCGGGGGGGATGTCTTTGAGGTGCTCTCCTCGGCGGCAAGACGCGAGGAGGAGTATGATCTGATCATCCTCGACCCTCCCCCCTTCACCCGCACGCGCAAGGGGATCGTGGATGCTCTGCGCGGCTATCGGGAACTTCATCTCAAGGCGGCCCAGTTGCTCTCCAAGGATGGCCTGCTCGCTACCTTCTCCTGCTCCCACCATGTCTCAGCCGAGGAGTTTGGAGGGAGTGTAGCCGAGGCCTTTGGCGATGCCCGCAGGACGGCACGGCAACTCCAGACCTACGGGCAGAGCCCCGATCATCCGATCCTCGTCGGATTCTCCGAGAGCGAGTACCTCAAGGGATTCCTCTATGGAATGACAGCCTCGTTCTGAGATTTTTAATCAGGAACTCAGAAAAAGAGGGTAGTTGGCCGCGGGGGCTTTTTCTTCCTAACAGTCTAAAAGCCTTCAGTCTAAGCCTCTCTTTTCTCCTCCGGAGCGATCGCTGCCATGACGGCTACGGGATCGGAGAGGTCGTCGAAGAGAAAGTTGGGATGGTGGGAGGCCAGCTCCTCGCGGGAATAGTGACCTGTCGCCACGGCGACCGTGACGGCCCCAAAGGCCTTCCCACACTCAATGTCACGTGGAGTATCGCCGATCACGTAGATCCGGTCCGGGGTGAATTCCTCGCCGTGATCGGCAAGGGCACGCGTCATGGCGACTGGACCGAGTTCGTTGCGGAGATGGTGGTCGTCGGCGTAGGCGCCGAACCCAAAGTAGTGCCAGACGCCATAGTGGGAGAGCTTGACCTCGGCTCCAGCCGCAAGGTTCCCCGTGAGCAGCGCGAGAAAGCAGTCGTCGCGCTCCTTGAGTGCGTCAAGGAGCGGGATAATTCCTGGAAGAAGCTTTCCCTGGTGGCGATGGATTCGATCAGTAAGCTTGCCTAGGTAGGAGTCGAGCAGCGCCATGATGTTCTGCTTCGTTGGTTCCATCCCCGCCGCCATCAGAATCTCCCGGGCTATTCCGGTATCGGTGTTTCCTGCGAAGTTGACGCCTTCCAAAGGAGAAAGCCCGCCGCAGAGCTCTACAACGGCTTCCCTGAAGGAAGTCTCGCCGGCTCCCCCAGAGGTGATAAGGGTGCCGTCGATGTCAAAGAGGTAGAGTCTCTTCGTGGATGGGGTGGTCGTGACCGCTTCGGGATCAACCGGCATGATCAGTATTTTCCGCTGTTACGGTCTCGTCGCCATCCTTGGTCACACTGGTTTCCTCCTCCGCATCATCGTCCTCTTCGTCGGAATCCACATCCTCGACGTAGTCACCTTCGATCTTGGCGAAACGGCGTTTGCGCTTTGCGGTGGGCAGGGGACTCATGGTCATGCCGACGGCGCGTCCGACAAGCTTCGGCGGCATGTCAACGGATGCCATGGTCTCGAGGTCCTTGATGATCTTATGCATCATGGCAATGCCTAGATCCTTGTGGGCATTCTCACGACCGCGGAACTGGAGGACCATTTTGAGCTTGTTACCCTTCTCGATGAACTCCTCGGCGTGGCGCAGTTTCGTCTCGTAGTCGTGCGTGCCGATCTTCACCCGGAACTTGATTTCCTTGATCTTTGTGGCGCTGTGTTTGCTCTCCTTCTCCTTCTTGGTGAGCTCGTACTTGAACTTTCCGAAATCGGCAATACGGCAGACCGGCGGGTTAGCCGTCGGGGCCACCTCGATCAGGTCGAGGCCATAGGACTTGGCGCGGCGGAGTGCTTCCTCCGTCTTGAGAATGCCGAGTTGCTGACCGGTGGAGCCGATGATGACGCGCACTTCGCGGGCGCGAATGCGGTCGTTAATACGAATGAATGCTGGATTAATGGTGCCTCCGTGCGCCTAGCGCGGGATTGTTGTGGTTGCTGCACGGAAGTGCACAGCGACCGGTGACTCTTGCGACTGACTGCTGAAGATGGAAACCAAGGGGATCAAGCAACGGAATGACTAGCCCGCTCATACGGTGAGCGTGCGGTCGCGGATTTCGGATTCAAGTCGTTGGATGAATGCATCTGCTGCAAGGACCCCTTCGTCGCCGTGTTGGCGGCTACGGATGGAGAGTTGGCCTGCGGCCTCCTCTTTCGGTCCGACAACGATCATGTAGGGAACCTTCTCGAGCTGAGCAAGGCGAATCTTGGCCCCCAGCTTTTCCGGCGAGAGGTCGGCGGTGGCGCGGATGCCCTTCGCCGTCATTTCGGTCACAATCTTGCGGGCGTAATCGGCCACCTTTTCCGAGACCGGCAGGACGCGGGCCTGCTCCGGAGCAAGCCAGACGGGGAAGTTTCCGGCAAAGTGCTCGATGAGGACGCCGGTGAAGCGCTCGAGCGAACCGAAGGGAGCGCGGTGGATCATCACGGGGACGTGGGGCTTTCCATCTGCGCCGGTGTAGGAGAGATCGAAGCGCACGGGCAGGACGTAATCGACCTGCACGGTGCCGAGTTGCCACTCGCGGCCCAGCACGTCCTTCACGACAAAGTCGATCTTCGGGCCGTAGAACGCGGCCTCACCCGGTTCCTCGGTGTACGGAACCCCAAGTGAAGTGGCCGCGTCGCGGCAGGCCTGCTCGGCGAGATCCCACTGTGCGGGGTTGCCGGTGAACTTGCTGCTGTCTGGGTCACGGAGCCCGACGCGCACCCGGTAATCGGACATTCCAAGCGTGGTGAGTACCTTTTTGACGAGCTGTAGGCATCCCTGAACCTCGGCGGCGACCTGCTCCTCGGTGCAGAAGAGGTGCGCGTCATCCTGGGTGAATCCGCGCACGCGGGTCATGCCGTTGAGCTCGCCCGACTGCTCCCATCGATAGACGGTGCCGAACTCCGCAAGCCGAACGGGGAGATCCCGGTAGCTGTGCGGTTGGGAGGCGAAGATCTTGATGTGATGGGGGCAGTTCATCGGCTTCAGCATGAAGCCGTCGAGCAGGAGGGTCGGGTCCATCACCCGCTCCTTCGCCACGATCTCCTTGCCGGCCCGTTCGTTCAGCGAAGCTGCGAAGGTTTCGGAGACGGCCTCCAGACGGGCCGTCATCTCGGCGCAGCCACAACCCTCGGAGGCGATCCTGGCGAGTTGATCTGGCTCGGGAATCGCGGGGAACTGAGACTCCTTGTAGTAAGGAAAGTGTCCCGAGGTCTTGTAGAGACCGATCTTCCCGATGTGCGGGGTGAAGACCTGGGAGTAGCCCTGCTTGGCAAGCTCCCCGCTGATGAAGTTCTGCAGTTCCTGACGGATGACAGCGCCCTTGGGTGTCCAGAGGATCAACCCCTGGCCGACGGCGTCATCGATATGAAAGAGGCCGAGTTCCTTGCCGAGCTTGCGGTGGTCGCGCTTCTTGGCCTCCTCCAGCATGGTGAACCAGTTTTCCATTTCTTTGGCGGATGGGAAGGCTGTCCCGTAGATCCGCTGAAGCTGGGGGTTGCTTTCATCACCCTGATAGAAGGCGCTTGCAACATGAGTCAGGCGGAAGGCGGCGACTTTGGAGGTGTCCGCCACATGGGGTCCCGCGCAGAGATCGGTGAAGGCACCGTTGCGGTAGAGGGTGATCTCCTCACCGGCCGGAATGCGGGTGATGATGTCGAGCTTGAAGCGGCTTGGCTCGGAACGCGGGGTCAGGCCGGCCAGTTCTCCGCGTTTGCCCATGGCGAGGGCCTCGTCACGGGTGATGACCTCACGCTGGAAAGGTTGCGACTCGGAGATGATCGCGGCCATTTCCTTCTCGATGCGCTCAAAGTCCTCGGGGCTGATCCGGTGGGCGAGGTCGACGTCGTAGTAGAAGCCGTTCTCCACCGGAGGGCCGGCGGCGAACTGCGCCTCGGGCCAGATCCGGAGGATGGCATTGGCTAGGATGTGGGCGCAGGAGTGCCGGATGGTTTCGAGTTCGGTCATGGAAGAAAGGGGATTAGGCTGAAGGCTGTTAGGTTGGAGGCTGAAGCGGGATGAGCGACTCTGTAAGGAGTGAGGGGATGCCTCCTTTGACCGGATAGGCGGCAGTTCCGTCCTCGCGGACAAGGAAGCCATCGACATCATCGGCTGCGCTTTTGGAGAGGGCACGGAGCTCACCGGGAGTCGCGATGTGGAGTTGCTGTGCCGTCACCGGGCAGCGCAGCAGCGCCGAGAGTTCCCCGATGGTCTGTTGAATCCCCGGCATGGGTCAATACTTGGCGACGGATTTGTCGATCCGGTCGGCCCAAGCCAGGATGCCCCCCTGCACGTTAAAGAGCTTGGAGAATCCTGCCCCCTGGAGTTCGCGCAGTGCGTTGGCAGAGCGGACGCCCGACTTGCACTGGAGGTAGATCGTGTCGGCGCTGTCGAGTTCACTCATGCGGGAATGGAGGTCGCCCAGAGGGATCAGCCTCGCGCCGGGGATCCGAGCGATGTCCCACTCGAATTGCTCGCGCACATCGATGAGGGTCACCTTTTCACCATTGCGGAGGCCACTCTGGAGCTTTACCTGAAGCTCCTCCACGGTGATCTCTGGAACGGGAACTTCGGCCTCCTCCGCGGCAGCGGCCTGAGGGATGCCGCAGAAGGTGTCGTAGTCGATGAGTTCGGTGACCGTCGGGTTCTCTCCGCAGACGGGGCACTTCGGATCCTTGCGGATCTTGAACTCACGGAACTTCATCTTGAGCGCGTCGAAATGCATGAGGCGGCCGATGAGCGGTTCGCCGATGCCGACGATCAGCTTGATCGCCTCGATCGCCTGCATGACGCCGATGATTCCGGGAAGGACGCCGAGAACACCTCCCTCTGCACAGCTCGGGACCATGCCCGGCGGCGGTGGTTCGGGATAGAGGCAACGATAGCAAGGGCCTCCTAGGTGGGGGGCAAAGACGGTGCACTGGCCGTCAAAGCGGAAGATGGAGCCGTAGATGTTCGGCTTCTTCTGGAAGACGCAGACGTCGTTGGAGAGGTAACGGGTGGGGAAATTATCCGTGCCGTCGATGACGATGTCGTAAGGGGCCACGATCTGCTCGGCATTTTCCGAGGTGAAGAAACAGTCGTGGAGATCGACCTGCACATTGGGATTGATCTCCTTGATGGTGTCGCGCGCGCTGTTGATCTTCTTGCGGCCGACATCACGCGTTCCGTGCAGGATCTGGCGCTGCAGGTTGGAGAAATCGACGGTGTCGAAATCGACGAGACCGATCCTGCCGATGCCGGCGGCAGCAAGATACAGGGCGATCGGGGAGCCGAGTCCGCCTGTGCCGATGCAGAGGACGCTGGCTGCCTTGATGCGCTTCTGACCCTCAAGGGTCACCTCGGGCATGATGAGATGACGGGAGTAGCGAGCGATCTCGTCATTGCTCAACTCGACGGCTGCGGAGCGGGCTGGGTCCAGAATGCTTTTGCTCATAAAAGGACGTTATCGATAACCTCGGAATGTCCTCGGTTCAAGGGAAAGAGGCTTCCCCGTGACTTTAAGGCACTCTTTCCTCTACCATTCGTTGCCAGATCCCCAGCATGAACGCCATTTTCTCACCCCTCCCATGGCTGGTCTCCCTGCTCGCTGCTGCGGGGATTATTGGCATGCAGTGCATCGGCGGAGGGGGGAGGCCGATGTTTCCCCTGCTGGTTTGCTATCTTCCGGTCATTGCCGCCGGATTTCTGGCGCTTCCTCTCGTGCTTTCCCGTTCGGAATCCCGTGAGCCTGCACGGATCCCCCTGTTTTCGATGGGGCTCCTGTGTGCATACCTTCTTGTGAGGACTCTCTTCGGCGGGGATCCCGGGCTGAGGGACTTTGAACTCCTGCGCCTTGGTGCGATGTTCCTGCTCTATCTGGTCTTTGCGGTTGCAGTGACTGGAAGCTCCGCGAGGATTTTTTTTCTGTCGTTGCTTCTCCTCTCGGCCTTCCTTCAAACGGCCAGCGAGTTGTACCAGTTCTACTGTGACGAGTCCTGGAAACCGCTCTCACTCATCTTTCCGCAGCTTACAAGCTATTATACGACCACTGTCGGCACCTACGCCAACAAGAACCACCTGGCGTGGTTGCTCGGCGATGCGTCCTTATTTGCGCTCGCTTTGGGGTGCTGGGGCCGCTTCCGGTGGACGACACGCGGGTTGGCTCTGTATTGCGCGGCTTTTTGCTCTCTGGGGGTCTGCTTAAGCCTGAGTCGGGGAGGGGTTGTGGCGCTTGCTGTCGGGACACTCGTTTTTCTTCTCCTCTCTTTTTATCTTCTCGTTTCCTCAGGGAACCGTTCGACGCTGGTGATCGGGTTTTTTTCGGCGCTTATTCTCTCCCTGCTCCTCGTCGCCGTGGGGTGGGTCGTCTCCGATAACCTGCTCTTTCGCGCGCGAATGCAGGGACTCTGGATGGATGTCTACCGGGAGGATCTCTGGAGGGCGGCCGTTCATGATCTCGGACTGGCTCCCTTTGTAGGGCTGGGGGCGGGGAGTTTCCAATGGTCAGCCAGATTGATGATGCCTCACGAGTCGCTGCTGGCTCACAATGATTTCGCCCAACTGCTTTCCGAGTACGGTCTTACGGGGCTTCTTCTCGCCCTCCTATTTCTCGGGGTTCACCTCTGGTCCGGAGGGAGGGGCTTGTTACGCGTCCACCGCTCTGTCGGTGAATCGGCAGGCAACTATGGCCTCTGGAGCAACAAGGGAGCTATCGTGATCGGGGCGATTTCGGTGGCCATCGCCCAGATCATCCACTCGTTTCTGGATTTCAACATGCACCTCGGGGCGAATGCCTTGATCGCCGGTGTCTGTTTTGGGCTGCTCTGCAACCCGGGGCTCGGTCGAGCACGGCAGGATGCCTCCTCCCGATGGATCCGATGGTGTGTGGGCGTGATGATTGCTTCGCTATTGCTCTTTCTCTCGCTGATTGCTGCTGGTAATTGGCGAGGCGAGAGATGCTTGTTTGTGGCGGAAGCGGTCTCTTCGCGGATCTCGGTGACTCCACCCGCTTCCGCACAGCTTTCTCTCGCCATTGAGGAGGCGCTGTTGGCCAGCGAGGCAAAGCCCGGGAGCGCCCGCTCCGCAGCGGTGCTGGCCAATCTCCTTTGGTTCAGGATCACGCAAAATGCATACACTCAGACTCCGATGGTGGCTAAGAAAGCGGGCGGGGCCGAGGAGGCGGAGCAGGATCTCTCACGCCTTGCGATCGTCCTAAGGCGCGCGGTTGCCGCAGATCCAGAGAATTGGTTTATGCTCATGCGACTCGGGGGTGTGCTGGCTCGGATCGGCGATGAGACTGGCTCCCGTTCGGCTTTTGTTGGATCGATGCAACGCCTTCCCCTTTATGCGTTTGCCTATCAGGAATATGCCGCTTCCCTGCATGATCTCGGTAGCCTCGATGAGGCCGGACACTACTATCGGGTATCGGCCCGTTTTCAGGACGCCGGCAATGTGAGCAGGCAATTAAACGTTCTCGACAAATTGCTCAGGGAGAGACATCCCGATGCCTCGATGGAAAGCGAGGCGAAGGCTGGGAGCGTAAATGGTGGGAGAGTTTCTGCCCCGAGGTAGATTTTTTCCGCTGCGAAGGCCGTGCAGCGGCGAAAAACAGAACCGAGAAATCCTTGCCTTGTCTCCGAAAAACATATTTTTTAATCTACTCTTTTTTAAGTATACCCCCCTGCATGTTTCACCCCCCATCCAATCCCAAGACATTGGGCCGATTGCTTCTTCTGGCGCTGCTTTTTTGCGCCCAAGGAATTCTTTTGGCAGAGGAGTCCTCTGAGTCGTCGGGTGCCGCTCAGGGAGGGCAAGATGGGGGTGCTCCATCTGACTCTTCCTTTCAGGTTGCTCCTCCCTCGGTGACCCTGCCAACGCCGGCACTCCCCCTGCCCCCCCCCCTTCAGGAATCAACGCCGGAGCAGCAGGGGCAACAGGAACAGCCCAAGCCGGAGGCGATACCAAGGGCCGAGTTCAATCCCCCTTCCGCCGAGAATCTGAATCTTCCAAGCGCTCAACCGGCAGGCAACCCCCAATTCGCTCCTGCCTCCGTCGGGATGCCCGTGACCAAACTGGACGAGACAACGCCTGGATCTCAGGGGACTGGCCTCGGCCCAGGAGCATTGGGGGGGGTGGTTGACTGGGCCAAGAAACTGCGTTTTCAGGTAGCGGTCCGTGGTGGATACGACAGCAACGTCAATAGTTCCCACAAAAATGCGGTCGCAAGCACGTTCGGGAACCTCAACGGAGGGATCAATTACCGCTTCGGCACTTCGCGCATGAATATGAATGCTAATCTCACCGGAGGATTCACCCAGTATGCCAATGCGGGGGCCAATCAATCCCAGCAAGGAACCATCGGTCTGGGGATGGCTACGGAGTACCGGTTTTCCCCCCGGCTAGTCCTCACCTATAACACATCCTCATCCTACCAGCAGCAACCCAATCCGTCGCTGATCGGTACCTCTCAAAACCAGAATGGCTCCTACATTTACACTGCCAACAGCTTTGCCGCCGCCTACCAGTGGTCGGAGCTTTTAACGACGGTCACGCGCCTCAACTTCACGGGTAACTACTACTTGGAAAACAGTCTTAACACCCAGCAGGGATTTACGCAGCCAGGCTTAGGCCATTCCTTTCGCTGGTTGGTTAGGCCGACCACCACGGCGGTGGTTGACTACAGCACGGATAACTACGGCTACGCGCAGCAGGGCAACAACAGCTGGGGGCAGACGCTTGTCGGCGGGTTCGACCACACGTTCAACCCCAAATGTTTTTGGAATTTCCGTGTCGGCGCCGAGTTCCGGACCTACCAGAACACCAATCAGGACGGCA
>CANIBV010000042.1 GCA_947466005.1 Spartobacteria bacterium | reverse complement strand
GATTGAATCGGAGCGACTTGATGGGATTCCCGTGATGGCTCATGTTCCGGAACGCACAAACACCGCACCATGGACCATGCCCTTCTGAGGCATCGTCATCATGAACGCGGTGTTGCTGTCAGCCTAACAGTGGATAAGAAATCCTCTTATTTGGGTTGGATCACCCCGCCATCCTTGGTCCTCTTCACGAGCATGTCAGCCAAGGCGATGTTCGGAGCAAGCACGCTGCTGGTTGTTGATAGTGCCGTGATGTAATCTGCCAGGGCAGTGACCACATTGATCGCCGCAGTCGTGGCATAGAGAGGGTCATAGGTGATATGCTCGTAGCACCAGAAGGGATAGCGACCTGTGATGATATTGGTGTATCCCTCATCTAGGCTAGTGGTTGCCGTTGCGGGATCATAGAGGCGACCCTTGACACCGTTGTAGGTGAGGGCAACTGCTCCCTTGCTCTGCACATTCTTCACATCGGAAACACCGGCATAGGTGATCGCGTAGTTGCTCGCCCCCCTGGAAAAGCCCAGCGGAACGGTAACCGTGGGGCTGAATCTGTTGGTTGTGTAGTTACAGAGAGTGCCTCCGGAGGACTCTCCGTTGTTTCCAGCAGCAATAATGATCCCGTTAATGTTACCCGATGCACTTTTGGCCAAGGCTGTGATGGTTCCGCTTCCCACCGTGGGGGTAAACTGAAGCACCGGCGTCTGGGCCCCATACTTGGCAACCATCAGCGTGGTGATGCGGGTGCCGGAGTCAGGGTTACGACCCATGAACCAGATTTTCTGATTCGTGTCTGATCCATTCCCCGAGAAGAGATTCATGGTGGTGTTGCCACGTTCCATCAGATCACAGGCAGTGGTTGTGGTGATATCGGTATAAGGAAATTCCCTGCTGGCCACAAAATTGAAGGGACAGACACCGATGGTGGTGAAGGTAAGCGGGTTGTAGATGGCACCATCAGGGGCCTTACCGGCATTGAATACCGAGGCACCCTGGAATGTATCGGCAAAGCCGATGGTTCCCTTGGCCAAGGAAGTGTTGGCATTAATTGCCAACGTACTCATCGAGCCTCCGGCAAGCGATAACTTGGGGAAGGAGCCGCCAAGAGCCTGGATTTTTGCGAGGTCGTAGAAGGGGAGGCGCTTGTTATTGGCACCGGCTGCGACCGTCTGCATGCCGGCGTCGGATCCCGACCAGGCCACGGCAATGTGCACCGTGGAGCCACCGACGAGACAATTGGTGAAGAGAAGATTGCCGGCGGTGGCGTCGGTCGTGGTGGCCTTGTCGGTAGCCGCAAGGTTGGCACCGTAGAGCGACAAGAGCGCCCCGTTGGCAGCGGAGCGGAATGCCGTGGAGCCGGTGATGTAGATCGTCTCCTGCGCCGAGGCGGTGGCGATCGAGAGGGCGGCTGCTGCCGCTATCAGGATGGATTTCGTGGATCGGGTGTGTTTCATGGGGTTCCTTGAGTTGGGTTGAGTTTATTGTGTGACTGTTGAAAGCTGATGGGTTCTTATTGAAGGGGTATAATGGTTCGGGCAGATATGGTTATGTCTGCATGTAACTTGTCACCCCCCCCGTTGTTCGTCATGACCTTTGATGTTACGTTTTCGTCACCTAAATCCGACCCCTCAATAACCCGAAACGCGCAGCGTGCCCGCCCCCCCTCGACCTCATGCCGCAGTAAGAGACGATCCTCCCTGGAACGCAAAGACACCGGAGAGGCGGGATTTCAACATTGACGCCACTTGGTTGACTCGTTCGCTTTGCCAAGGCCTCTCCCGAGGCCCTTGTCCTTCAGACTGCTTCGCAGGCTTCATCGTGCACCCCTGCACTTGATGTTCGCTCAGCTCGCCCCTTTGGGGCTACCTTCGATAGTCTATCCGAGCCTTCCCACGCATACATATTCCCGGCAAGCGGTGGCGCCCTTTGGGCTACGACTTCGGCGTAGCCATCCGCGCCCATTCCCACGGGCTTGGTTCAGCCTTTTGCCTTTCGCCTTTTCCTAAACTCAATATCCCTCGAAGAGGCTCTGGGTCCGGGCGTTCGGATCGTGGATCTCGGGCATGCCGCTCTTCTGTCCGCTGAGGATCTTCCACTGCTTCTTCTGGTCCGGCGTGAGGAGGGCCGTCATCTGATCGGAGGTCTGCTGCTGGATCCGACGCAACTCAATGCCCTTGCGGAAGCCGGAGATTTGCCCCGCCTGTGCCTGAGCGTTGATGGCGGTTGCCTGCGCCTGACTTGAGGAACTCAGGGCACCGAGCTGCTGCTGCTGCTGTGAGCTGAGGCCGAGCAGTTGCTGCTCAGTCACCGAGGAAAGGAGTGATCCACCTAGCATCTGCCGCTGCAGCTCCATGAGGCGCTGCTGCTGATCGGCTGTGAGGACGGCGAGGGCGCGGGAGTTGTACTGCTTGCGGAGTGAGCGGACATCCCAGTCGGCGCGCAGTGCGGCATCCTGATCGGCCTGACCAATGGCCATGACGTTCTTCGCCTGCGACTTGTAATCGGCCTGAAGCGCATCGAGAAGGCCAGACTGTGCAGGGGTGATCTGTAGTTCCTGACGCACGCCGTCGAGCCCCAGGAGCTCAGGGATCGATGCCGGCGTGTCAGTCGAGGATGCGGTGGGAAGGGTAGCTGTCACACACCCTGGGAGCACACAACCCGCGAACAATATCACCATCAGGAGGGGGACTCGGAGAGGTTCCTTGTGCATTCGGGGTGTCTTCATCAGTCTTAGAAAGCACGATCCACCCGCCGAGAAAAGTCTAATTAGGTGATCTGGAAAAAAACCCATCATAAGGCTCTTTCAGGAATCGTGAATAGGTAACCAAGGCCCCGCACGGTCTTCATCATGTCGCCGGAATCCTTAAGTTTTTCGCGAAGGCGGTAGATATTGGTATCTACTACTCGCTTGGTGACTGATGCATCATCTCCCCAGACCGTACGCAGAAGCTCCTCGCGGGAGAGAATCTCCCCGGCCCTACACATCAGGACTGAGAGAAGCTTGAACTCGAGCAGGGAAAGGTCAAGTGATCGCCCATTGAGCGTCACTTTCAGCGCGATGGGGTCCACAATGAGTGAGCCGGCGACCAAGACTTCCATCAGTGTGTTCCGGCGCCTCAGCACTGCTCGGAGTCGCAGAACAAGCTCATGGGGGCTGAAGGGCTTGGGGATGTAGTCATCGGCGCCCAACTGGAGCCCGTGGATCCTGCTTTCGAGTTCTGTCTTGGCGCTCAGGATAATGACAGGAATGTCGCTTGTGCGCGGATCTGCCTTCAGCCTTTTTATCACCTCGAACCCATCCATCCTGGAAAGCATGATGTCGAGAATGATGGCAGTGGGCCTTTTTTCACCCGAAAGACACACTCCCTCATATCCGCTGCTCGCCACGAGTGTCTCAAAATTGGCGCGCCCCAGGGCCAGGCAAACCAATTCCGCGACATCTTCTTCGTCCTCAACGACAAGAATGGTCTCTTTTTTAAGTTTTGGATTCACTGCTGAATGACAACTAGTGCCGTTCTGTTGAATCCGTAGAGCTTAGATTTGTTACAATTATGTAATATACAGGTGAACTCCTTTTTAAAGTCCTGGCCCCGAGGCTACAAGAGCTTCGCAATTTCAGGCTCCTCGCTGTTTGAAGTGGGTGAAGTGAAGCAAGAGGTAAAAAACATGGAACTCAAGAACTCAGGAAAAAGAGGCTGGAAAAGGCTGGTGCCGAACCACCGAGGAATCAACTGCGGAACATCCGAGGCTTAGGAATACCAGGTCTGTGATAGATCGGCAGGTATCAGGACGGAGGGAACCGTCCGCTGATTGGATGGCCGGCATGACAATCAAGCCAGCTTGATTAAGCAGTTCCATCCTGCAACCTGCTAAATAGACTCAATCTCTCACCATTCATTCCTGAGTTCCTGAGTTCCTGAGTTCCATATTCAATATCTCCTCTGTTCTTCCTCAAGAGCAACGGCTCTGCGGCTTCACCTCTGAGAACCCACTCAAAATAGCGGAGAACCCAATTTCATTTACCTGAAGGCACAAATGTTTTGGATGGAATGATTTTACGGATCGTGACTACTACCATCAACACAACACCCACACCGCTGATTTCATGAAACGTCCCATGAAGCTCTTATGCCCGTTGCTACTCCTTCTGTTCGTGACGCCGCTTCATGCCCAGATCGGGGCTTCCCCCGAAGAGTTCTCTGTCCGCCTTGGAAAGCCTGAACGTGAAACCCTGAAGGAAAGCGGTCTGATCCGCTTCCGAAAGCAGGGACTCTGCTACATCGCCCATTTTGAAAACAATCGCAGTGATGTGCTGAGCATTTTCTCCGAAAATCAGCTGATGGATCTTCCCGAGGATCTAGGCGAAGATCGGATCGCTAGCTTGCTTGTGAGCGAGGGTGGGAATGTCACTTGGAATCCCTCGGGACGATTCTCCATCAACCGTGTCTGGAATTCCTCGGATGGGAAATCTTTTGCGGTTTACGACACCATGCGCCACAAACTGGTGATCATGACACGCGCAGCCTACAAGCGCGAAAAGTCAGCTGTTGAACGCGCCCGGCTTTAAAAGTTATCTTACTCCCCCTTCCCCGCTTCCCTCGTCGCTCTTCTGGCAAAGCCGGAGAGTTTTCTGGATGAACTAAAAAGTGCAAGCAATCATGCCACAACCTGACTTGCGGCGTCTGCTTATTCGTCAATAACCGCCAGGTCACTCGCCGTCACACGGAGCACCTCTTCAACCGAGGTCAGCCCAACGGAGACTTTACGCCAGCCGTCGCGTCGAAGGGGAATCATGCCGTCCCGAATTGCTTGATCCAAAAGCTCGGTGCCGGTGGCGCGTTTCTGAAGCAGATCCTGCAGTGCCGGCGTCATCAGGCAGATCTCCATGATAGCCAGACGGCCGGCATAGCCGCTATTGCGGCAATGCTGGCAACCCTTCGGCTGCCGGAGGTCGGAACCCAGCAAATCCTCAGGGAACCCCACGCGGAGCAGTTCCTCAGGCGTCATGACTGTCGGAACGGAGCAATGGGGGCAGAGTTTGCGGACAAGACGCTGGGCCAAAAACGCCCTGACGGAGGAGCCGACAAGGAACGGTTCGACTCCCATATCGAGAAGTCGCGTGATGCCCCCCACGGCATCATTGGTATGAAGGGTACTGAAGACGAGGTGTCCTGTGAGCGCCGCCCGGATGGCGATATCGACGGTTTCGACGTCACGCATCTCACCGACCATGATTACGTTCGGATCGCCTCGCAGGATGCTGCGCAGGGCACTTGCAAAAGTGAGTTCAATCTCGGGTTTGACGGCGATCTGAATCACCCCGTCGATTTTGTGCTCCACGGGGTCCTCAATCGTCACAATCCGTCGTTCCTTCACATTCAGGGCACTCAGGAAGGTGTAGAGGGAGGTGCTTTTCCCGCATCCGGTTGGTCCCGTGACAAGGACGATGCCGTTTGGCATGGAGATGAGGGATCGGATTTTCTTCTCAACGGGGGGCTCGAGGCCCAAGCGGGCAAAGTCGAAATGCTCCTGACCTAGAAGTCGCAGACTAACGTTCTCACCATGGACGCAGGGAATTGTCGCCACGCGGACATCGATGGGGCGGCCTTTGTTTTCCAAGGCGATGCGTCCGTCCTGTGGGAGCCTGCGTTCGGCGATATCAAGGGAGGCCATGATCTTGAGACGCGAAATGACGGAATCCTGGAGAATCCTGATCCTGGGCGGTACCGATGCTTCATGAAGCACTCCATCGATCCGGTACCGGATGCGGAGTTCATGGCCAAGAGGCTCAAAATGGATGTCGGTTGCCCCTTGTTGAAGGCCTTCGCGCAGGATCTGGTTCACGAACTTCATGACGGAGGCCTCGGGATCCTCGCCATCCAGCACATTGACCTCCTCCCCCTGCACCACGGCTTCCTCCTCGCGTCCCTCCAGGAGCTCATCAAAGGTCTCTGCTCCCACTCCGTAGGCCTCCTTGACTGCCTCGGTCAGACGCTTGCGGGTGGTCATCACGAGGCGCACGGGGCCGGGATGATGATGGCTCAACGCTTGCCAGGCCGCGTTGTCAAACGGATCCCAAGTCATGAGGCTCAATGCTTGCGAGTCACCCTCGTTCTGCTCTGGTAAAATCTGAAATCCCAGCGCCAGCCGCGCGGGAAAGACAGCCCGTACATTCTCGGCCGGCAGGACGGCACTCTCCTCGCGCCATGGCATTCCAAGCAGTGAAGCCAGCGCCGCTAAAAACAGCCCCTCGGAAACCAAGTTCGTGCCGAGAATGGCGGCGACCGGTGATTGCTGCGCAAAAGCAGCCCTCTGCAAGGCCTCCCTGAGTGGTTCCTCATCGTGGCATCCGGCCAGTTCTGCCGCAGAGATCAGAAGCCCTGTGAGATCCGAATGTTTTTGAGTGGTGGCTGCTCCCGAATCCATCTTCCAACTATCGCCCTGAAGGACTCTCCGGCAAGCGCCCTTTTTGTCATTGAGCGAATTCAGGTGCTAAAATATATGAACCCATTTCATGGCAAACGATGTACAAGCAGTCATAAGCATGAGTCACCTTGGAATCCGCCCACGAATCAACTGTCGGCTTCCGCGATGGCGGCGCGCTCTGCTCGCCACCACCCTGATTTTTTTGCTACTTGCGGAACAGCCGTCTCTTCCGGCTGCGGATTCCGAAGCTGGCACAGCGACTCTCCTTTCGACGTCCCCGGACGGGACATTTCTGCTCAAACGAAGGCAGGCAGAGTCCGATGATCGTGGTGAGGCAAAAAAAAGCCTGGAGATCGTCACGTCATCAGGAAAAGTCCTTTACTCATGGGTCAGCCCTCTCGGAGCCACCACTGCCCTTTGGAGTCCTGACGGGCGGTACCTTGCCCTGAACGATATGCCGGGAGACAAGGGTGACCAGTTAAGGCTGTTTGCCCTGAATGCCGGGTCCGCGTCGCTTGTTCCGATCCGGGATCCTGACGGGAAGAAATTGCGCGCCGAAGTGGAGGCCAGACACGGTAGCTTTCTAAGCCTTGTGGATAAAGTCTCTCTCAGAGCCCTTGATTGGAGGGGGGGGCGGCTATGGTGTCAGCTTGATGGATCTTTCCGTCCGAAACGCCAACCCTCCGTTTACGTTCCCTTTCATCATCTCTGGGTCTTTCTCCCCAACGGAACAAACAAACCACTGTTTCAACAGGAATGGACTCTTACTGATCCCAAGGAGAAGCCGGTCAGGGAGATGTCGAGATAACGATACTCTCCTCGCCCCGACGCTTCACTAGTACGAGTCGATTTTGGGGAGCTTGAAGAGCTGAAACTTCTTCTTTTTCGGAGTCGGCGTGGGAGTGGGCTGCAACTTCTCCTTGAGAGTCTTTGCTTTCTCTCCAAGGTCACTCGCCCCTCCCTCTTCGATGCTGGCCCTCTCCATGGCTTCATTAGAATCAACCACAACCGGTTGGATCATGACGACCAGCTCGCTTCTGCTTCTTGTTTTCTTGCTCTGCCCCCCGAGTAGTGGCCCGAGAAGAGGAATCCTGCCTATGTAGGGCAGTCCGGAATCATCGGTTGTCTTGTCATCGGTGATGAGTCCGCCGAGGACGATGGTCGACCCGTTCGGAACCCTCACTGTTGTGGTGAGTTCCTGGGTAAGGATGTTGGGGACGCTGTTGCCCCCGATGTTGACATACGCGCCAACCTTGTCGTTGTGTTGGGCGATGACGAGATTGACCTCACGATCTGAGTTGATCAACGGGATGACCTCAAGTTTCAGGACGACCGGCTGGTACTGGATATTAGCCTGGATGGAGGACCCTTGGATTCCCGGTGTCGTGCTGGTCAAGGTGGAGGTGGGTACCGGGATGTTCTGGCCGGAGAAGATCGTGGCCTTCTTGTTGTTGCTTGTGTAGACGACCGGTCGGGAGAGGGTCCTGAATTTGCCTGTCGTCTCCAGAAAGTGCGCGTAGGTGCTGATGCCTTGAGCCACGGTTCCGTAGACAGTCAGTCCGGTGAGGCTGGATGGGAAGGAATTGATGGCGTTGGTCAGGCTGGAAGTCACCAAATTGGTCAGGGCGCCCGCGAAGGTGTTGTTCAACGCCGCTCCGACGATGTTGTTACTGCCTCCGCCGTTATTGAATTTTGCAAACCAGGAGGCGCCGTAATCCATTCCCTCGGTGAGCTGAAGTTGGCCGATAACCGCTGCCAGGTAGACCTGTTTCGGGCGTTGATCCAGTAGGTCGATGATCTGCTTGGCTTTGGCTTTGTTTTCAGGGGGGCCATAGACGATGATGCTGTTGGCACTCGCATCGGCAATGATGCTGGTGGATCCGATGGTTGCGGACTGCGGTGCGCTCTGCCTGGCGACTTCGGTCAGGCGATCCGGGGAATTGGCAACAGCACCGCTGCTTGAAGCATTATTTCCCGTGGACGCGCCTCCCTGGTTTTGGGTCTGAGATTGAGGCGTTGCCTGCGCCTGCGCATTTCCGGACGAACTGGAACTCTTCTCCGCCTCATCCTTTCCCTTCAGCATGTCGACCAAGACAGGAAATATGTCGGTTACCGAGAGATAGTTCAACGGGCGAACAAGGGGTTGATCCGATTCCATCGGCTGATCGAGTTTGGAAATCAATTCCCTGAGGTATTTGTAGTTTTCCGCCTTCACGATCATGAGGATCCGGTTTGTCCGTTTTTCAGCAATGAACTGGGCTTTACCGCTCAGGATGTGCGCCTCTCCACCGCTTGAGACGACGGCTCCCTGTGCTCCCTGCGGTGGCTGTACGGCCCCTGCTCCTGTTGCTCCGGCACCTCCCCCAGCGAACATCTGGTTAAGGGTTTCAACGACTTTTTCTGCACTGGCCCGCTGCAGAGGTATGAATTCGGTGATGATCTGGCTGGGTTCGTGATCCACGACATGCAGGAGTGCCAGCGCCTTTCTGATAATCGGGGTCTTGTCGGTGATCACGATGGCACTGGTGTTCGGTATAGCGACCAATGAGCCATAGGCGTTGAGCTGGATCACACCCTGAAGGATTGCGACAGCTTCCGCGGGGGCAAGAAATTGCAAGGGATGGTAGAAACTAACGATCTTATCTCCATCTTGAGGCAGTTGTGTCTCATCGAGGTAGAGCGGAAGCCCCTCAGTTCGAGGGGGGCGGCTTGGTCCCAGGATCTTAACGGTTTTCCCATCAACGGGAATAAGCGTGTAGCCGTTGAGGAGCAGGGAACTTTCGATCAGGGAAATCGCCTCTCTCTGGGGTACCGGGTCAGCAACCATGATTGAGAGCTCGGGCCCGGCCAAGTTAGAGTCACGGATGAGTCGCTTGCCGGTGAGTTTTTCGTAGACGGTGAGGACCTCCGCCACGGAGGTGTGGGGAAACTGGATGGAGATGGTTTCCTCATTCGAGGGTGCAGATTGAGGAACGGACGGAGAGACCTCTGATGGCGCAGGAGTTGGGGGCACAGGTTGGGATGGCGGCTCCTGAGCGATCAACACCGTGGCAGTGAGAAAGAGCAGGCCAGCAATCAAGACGGCGAAAGTTCTCCGGAGGATAGACTGGATCATGGGGATGAGGGTTGTGGAGTCTGAGGGGCCGTGACAACGGGGCGGCGGATGATGCGTCGGCCCTGAGGATTGGATGCGGGTGATTTAGGGAGAGGAGGAAGTGCTGGCAACTTGACGCCCGTGGCGGGCGCGTTGGCCGACGCGGGAGAGCCGGGAGCGGGAGCGCCCGGCTGCATGGCGGCAGCGGCATTGACTGCTTCCATGAAACCTATGGTTCCCACCTCGCTTCCGATACGGATGCTTGCCTTGATGGGATTGTTCCCCTCTCGAACCAAGGAGAGCAAGGACATGTTTTTTGCATTCGGCTTGGCGGTCAGAAGCTCGCGGCTCTGATCGGTACGGTCAAAGACAAAGATCTGATCCTCGCCACCAAGGGTGATGATTCCGGTCATGGCGTAACGCTCCGCAAGGGGGGAGCTCTCTTCGGCAGTTGGCAGGGAAAAAGGGGAGTGGGAAAGCAGTTTGCTGAACGTTGAAATCTCCCGCGTTATTTCCCATAGGGGGGGCGAGGCGTCGGATGCAACGACGAGAAACGGACAGCAGATGACGAGCGCCATCAGGAGTCCGTGCTTGAAGGAATAGCTTTGCATGGCCCTCCTCACGGCGATTGAACCGGCTTGCCTGCCGAGTCAACCGCATTGAAATGCTGACACACTTCCAGTTCAGCGATCACATTGGGGGGCTGTGCATCGCTCCTGATGGAGATTTTATCAATGGTGCGCCACGCAGTCGGTGTCTGGAGCGCAAAAAGCATTTTCACCAAACTGGCAAAGGAACCGCTTAATTTGACGGCAACAGCAACGCCGGATCCCTGGGGTGAGGCCTGCGGCGGGAGAAGGTTTTCCTCGATCACCTTGAGTTCCGACTTTTCGGCCTCATCACGCTCGGTTTTCAACAGTTCGGCACTCGCCACATCGGCTTCCATCTTTGGCATGGGATGGGAGTCAAGCCATGCGACGGCGGGGCTGATGCTCTCCCCAAGTTCGATCCAGGTCCTGTCCGCTGTGATTTCCGATTTGGTGCCTGTGATAGCTTTCTGAATTCCAGTCCTTACTTGCAAGAAGGCACGAATTCCCAGCAGGTTCAGGACCACGAAGAGCGCCCCGCACAGGATAAGGAAGAGGGTCTTTTCGCTAGCGGCCAGTGGTCTCATTGTTCTGAGTCGCGCGAGCGCCCTCCATCTCGAACCGGACGCTGTTCTTGCCGGCAAGCTGCGGCTGCCCCGCGGTCCAGTTGTACTCCTGCAAGAGGGGGTTCTTTTTGAGTTGCTCGATGAAGCCATAGGCCTGGGTCACATCCGTTGCCTCACCGGTAACCTGCAGCCGGTCATGTTCCAGGGTAAAGCCGGTCAATCTAACCTTGCCTCCTTCCGTGGGTGCAGCCGCCGCGGCAAGCAGGTCCAGAGGATACGTGGAGGGATCCACGGCCTGTCTTGCGGCATTCCAGCGGGATAACTCACTCTTGGCGTGAAGGGTGGGATCCTTCAGGGAAGAGGCTTCGCTCCGAAGACGCTTTAACGCTGATTGTCGGATCAAAAGATCTCCGCCCCCCCAAAGGAGCAGCAGGGTGTAGATAATGGCTCCCGCCGCCGCATAAGAGAGGATGGTATGGAGTCGCTTCCTGTGAAGCTGCTCGGCAAGCGCTTCCGGAGGGCGGATGTCGAAGGGGGTTGCCGGCAGGATCGGCTCAACGGTGGGGTTGTCCTGGACTTCCCCGGAGGGGTCTTCCGAGTGGACAATGGTTCCAGGGAAGGCATTTTTAACCTCCCTTGCACAGAGTTCGGCTGTGCCCGAAGGCATTCCATGGATCGCGACGGACTCGGGGAGGTGATCAATCACGTTCTCCGAGAGTAGTCTCAAGGCGCTCCTCCGCAGGATGCCTCCTGCGTCCTGCTGGCGCAGACTGCAGAACCAGACGGGGACATCCTCGCGGTAAAAGGCCATCTGAAGGCTTCCCCATTCCTGCCAGAGGATCAGGTCATGCCCCTGCTTGGTTTCAAAGCAACGAGCGGGAAGCTCAAAGCGCGATGACTCCTTCCACCCCGAGGGCATGAGCTCTGAGGGAAACGGCTCAGCCGTTGCAACAGCCATGACCAGACGGCGCCCCCCCTGCTGCAAGACAGGCAGAACGGTCAGTGAACTCTCCATGCTGCGCTTGAGAAAGTG
>CANIBV010000041.1 GCA_947466005.1 Spartobacteria bacterium | reverse complement strand
GCCTCGTCTGGGCGACCATGCTCCACGCTGGCAAAAATCTCCCGTACGGTCTGCGGCGAGCGATCACGGTGGTAACTGATCAGAAAGATAACCCGTTCGATGACGGTCGCCATCACAAGCAGGGAAACAATGAGGATGGGAACCATGATCGGCCCCCCCTTGAGAAAAATGCTGATAAGATTCATGGTCATGAGTGCGTACAGGGATGAAATGGTCGTCGTGTTTCAAGAACGGAACTGGAAGAATGATTGAGATTGAGACCCAGTCGCAAGAAAAATATCCATGAGTGAGATTCTATCTCATTATATTCGGGCGACTGCTGCAGCTCCTGCCTATCCGCCGGTGAGCGGAAGGCCTTTTTTAGGGCGTGTAACGCTGGGCGAGAGGGAGCCGACGGCCCATGCCAAATGCGCGGCCAGTGACTTTGAGACCAGGCGCGGCCTGCTCGCGCTTGTACTCGTTGCGATCCACCATCCCGGTGATGCGACGCACCAAGGCCTCGTCATAACCGCGCGCCACGATCTCACGCAGGGGGAGGTTCTCCTCCACATAGAGGGCCAGGATCGCGTCGAGGAGGTCGTAGGGAGGGAGGCTGTCCTGATCCTTCTGGTCGGGACGAAGCTCGGCGCTCGGAGCCTTCTCGATCGACCTAGCGGGAATGATCTCGCTCTCGCGGTTGATCCACCGAGAGAGTGAATAGACGAGCGTCTTCGGTAGATCCGAAATAACGGCCAGGCCCCCGCACATGTCGCCGTAGAGAGTACAATAACCTACGGCCAGCTCGCTCTTGTTGCCGGTGGTTAGCAGGAGACTGCCGAATTTGTTTGAGAGGGCCATCATCGTGATGCCGCGCAATCTGGCTTGGAGATTCTCCTCGGTGGCATCCTCCGGCCGATCAGCGAAGACTTCTTCGAGTCCATTATTCATCACCTCGTAGGTATGTGTAATTGGCAGGTTAAGGCATTTAATGCCAAGTGTTTCTGCAAGTAGGCGAGCATCTCTGACGCTCCCTTCGGAGGAGTAGGGACCGGGCATCGCGGCCCCGGTGACATTCTCCTTGCCGAGCGCCTCCACCGCAAGCACGGCCGTCAGCGCTGAATCGATCCCCCCGCTCAGGCCGAGCACGGCACTCTGGAACCCGCACTTCCGGAAGTAGTCGCGTAGGCCCAGAACAAGCGCACGGTAGAGCTCTCCGAGTTCGTCGCGGTGGTTGGCAACGAAGGGGGCTGTAGGATTATCCACCACAGCAAGTTCCTCGTCGAATCCCGCCAGTTCCTTGCAACGAGTGCCATCAGCAGAAATGACCAGCGAGTGCCCGTCGAAAACTAGCTGATCGTTTCCACCAATGGAGTTGCAGTAATAGACTGGCGCCATAAAGCGCTTGGCCTGAGCGCTTAACATCTGCAGCCGCTTGATGGGCTTGCCGTACTGAAAGGGGGAGGCGCTCAGGTTGATCAGGATCTCAGCGCCCGCCGCAACAAGATCTGCAGGAGGATCGACCCGGTAGAGTGGGCCGGGAAGAAACTCTGGCGTCCAGAGGTCTTCGCAGATGGTGATGCCGAGCTTTTTCCCACCGAACTCGACCGGCGCAGAGGCAACCCCCGGCTCGAAATAACGGGCCTCGTCGAAGACATCATAGGTAGGCAGGAGTCTCTTATGGATGACCACGGGCGGCTTCCCCTTCCGCAGAAATGCAGCGGCGTTGAAGAACGGCTTCCCGTGGCCCGTCGTGTTGCGGTCAATGAACCCCACCACCAGCGGTACATCGCCGAGTGAGGCATGGATCTCTGCCATCGTCGCAAGATTCCTCTCCACAAATTCCCCCGCAAAGATCAGGTCGAGCGGCGGGTAACCGGTGACGGCGAGTTCGGGCGTAACGACCAGCTCCGCTCCCAGTGCGACCAGATCGTGATAGGCTGCCAGGATTGTCGCGGCGTTGCCCGCGAAGTCTCCGACGGTGGTGTTGATCTGTGCGAGGCCGATGTTCATGCAATGCTCTTCCCGCGAGCCTACCAGAATCCCCACTGGCGGGTCTCACAAATATAGATGCCAAGGGCCAGATTGGCCATGGCATGGGCCGTGACACAGGCGAGGAGGCTTCGTGTGCGGACGGCGACAAGGTTGAGCAGGATGCCGGTCAGACATGCTGCGGGCCAGTCACAGGGAGAGTGCACTAAGGTAAAGGCGGCGACGACCATCCAGAAGCTGAAGCGGCTGGAGCTTCCAAAGGGGATCGCGGTGAAATCGTCACGCACGAGATATCGGAGCAGGAAACCACGCCAGAAAATCTCCTCCACCAGCGGGACAATGATCACCAGGCGGGTGAAGCGGCCGGCGAGCATCCAGGGGCTCATCCCCGACACGACCCCGGGGTCGAAGCCCTCCGTGCGCCGCGCTTGATGAACGAGCTCCTGCGGCGCAACCCAGAGGCCGAAGATCACCAGCCCCACCACCGCGCCGATCAGCAACTTTCCCGCTGTGCCGGCACCCTCATCGTAGCACCGCCAAAACCAAAGCAGCGCGGCAGCGCAGGCCGCCGTCTGGATCGGATAGATCCAGTACATCGGGTCGAGTGGGATCCCGGCGAAGGTGGTGATCCCAAGTGTCCTTGCCACCGAGACCGCGACCAGCCCCGCCATAAAGAGAACGAAGGGAAGCGTGTAAGCAAGCAGGGCGGGGCGCTCCGTGGACATCACCCTTGGATAACTGATGTGAGCGGGCGTTGGAAGATAGGAGTTGGAAGATGGGGGGGGAGGCTCGTTACCATCACGGCCCATGCATTCCAAAAAAACCGCCGCTTCCCTGCTGCCACTCCTCGGCTCCCATGTGCCTACCGTTGGAGGCGTCTCCGCCGCCATCGATCGGGGCGTCGGGATCGGGTGCACGGCCATGCAGATCTTCGTGAAGAACAACATGCAGTGGTTCGCCAAGCCGCTGTCGGAGGAAGAAGTGGAGGCCTTCAACGGCCACCCCCTCCGTGATCGCCTCGGCGCGGTCGTGGCTCACGCCGGCTACCTCATCAACCTCGGCGTCGAGGGTACCGAGAACCATGCCAAATCGCTGCGCTCCCTTGCCGACGAGATGCTCCGCTGCGAGCAGCTTGGCATCCGATCGCTGGTCCTCCACCCAGGATCCCATCTGGGCGCCGGAATGGATGCCGGCATCGCCTGCGTGGCGCGGAACCTGGACCTCCTTCATGCGGAGCATCCGGGTCTGAAGGTCAGGATCACGCTCGAAACTACCGCCGGTCAGGGAGCGTGCATCGGTGCCCGCTTCGAGGAGATCGCGGAGATCATCGGGCGCGTTGCCGATCCGGAACGCCTGGAGGTTTGCCTCGATACGGCGCATGCTTTTGCCGCCGGCTACGATCTCTCCCTCCCTAGGGGCGCGGAGAAAACCTTCGCCGAATTCGACGCGGTCATCGGCATCAGCCGCCTCTCGGTTCTGCACATCAACGACTCCAAATCCGCCCTCGGCTCCCGGGTTGACCGGCATGACAATCTCGGCAAGGGAAAGATCGGTCTCGAGACCTTTCGCTGGATCATGCGCTCTAAAGCGCTGGCCCATATCCCCAAGATTCTGGAGACCCCAAAGGGGAAGGATCTCGCGGAGGATGTCGAGGCAATGGCTCTGCTAAGGAGCTTTCTGGAATAACCGATTGACTCGCGCAGAGGTAATGATGTGGGAGATTCGTGGAGGATCGAAATACCTGTCCCGTAAATTACCCCTCTCTTCATTTCAGATTTCTATGTTCCACTCTTTCTCTGCGCCTCCGCGCCTCTGCGGGAGAATTTCCACTTCAGACAATCCGGTTGATTTTCTCCACGCCCGCTCCTAAAAACCTTCCTCATGGACGAAGAGAACCAATCATCGTACGCACACGCCTACCGTCAGTATGCTCAGGATCAGATTCTGGAGAGCCGTGAGCTGCAGGTGGAGAGGAAGTTCTTCCGCCTCGAGGTGCGCGAGAACGACCGCGGCAGGTTCCTTCGCATCACGGAGGAAAATCAAGGGCGCCGGAACACCGTGATCGTCCCGGACTCAGGCTTCGCAGATTTTGCAAGGGCCGTGAACGAGGTGCTCGCCACGCAGGTCGACCCCCGTTAATACAAAAGGGTCCCCGTGCCGGGGATGCGGCGATTGGCGCCCCTTTTCCACCATGCACTTGCCCTCCGACTCCACCGCTTCTGCCGCTTCCAGTGCCGCTGCCCGCCTCTGCGGCACATGCGGCATGTGCTGCGACGGGGTCCTCTTCCACTCGGTCGAACTCCAGCCCGCAGATTCTCCGCGACAGCTCGCCTCTCTCGGCATGAAGCTTCGCCGCAAGAAGGGCGTCGAGTTCTTCCTGCAGCCCTGTTCCATGCACCGGGAGGAGAATGGTCAATGCTCCTGCAAGATCTACGAAGAGCGGCCCGAGCGATGCCGTGCGTTTGACTGTAGGCAGCTCCAAGCTGTCGCGGCTGGCAGCAAAACCGAGGCTACGGCGCTGGAAATGATCCGGACTGCGAAGGCCGGCGTCGCTGCGGCGAATGAGCTGATCTCCCGGATCTCGGAGACGAATCCTAACCGCAGCCTGGCGCACCGCGCGGCCAATGCCCTCACGCTTGCGCGGGGCGCTGAAAAAACTCCACTCCAAGACGAGTTGGAATCAGCTATGCAGGGACTGGAAGAGTTGCTGAACAAGGAGTTTAGGGTTTAAGGGGTTCACCCCGACAGAAACAGGGGGCCCCAACCTTGGTAACCGGTGATTTCGATCATGCAGGGTTGAGCAACAAGCCCCGGGGGGGCAGATTGATCTTGATGAGAAAGTTCCTCCGCTTTCTTTCTGCCGCGCTTGTCGCTGGCAGCCTTGCGACGGCCTGTGCCTCGGTGCATCCGGGCGACCTGTTGAAGGATCCCTCTGCAGAGGAGTGGGCCGAGCTTTCTAAGTTCGCTTCCCCATTGACCCGTGCCGAGTTCGAGGATCGGCTGAAGACGATCTTCGACCCCACTGGTGGGCTCGCGCCCTTTCTGAAAATTACCGACCAGTCAGTGGAGGTCTTTTCCACACCCAAGCAAGAGATCTCTATAGCTACCATCCCCTTTGCCGCCACCAGTCAGCCCGACCCTCCCAAGTCGTTCGCCCCCCAACCCTCTCTTCTTCATCTAGGCACCTCGCCGCCTCTCGCGGGCCTGAAAGTGGCTATCGATCCCGCCGATATCGGCGGGGCTTGGGGATCGATGGAGGATCGCTCCAGCTACTACAGTGGATATGGGCGGATCCAAGAGGGAGATCTGAACCTGCTGGTCTCCATCCTGCTTGCCGAGCGGTTGAGGAAACTGGGAGCGGAAGTTTTCGTCACCCGCGACTCCAGCGAACCTGTGTCCGAGGCAAGCGTATCCGAGGTCGCTAAGATCGTCCCTGCCGTTCTCTCGGAACGTCCCTACATTCTCGCCGGCACATTCCGTTCCAGAACCCGGAATATCCGCAAGTCGTCGCCGATCTACGAACGGATCGTGGCGGAAGTCTTGTTGACCAAGAACCTAGAGGCTAGGGCCCGAGCCGAGAAGATCCGTCATTCCATGAATCCTGATCTCACCATCGTTCTTCAATTCGACGCGTCCCCGACAAGTAGCCGCCGGAAACTCGCCTCCATCAACCGGAACATCCTCTTTGTGGAGGGTGCCTATACCTCAAGAGAGCTCGGCAAGGATCCCCGTCAGCGCTACCGCTTGCTGACCAAGCTGCTGCAGAATGTGACGCCAACGGAGACACGGGCGGCCATTGCCATTGCCCATCGGTTGAGCGAGGCGACCGGCTTCCCCCCTGTCGGCTACGGGGATTCGAAGACCACCCGCGCCATCAAGGGGAGCCCCTTTGTCGTCGCCCGCAACCTCTTGCTGCCGCGTGAACATGCGGGGCCGGTCGTCGTGACGGAGCCCTATTTCATGAATGAGTCCGTTACCCTTCAGCGACTCCTGGCAGGAGACTTCGAGGGGATCCAAGACGTTGGAGGCAAGCAGCTCATCAGCATTTACCGCGAATATGCCGATGCCGTGGCGAACGGATTGCTGGACGCCTATGCCCCGGCCTCTCCGGGGCATTCGGAGAAACCGTGATCGAAGCATCTAACCCGCCGGGCTCACCGCCACATAAACCGTTCCGGTGGATTCACCGCCGCGGATCGGATTGGGGAAGCTCACGACGTGCGCATCCACCTTGGAGAAGACTTCCCGGAGCCTCGCGCAGAACGCTTCGTCTGGCGACTCGTCCGACCACATGGCAAAGACACCCCCCGGGTGCAGGTGACAACGGAGTGTCTCCAGGCCCTCCAGCGTGTAGAAGGCGGCATGACGGGGATTCAGCCAATGCTGCGGCGTGTGATCGATGTCCAAGAGGACCGCATGGAATCTGGTTCCCGGAGATTCCATGAGAAAGCCGATCTGCGGGTCGGCCGCGAGGGCAAAGAAATCCCCCTCCACATAGCGTGTGCGCGGATCCGAGGTGAGCCCCCCGCCGAGGGGCACCATCCCCTCCTTGTGCCAGCGGATCACGGGCTCCAGAAAGTCGACAATGTTGAGGGAGCGCACGTTGGGATTCCCGTTCCTCACATACCTCAGTGCAGCGGCGGCGGTGTATCCCAACCCCAGGCCTCCCACAACCACATCCAGCTTCTCTCCCTCTGGGACCTCCACGGCAGCAAGGCCCAGATCGGCTAGTGCCTCCTCGACCACATAAAAGAGACTGCTCATTAGGAACTCCCCGTTGAGTATGATCTCGTGGACAATCTGGTTCTCCAGCATGGGAATCTTGCGCCTCCGCAGAATCAGCTCACCCAGCGGTGTCTCGCAGTAATCAAGCTCCTCAAAGGACTTGTTCATTTTTGATCTGCCGATTTATGCCGGACGGGGGTTTCCCCTGCCGCCTTTGCCTCCCTTGCCGACCCGGCTCCACCAGGCGGGATCAGGTTGCCCTTTTTCCGAGGTCTTTTTCTGGTCGCCTGGCTTGGCCTCTCTTTTCGGGTGCCTCGGGGGCCCCTGGTTGGTTTTTTCCCGCGGGAGAACCTTCCTGTACATCTCCAACCGGCAGTTGAACCCCCCCAGATCGACGGTCTTTTGAAACTCCAGCTTCAACGACGGATCCTCCGGCCCCGTGCGCAGGGGATTCACGAAGACGAGCCTCCCGCCGAGGCCAAGCGCCCGCGATGCCGCAGTGTAGAAATCGGCGAAGAGCCCCTTCATGTCAGGGATGCGGACGCGGCGCCCAAGCGGCGGGTTGCTGATAATGAGCGAGATGCTACCGGCGGCGATCTCCGCCTCCCTGCGCGCATCCCGGAAATCGCAGACGGTGAACCTGGCCTCGGTCGACTCGATCCGGGCGGCGGCGAAGTTCGCCCGGGCCACATCGATCGCCCTGTCGTCCAGATCCGTGCCGTGGATCGTGGCGACGCCCCCCTGCAGCGCGCTCTCGACCAACTCGATTCCGGAACCGCAGAAGGGATCCCAAATGGCCTCTTGGACCTCCGCCTTCCCCACGTCCGCGAGTCGAACCATGCAGGCGGCGAGCGGCGGATGGGAAGCGGCGGCGATGTCATCCTGCCGGTAGGTGAGGCGTGGATCAGGATAGAGACGGGGCCGAAGTTCGACGGAGGCCATCGACTTCCCGTGACCCGCTCGGCCCTCTCCAACCATGGGAAGCACATCCACGGACCAGAGGGACTGACGGGCGTCATTCAGGATCTCGGGGCTGAGTTCGTAGGCGCGGTCGACCACCTGGCGAACCATTCCGCGCTGATGGCCGAGCCCGGCAAACTCCAGGCGATAGCGTGCCGCACCCTCGGTGCCGGCCAGCATGATGCTCCTCGCGCAGGTCGAACCGATGCAGCGGGCGAGGGATTCCACCCAGCGAGATTTCTGGATGTCATTTTGTGTGCCCGCTCCGGCATCCACCGTTCCGAGGCTGAACCCGACCGTGGCAAAACAGCGGAGCTTGTAGAGCATCGCCAGGGAAAAGGGCTTCTTGGGCAGGAGTGTCACGCAGCCGGGCTCCGTGACCTCGATAGCAAAAACAGCGCTGGAGAGGACTTCCTCGGCCTCGTCGCGCACGAATCCCTCCAGTCCCCTGCGGCAGCGCAGGAAGATCCGCATCCCCTCATCCAGCGGGAGCAGCTCCTCCATACGGATGGCTCCGGGATTTTCACGGCGCGAGACCGCCGCCTTCACCTTCAGTTCGGTGATGCCCGGGAGCACTCCGCCCGTCTCTTCGATCGCCATAAGTGTCGCGACACCCCCCACCTTCTCGAGCGCGCGCCCCAGGTGCTTCTTCTCCCGTTCCTGCGCGCCATCTTTCAGCAAGGAGAGCATCTCCTTCTCCGCCGCCTCACCGGCACCGACCTTGGGAAGAGCAGCGAGGGCGTAGCGGCGGATCTTTTCCTGAGGGTCCTTGAGGAGCGTGATCAGCCAGCTGCGCACGGCCTCCTTCTCCTCTTCCGTGCCGAAGCGGGAGAAGATCATCCCGACCGCGCGGATCAGGGCAACCCCTTCCATCCGTTCGCGGGACGAGGCCTTGTTGAAGCGCGCCACCTCCTGCGTCCAGAGCTGCTCCTTGGGCACGTCCCGTAACTGCTTGTAGAGATCCTGATCAGCCTTCATCGGGAGCGGGCGCCTGTCGCGCGGATTGGTTTCATGAGTCGGAGCACCATACACGGCGACGCGCCTCCCGTACACGAGCATCACCTTCGGGCGGCACTTAGGCCCGGGATGCATTGCATTTTTGGGCGTTTGACCACAGCCTTTCACAAGTAGCGGCGGAGGAGGCCGGGTAGCGCCATTTCCCTCCCTGCCGTGCAACTCCGCCCCGACATCCTTCATGAAAAAAACTCTCCTCCTGACCCTGGCATCCCTCCTGCTCATCGGATCCCTCCGTGCCGAGAAATCCTCCGCGATCGATCCTACCGCCCTCTCGCTGCTCAAGCGCATGTGCACCACCTTATCCGCCGCCAAGGCTTTCTCCTTCCGGTCTACCAGCATCCTTGAGGCTCCTTCCCCCACCGGCCAGCTCATCACGCTCGTTTCCGAGGGACAGACCGAGGTGCAGCGCCCCAATAAAATCCGGGCGACATACGGGGGGGATGCCCACGCATTTGATTTCTTCTATGACGGGGGTTCCATCACGGTCGCTGCACCCCATGCAAGGGTCTTCTCGACGACCAAGGCACCGGACACCATCGATGAAATGCTCCCGGGCATCCGCAGAGAAACCGGCATCCACTTCCATGCCGCCCCCCTGTTTTTCAGTGATCCCTACGCGTACCTCACTCGGAACCTTCAAAACGCCGTCGTCATCGGCCGCACATTCGTCAACGGCATTCCCTGTGATCACCTCGCCCTCCGTGCGCCCGGCGTGGATTGGGAAATCTGGATTTCTTCCGGCCGCGTGGCGCTTCCCTACAGGCTCGCCGCAACCTTCACCGACAGGCCGAACTTCCCGCGCAAGTTCATCGAGTTCTCCCACTGGAACCTACATCCTTGGCTCCACCAGTCCCTCTTTTCGTTCAACCAGCCCAAGGGCTTTCAGGAGATCCCCTTCAAGTCCGTCCTGAAAGACGCGCGTCAGGAGCCGACTCAGTGTGCAACCCCGCGAGCTAGCCGCTGATCACGTTCAAACTCACCCGCTCACCACAATGAAAACTTCCCTGAACATCCTCTCCGCCTCCCTGCTCGGCATCGCTGCCCTGGCACTCACCGCCTGCAACGGAATGAACACTGTCTATCCACCACCGGTAGCAGCTCCCGGATACGGTTGGGTCGGTCCCGGATACTACGGCGGCGCCTATTACGGCTACCCTGCGGCCTACTACGGCAGCCCCTACTACCGGAGTGTGAATACCTCCGTCTATCACGGTGCCTATTATGGTGCGCCGTACGCCAATTCTGCCGTTTACCACGGCGCTTACAACAGCGGTGCCTATTACAACAACTATCACGGAGGTTATGGATACTCCTATGACCATACGGGAGCAGCCTACGGAGCACGTGGCGGCTCGGCATCGTGGAGCGACGGGAGCGGGAGTGCCACTGGTGCCCGTGGCGGCACGGCCAGTTGGGGTGGCGGTTCGGGAAGTGCCACCGGCTTCCGCGGAGGCTCTGCTTCCTGGCATCGTTAGCCCACACCAACCTCTCCAACCTTATGACGCCACTCATGAACCGTTTCCTCCCACTTCTTGCCATCACCCTGCTTGCGCTGGTTCTACCAGCCTGCACGACCAACCTGCAGCAGAAGGAGAGCTTCCTCCGGGAAGCGGGATTCCGTGCAGTGAAACCCTCGACCCCGGCTCAGGTGTCGAGGGTCCAGACTCTTCCCCAGGGACACATCACCCAGGTCACGCGCAAGGGAAAGACCCTCTTCGTGCTGGCCGACGCGAAGCAGAATCTCCTATTCATTGGCGGGAACCCGCAGTTCGAGCGGTACCAGCAGATCCTCTACACCAAGAAAGTCGACTCCGCGATCGCCAACGAGAAGGCTGACAAGATGCTCGAGAACGATTGGGGCGGTTGGGGAGGCATGATGGATCCCTTCTTCGGCGGCCCCATGATGATGTATTAGGATCCGTTCCGCCGTCCAAAGGACGGATCAAGGTAGATAGGCTGAAGGCTGTTAGGCTGTTAGGTAGAGCAATCCCTGAACCTTGAGGCTCAGGGTCTCTTCGACGAAGATACATGTGACCTCTCATGAGAACACCCCGCGCTTTGGAAATTAATATTCGTTAACCGGACGTCGCCGAGTCGTCTCTTCATCGTCGACTCGGCGGAGTGTTTGGATAAGCATTCCTCCCACGCATGAAACGATTCCTCCCACTCCTTGCATTCATCCTGCTTCCGCTTGCTCTCTCGGCCTGCGCCTCCCATCTGGACAAGAAGGAAGGCTACCTGCGGGAGGCCGGCTTCCGTACCGTGAAGCCCTCCACGCCTGATCAGATCGCCCACTTCCAGTCCCTCAGAAAAGGCCACATCACCCACGAGACCCGCAACGGCCAGACCATGTTCATGCTTGCTGATGAGCGGACCAACACACTCCTAGTTGGCAGCGAAACCGAATTCCAGAACTACCAGGAGATCCTCTACGCGAAGTCGGTGGAGCCGGGCAAAAAAACCGCCAAGTTCACCAAGGGTCTGGAGAATGTCTGGAACCAGGGATGGGGTTCGGTGCTTGGTTCCCTTGTGCCGCAGTAGATCCGTCTTGCTGCACTATCGGACGGATCAAGGTAGATAGGCTGTAGGCTGTTAGGCTGTTGGTAACTGCAGCCAGACTTCCTGCGCTTGAAACAAGCAGGGGCCTAGGACACTTGGTGTCTGGTGGAGGTGATAGGATGGTGTTCCTATGAAAACACTATTCCTCGTTGGCTTATTAGCCGCCGCGCCCCTGCAGGCCGGCGATCTCACCACCACGGTCGCCGTCAACCAGGCGATCGCCACACCCGCCGACGGGATTCCTCGCCAGCAGATGATTCGGAACAACGCCCAGCTTGCGACCGTTTCGACGGATGGTCATGGTGGCGCTGTCATCTTCACCGACCGCGCAGTCATCCACGTCCAGCCCAACCCCCTCGGCGGCGTCTCCATGTTTAGCTCCGCGCCAGATCGCCCTGCCTGCAACGCCGAGCAGTAGATGATCCGGCCGGCTGCACCATGGGACGGATCATAGTTTCAGCCTAAAGACTGTTGGACTGTTAGGAACTGCAGGAGAAAAATTTACCATGACGAGCATCAAGGAACTGGCGACGAGATTGGGGAGACCGGCGATCTGGATCTCGGGGATTCAGAAGCGGTTCGGGTTGCCCGTGCTGGAGAGATATTCCGCGGGGTATGAATCTTTCCTCCGTAAGG
>CANIBV010000040.1 GCA_947466005.1 Spartobacteria bacterium | reverse complement strand
TCACCGGCCCCGACTGCGTGAAGGGTGAGCCGGTGCTCTTCAACGTAGAGACTCTTTCTTGATTTCCTGATCTGATTTGATGAAAAAGACATTTCCAGACTGCGGCGTGATCTCGCGCTACCGGGAGTTCCTTCCCGTCACCGACGCGACGCCCGTCATCTCCCTGAGCGAGGGCTCCACTCCGCTGATCCACTCGCCGAAGCTCAGCGCGATCACGGGTGGCGAGGTCTACGTCAAGTACGAGGGACTCAACCCCACCGGCTCGTTCAAGGATCGCGGGATGACCATGGCTATCTCCAAGGCTGCCGAAGAGGGAGCCCACACCGTTCTCTGCGCCTCCACGGGCAACACCTCGGCGGCCGCTGCCGCCTACGCAGCCCGGGCCGGGATGAAATGCGCCGTGCTTCTTCCGGCGGGACGCATCGCGGGGGGCAAGATGGTCCAGGCCTACATCTACGGGGCGACTGTCATCGCCATCCGGGGGAACTTCGACGACGCCCTGCGACTCGTGCGCGAACTCGGGGAGACGGGTGATTTCGCGATCGTCAATTCGATCAACCCCTACCGGATCGAGGGCCAGAAGACGGCGGCTTTCGAGATCATCGAGGAGCTTGGCAACGCGCCCGACATTCACATCCTCCCTGTCGGCAATGCCGGCAACATCACCGCCTACTGGAAGGGCTACAAGGAATTCAAGGAACTCGGCCGCAGCGGAAAGCTTCCCAAGATGCTGGGCGTCCAAGCCGCAGGAGCGGCACCTCTCTACCACGGCTCCCCGATGGATCATCCCGAGACAGTGGCCACGGCGATCCGCATCGGACGACCCGCCAGCTGGGATGGGGCCATGAATGCAGTCTCCGAATCGGGCGGATGCTTCGAGATCGTCGAGGACTCCGAGATCCTGGCCGCCCAGAAGTGGCTCGCCTCCAACGAGGGCATCTTTGTCGAGCCTGCCAGCGCAGCGCCTGTGGCGGCACTCTTCAAATGCTTCAACCGGAGCGGGAAAAACACCCAGTGCGACTGCTGCCCATTCCGTCAGGTTCAACCCGGCGCCAAGGTCGTCCTCACCGTCACCGGCCATGGACTGAAGGATCCCGACACGGCCAAGCACGCCGTCACCGCACCGATCGAAACCGACGCCACCGCTGCGGCCGTCCGCGAAGCCCTTGCTCGCATCTCCGGCTGATCACCTTTTTACCTTTCACTTTCACACGTTTTACTTGGATTCAGACTCAGACTCAGATCCAACAGCACAACAGCCTAAACCGCTAACAGCCTCTTTATCTTTCAGCTTTTCCCCTTCATGCCCCTCATCGTCCAAAAATACGGCGGCACCTCGGTCGGCAACCCCGAGCGCATCACCAATGTCGCGAAGCGTCTCCTCGAGACCCAGCGCGCAGGGAACTCCGTTATCGCCGTTGTTTCGGCTATGTCAGGCGTCACCGATGCACTGATTAAGCTGGCGCGTGAGGTTTCCAGTAAGCCTACCGAGCGAGAGATGGATGTCCTTCTCTCCACGGGCGAGCAGACCGCGATGGCTCTCACCGCCATGGCGATCCAGAGCATGGGGGGCAAGGCAGTCTCCCTCACAGGAGCACAGGCCGGCATCGTTACCAACGGCGTCCACACCAAGGCCAAGATCAGCAATGTCACCCCGGACCAGATCAAAAAACACCTCGGCGAGGGAGCCATCGTGATCGTGGCCGGCTTCCAGGGCGAGACCAGTGAGGGGGACATCACCACCCTCGGACGCGGCGGATCTGACCTTACGGCGATCGCGCTTGCTTCCGCAGTGGATGCCGACGCCTGCCAGATCTTCACTGATGTCGACGGAGTCTACACCTGCGACCCCCGCGTCGTCCCGACAGCCAGAAAGATCGACACAATCTCCTACGACGAGATGCTCGAGATGGCCAGTAGCGGCTCCAAGGTGATGCAGTCCCGCTCGGTAGAGTTCGCCAAGAAATTCGGAGTGACCTTCGAGGTCCGCAGCAGCTTCAACAACAACCCAGGAACCATCGTGAAAGAAGAATCCGCAGGAATGGAACAGGTCGCCGTGCGCGGCGTCAGCGTCGAGCGCAATCAGGCCAAGGTCACCGTCGCCCAAGTCCCCGACAAGCCGGGATGCGCCGCGCGTCTCTTCACCGCACTTGCAGACGCCCACGTCATGATCGACGTGATCGTCCAGAACGTCTCCGCCAGCGGAACGACCGACATCTCCTTCACAATGAACCGGGATGAGCTCGAAAAGATCGGTGATCTCCTCGACCGCGTCGCCAAGGAGATCGGAGCCGGCGGTGTCAGTAAACAGGATGGTATCGCCAAGCTCAGCGTCGTCGGCATTGGCATGCGCACCCACTCGGGTGTGGCAGCCAAGCTCTTCGAGGCTCTTGCCAAGGGCGGCATTAATATCCAGATGATCTCCACCTCGGAGATAAAGATCGCGGTGATCATTGAAGAGGAGAAGATCGCGGAGGCCGCGAAACTTACCCACACGGCATTCGGCTTGGATGCGGCTTGAAGGCCGCAAGCCTTTTAGGCTTTAGACTGTCAGGCTGTTAGCTGCTGAATCCGTGGAGAGCGTCGGACAAGAACCTGAAGATTTTTGCGGGGATTTCACTTCCCCTACCTAAAAGTCTAACAGTCTTCAGCCTACAGTCTAAAAGCCCCCACCAACAGATCATGACCTCCTCCCGTTCGAACTTCCTTTCAAAAATCACTTGGGGAGGGATCGCGCTGCTCCTTCTCGTCGCTCTGGCGATCCTCTCCTTTGCGCGGAGCGAACCGGTCAATGCTCTCTGGTTGGTTATTGCCGGCGTCTGCACCTTCTCACTCGCCTACCGCTTCCATGCCGCGTGGTTGCTGGCCAATGTCCTCACGCTCGACGACGAGCGCCGCACTGCGGCTGTGCAGTATGCTGACGGGAAGGATTTCGTCCCCACGAACCGCTGGGTGGTCTTCGGTCATCACTTTGCGGCCATTGCTGGTCCCGGCCCGCTGGTAGGCCCGGTACTCGCCGCCCAGTTCGGCTACCTTCCAGGCGCCCTCTGGATGCTGATCGGAGCCACCCTGGGAGGAGCCGTCCATGACTGCATTATCCTTTTCTGCTCCTCCAGGCGCCGGGGCAAGAGCCTTGGCCAGATGGTGGCTGATGAGGTCGGCACCTTCGCCGGCATCGTTACGCTGATCGGAGTCGTGGCCATCATGGTGATCATCCTCGCCGTCCTGGGACTCGTCGTCGTGCGCGCCTTGGCCGAGAGCCCTTGGGGCCTCTTCACGATCCTCGCATCGATGCCGATCGCGCTTGTGATGGGCCTCGCCATGCGTTCCGGCAGGATCCATCTCGGACTCATCAGCACCCTCGGAGTGGCGGCGCTTCTCTTGTCCGTGGTGGCGGGTCAATGGATCAAGGGTTCCCCACTGGAGCCATGGCTCACCCTCGACGCCCGTACTCTGGCCGTCGGCATCATGATCTACGGACTCCTAGCCTCCGTCCTACCTGTCTGGCTGCTGCTCGCCCCGCGCGATTACCTGAGCACCTTTCTCAAGATCGGCGCTGTGGCGCTGCTGGGCGTGGCGATTGTGGCACTCGCGCCTAAACTTCAGATGCCAGCGCTCACTAAGTTCATTGACGGCACCGGCCCCGTCTTTGCTGGAAAGGTGTTCCCCTTCGCCTTCATCACGATCGCCTGTGCGGCGGTTTCAGGCTTCCACTCCCTCATCGCCTCCGGCACGACTCCGAAGCTGCTCGCTCGCGAGAAAGACATCCGAATCATCGGCTACGGAGCCATGATCACCGAGATGCTGGTGGGACTCCTCGCACTGATCGCAGCCTGCTCCATGGTTCCGGGGGAATACTTTGCCATCAACATGAAGGGGATTCCCTCCGAAGTCGTCGCCTCCATCACGGCTCAGGGATTCCCCGTCACAGAAGCTCAAATGAAGGCCCTGGCTGCCAGTGTCGGTGAGACCTCGATGTTCGGTCGTTCCGGCGGGGCCCCCACCTTTGCTGTCGGGATGGCACAGATGTTCGCAGGAGTCTTCCGCAGTCCGACCGCAACTTCCCTCTGGTACCACTTTGCCATCATGTTTGAGGCCCTCTTCATCCTGACAACAATCGATGCGGGCACGCGTGTCGGCCGGTTCCTCGTTCAGGATCTCGGGGGGCTCTTCTGGAAACCGTTTGCCAAGACGGATTCGGCACTGGCCGGATGGAGCGCCAGCATCCTCTTTGTCGCTGCCTGGGGCTACTTCCTCTATCAGGGGGTGATCGACCCTCTGGGTGGCATCAATTCCCTCTGGCCGATCTTCGGGGTCGCAAACCAACTCCTCGCCGTCATCGCCCTGAGCCTCGGCACAACCGTCCTGATCAAGATCCGGAAGCAGCGCTACCTCTGGGTGACGCTACTACCCCTTGCATGGCTGCTTGCCGTCACACTGACTGCGGGCTACCAGAAGATCTTTGCCACAGACATCCGCCTAGGTTTCCTGAGTGCGGCGGCTCACTTTCAGAAACTTGCCGAAGCAGGAGGTTCTGCAAAGGAGATCGCCGTATTGAATCATCAGGTTTTCAATAACTACCTCAACGCCGGCGTCACCGCCCTCTTCCTCACCCTCGTCATCCTGATCGTCGCCTCCTGCGCCCGAGTCTGCCTCAGGCTATTGGATGGCCGGCATGAGCAGTATCCTCTTAGGGAAGCACCCATCAGTTCCCATAAAAGCCGAAGTAGTTACGGGCGTTGCGGTAGCTGATGTCAGCCACCATGTTTCCGACCAGCGCAAGGTCGTTGGGCAGAAGTCCCCGCTCGATGTCATTGCCAAGGATGTTGCAAAGCAGTCGGCGGAAGTATTCGTGACGGGTGTAGGAGAGGAACGAGCGGCTGTCGGTGAGCATGCCGACGAACTGGCTGAGGAGCCCCAACTGCGAAAGGCTCTCGATCTGGCGTGTCATGCCGTCCAGTTGGTCAAGGAACCACCATCCGCTGCCGAACTGGATCTTGCCCGCAGTGATGCCGTCCTGGAAATTGCCGAGCATCGCGGCAATGAGTTCGTTGTCGCGGGGGTTGAGGTTGTAGATGATCGTCTTGGGGAGGCTTCCGGCGAGGTCGAGTCGGTCGAGGTGTTTTGCAAGCGCCGCGGCCACGGGCAGGTCGCCGATCGAATCGAATCCACAATCCGCGCCGAGCAGTTTCTTCATCCGGCTGTTGTTATTCCGGATTGCTCCGTAGTGGATCTGCATCGTCCACCCTTTGGCCGCATCCATCACGGCGAGTTCGTGGAGTAGATGCGATTTGTAGCGCGCCGCCTCGTCATGGGTCACGGCACCGCCCGCCCGCGCCTTGGCGAAGATCGCAGCAGCCTCGCTCTCGGTGCAATCCTCGGCCCATACCGTATCCACTCCCCGGTCGGAGAGACGGCATCCGCGCGAGGCAAAGAAATCGTGGCGGTTCTGCAAGGCCTGCATGAGATTGGAAAGAGTGCTGATGCTGATTCCCGAAGCCTTCTCCAGTAACTCAAGCCATGCGGCGAACGCGGCGGGTTGGTCGATAATGAGGGTCTTGTCGGGACGCCATGTTGGACGCACCTGGATGTCAAACGAGGCATCGGCGGCGATCGCCGCATGGTGCTCCAAGGAATCGACCGGATCGTCGGTCGTGCAGACGACTTCGACTTTTGATTTCTTCATCAGGCCCCGGCAGGAAAAATCCGGCTGAGCCAGTAGCGTGTTGCAGTGGTCGTAGATGCCACGCGCTGTTTCGGGATTGAGCAGGCGGTCACTGATTCCGAAATAACGCGCGAGTTCGATATGGGACCAATGGTAGAGCGGATTGCGTAGCAGCTTGGGCATCGTTGCGGCGTATTGCTCGAACTTTTCCCAATGCGGGGCGTCACCGGTGCAGAAGCGTTCATTGATACCCGCCGTGCGCATCGTCCGCCATTTGTAATGGTCACCCCCAAGCCAAAGCGTGGCGATGTTTTCCCAGCGGATGTCATCGGCGATTTCCTTGGGAGGGAGATGGCAGTGGTAGTCGATGATCGGCAGGTCGGCCGCGTGACGATGGTAGAGCTCGCGGGCGGCGGGTGTGTCGAGCAGGAAGTCCTCATGAATGAAGGGGCGGCTGTTATTCATAAATGGTTCCAGAGGGGACGGTTATTCACTAAGGCGCTCGAGCGCCGTGCGGACGACCTCGTCGAGGGATTGATCGATTGGGACGATGATGGCCTCCCCGTCAAGGGGCTCCTCCAGCGTGGCGAACTGGCTCTCGAGGAGCACCGCAGGCATGAAATGATCGGCGCGCGCTTTCAACCTCGCCCCAATGCACTCCCTGGATCCCTTCAGGTAGATGAAGCGCAGGCCTGTCAATCCTGAGGCGAGGCGCTCGCGGTAGACGCGGCGGAGCGCGGAGCAGGCGAGGAAGGTCGAGCGTGGAGAGGCTGCCCGGGAGGCCAACTCGGCGTTGAGGAGATCGAGCCAACCCCATCGGTCCTCGTCCTGAAGGGGGATCCCCGCGGCCATTTTTTCACGGTTGGCCGGGGGGTGGAAGTCGTCGGCATCGAGGAAGTCACCCTCTCTCCCCTCGGCAAGCCTCCAAGCGACGCTGCTCTTCCCGCAACCGGAGACACCCATGACGACATGCAAGCTCATGAGGCGCGGCTTTCGGAGACACCCGATGAGCCGGAGGCCCCGGACGCCCATGGCGCGGGATCCTCAAGCTGGAAAAGCATCTCCCCCGCCTTGGGAACAAGCAGGATCCCCTCCTCCTCGCGGTCGGCGTAATCGGCTGGATTGATGCCGGCGGGATCGCGGTAACCCATGTTGATGCGCTCGCAAACCTCCCGGGGGATTCCGGTCGCGAGGGTGACGCGCGCGCGGCACTTCTCGACGCCGTTCTCGTAAGTGCCGACGCCGCGCACGTGGGTGCTATGGGCGATGGTTCCCCACGGGTAGTTCTTGAAGCGCTCCCACTGGCCGAGGAAGTAATCGCGGCAGTGGTAGCCGATCTCCTCAATCAGCTTGCCGTGAACCACCGAGATCTCATGGATGTGAGGTGCGTAGATGATGAGTTCCCCCCCGTCGGCAAGCACCGGCTCCAGCTTGTACATGCACTTCCCACCCACCCAGAGTTCGTCATACATCGCCGGGGCGCAGGAGAGGATTGTATGGAAAGGGTGCTTCTTGGTCGTGATGTGAAGCCTGCGGGAGAGTTCGGAGGCCTCGTCCCAGGCTTGCTCGGGAGTTCCGGCGAAGAGCCCGGCCAACCCGCCCTTCTCGACCACCATGCAGAGGCAACGCTTCGGGACAGAGACAAGGGAGGCCGCGCGGTCGACGACCTTGCGGACCGGGGTCCACTTGTGCCCGATGATCATGGGGTTGGTGACCACAGCTCCTAGCCAGTGGAAGAAGTTCAGGATCTCCGGCCCAGCCACTCCAGGGAAGAGATACTTGTTGCCCCCAGAAAAGCCGACAACCTCGTGGGGGAAGACGGGGCCGATGATCAAGAGTTCATCGTAATCGAAGAGGCGCGCGTTGACATCCACGGGAACCTCCATCGAGAAGCGACCGCCGGAGAGTTCGCTGATCTCGTCGGGTTGGAGCGTGCCGATGCGGCGGAGTGCTGCGGGGTTGTCCCACTCGTGGTTGAGGAAACGCACTCTGGCATACCGTGTCGCCCGTTCCTCTGTCGTGATCCCGAGCCGTACGCAGATCGCCTCCTCATCCATGGGCGGGTGCGTGCCCAGCGCGATCATGACGTCGAGGGCGGCTACCTCGCCGGCCAACTGTCGGTGGAGTTCCCTGAATACCACCCCGAGAGGACAACTGCGGGTGGCATCGGGCACGATGAGTAGAAGGCGCTTGCCGCGCAGTTCCTCCGCTGGGCATCCGCGGGCGATGATTTCCTCAACCCGGTCGTTTGTGATGCCGTGATCCCTTATTCCTAGTTCCATGCGCGTCTTTAGATCGTCTGGGAGAGAAAGCCTCCGTCGACGCGGAGGTCAGTTCCGGTCACGAAACCGCTTGCCCCGGTGCTGGCCAGAAACACGGTGGCTCCCACAAGTTCTGCGGCATGACCGAAGCGGGCCATCGGGGTGTGGGAGAGGATGGAGGCCGCCCTGGCGGTGGGGGTGCCGTCCTCGTTGAAGAGGAGCTTGCGGTTCTGCTCGGCGGGGAAGAATCCCGGGGTGATGGAATTTACACGGACCCCGAGAGGGGCCCATTCCCGCGCCAGGAACTGCGTGAGGTTGATGACGGCCGCCTTGGCAGCTGAGTAAGCGACAACACGGGAGAGCGGCAGATGGGCAGAGACGCTGGCGATGTTGATGATGCTACCCCTGCCTCTCTCTCCCATGCCCGGGCCGAAGACCTGGCATGGCAGGAAGGCGCCGCCCACGAGATTCAGGTCGAAGCTGGCACGCCAGTCATCGGCGGCGATCTTTTCGAAAGGATGGTCGGGCGTGACGGTCACGGATGGATCGTTCCCTCCGGCCGCATTCACCAGGATGGAGGGAGCACCGAGGGCGGAGGTAATCTGCTCCCGGGCCTTGACGAGACTCTCTTCGGAGGAGGCGTCGACCGAAACAAAGAGGGCCTTGCCCCCCGCTGCGGTGATCCGATCCACGCACTCACCACCGCGTCCGACATGGCGTCCCGCCACCGCGACGCTCGCTCCGGCCGCGGCAAGTCCCTCGGCGAGGGCCCCGCCTAGGACGCCGGTTGCCCCGATGACGACAGCGACTTCTCCCGAGAGATCGAAGAGGCCTTTTCCTGATTGAGGGTGTTCCGGTGTTGCCATGGTTTTTTAGCAGAAGAGAGGTTCGATGTGTTTCTTGAGGAGATTGTCGCGGACCCTGCGTCCGACTATCCCACGGTTACTCTTAAGGGCATCAGTGTAGCGGCTACCCATGCCGGTGGCCACCTTGAAGAAAACGTGGATAAACTGCCTGAACTGAAGGTCGTATTTGCTCCTAGAGCCTAAGACCCAAAAGCCTGCATCCCTCTGTGACCACAGGTTCCGGTTACTTCTTCCCTGCGGCGTCGGCCTCGAGGGCTGCCTTCACAGCTTCCTCGATCTCGGCGTAGAGGGCCTGATCGCTCTTGAGGAGCTCCTTGGCGGCATCACGACCTTGGGCGATGTTGTTGCCCTTGTAGCCCATCCAGGATCCGCGCTTTTCGATGATGTTCTTCTCGAGGGCGAGGTCAAGCAGCGACCCGGTGCAGGAAATTCCCTCGTTGTACATGATGTCGAACTCGGCCTCGGTGAAGGGGGGGGCCACCTTGTTCTTCACGATCTTCACGCGTGTACGGTTGCCGGTGACGGTCCCGTCAGCCTGCTTGATAGCCCCGATGCGGCGTATGTCGACGCGGACGCTGGCGTAAAATTTAAGGGCCTTCCCGCCCGGGGTGGTCTCGGGATTACCGAACATGACGCCGATCTTCTCGCGGATCTGGTTGGTGAAGATGCAGCAGGTGTCGGACTTCGAGATGAAGGCCGTGAGCTTTCTCATAGCGGCACTCATGAGTCGGGCCTGGGCTCCGACGACGGAATCTCCGATCTCTCCCTCGAGCTCGGACTTGGTGACCAGCGCAGCCACGGAATCGAGCACGATGACGTCGACGGCATTGGAGCGGATGAGGGTCTCGCAGATGCGGAGGGCCTCTTCACCAGAGCTGGGCTGGGAGACAAGGAGTTCCTCCAGGTTCACTCCCAGTCTCCGGGCGTAGCTTGGGTCGAGGGCGTGCTCGACGTCTATGAAGGCGGCCACACCGCCACGCTTCTGCGCCTGAGCCACGACCGTCAGGGTCAGCGTGGTCTTTCCCGAGGACTCAGGGCCGTAGATCTCGACGATGCGGCCTTTGGGAAATCCGCCGACGCCGAGGGCGCGATCGATGAGCAGGTTGCCAGTGGGGATGGAGGCGATGTTCACCGCGGCAGCCTCGCCCAGGCGCATGATGGCTCCGTCACCGTAGTCCTTGGCGATCGCCTGGATGGCGAGATCGAGGTTCTTGGCGCGCGCGGTGGCGGCCTTGTCGGTTGCTTTGTCGGCGGATGCGTCTTCTTTAGCCATGATTGGTGGAGTCGTTGGTCGGGTGTTCGGGTGAGCGATCAGCCTAATCTTCCCCATGGCCGGCGCAAACGGAAAACAGCCGATTGCCCTAGATTGCCACCCTGCCCCGATACTCGATGTTTGCAGCAACGCCCCTCTTGCGGTTTATTCAACCCTTCCCGAGATGCGCCCACTTCCCTCCTCATTCTTGCCACGGCTGACCAGCACGGTGGTGCTCTGGCTGACGATCATCGTCTCCTACGTGATGCGCTCCGAGGGGGCCTTTGTCCTGCTTATCTCGATTCTGGCCCTGATTTCGCTTTGGGAATATTATGCCCTGCTCAAGGCCGGCGACATCCCCCACCATCGCGGCCTGGGAATGGTCGCCGCCCTTCTCCTCATCGGAGCAGATTTCTGGTTGCTCCGCTGCCCCGGCATGGCCCTTCCCCTGAGCGGTGGCGGCGGCGGGATCTTCGGAGTGGAAGCCTCTCTCCTCGCACTCTTCATGATGGCGCTCTTCCTTCGGGAGTTCGGTCGCAATCATCCGGCGCGTCCATCTGCTGAGGCGATCGCCTTCACTCTCTTCGGAGTGGTCTATATCGCATGGCTCTTCCTCTTTATGGCGAAGCTTCTCTATCTCATGCCGCGCGATGCGGAAGGTCACACGACGGGGCAGTATCTGGTACTCTTTGTCATCGCGGTGACCAAGTTCACCGATGTTGGCGCTTTCCTCAGCGGCAGCCTGATGGGCAGGACTCCCTTCTTCCCGAACATCAGCCCCAAAAAGACTTGGGAGGGTATCATCGGCGGCGTGGCGCTCGGCATCCTGGTTGGCATCGGGGTCTTTCACTTCCTAGGAGCCCATCTGCCCTCTTTTTCGATCGTTCTGGTCTGCGGACTTTCCCTTATCCTGGCCATCGCGGGAGTCGCCGGGGATCTGGCCGAGTCCCTGCTCAAGCGTTCCGTGCACTCCAAGGATTCGGGCCATGCGCTTCCGGGCATCGGCGGTGGACTCGACCTCATCGACAGCCTCCTCTTCACCCTGCCAATCTTTTACTTCCTGCTTCAGTTCCTGTTGCCCCTCTCCAAGGCATGAACACCGACAGGCCGCAGGGCATCAAGAAGCGTCGCGTCGTTCTCCTTGGGGCAACCGGGTCCATCGGGGAGAGCACGATCCGCGTGGCCCGCGCCCTGCCTGAGCAGATCGAGATCGTCGGCATTTCCGGAAGGAACAACTCCGCACGCCTTCTCGAACTAGCCAGAGAATTCCCATCCGCAAGTCTTTGTGCAGGCGATGCCGCCGCTGCCAGCTCTCTTAGCTCGCAGCTGAAAGGTCGGCCCATGCTTTACGGAGCCGAAGGGCTGGATCACCTCGCCTCCCTGCCGGAGGCCGACATCGCCCTGATCGCGATCGTCGGAACGGCAGGCCTGCGACCCGCGCTGAAGGCGCTCGAATCAGGCAAGGATCTGGCCGTGGCCAGCAAGGAGATCCTCGTTATGGCGGGAGAGGAGGTCATGTCCACCGCGACAAGGAGCGGCAGCCGAGTCCTCCCCGTGGACAGCGAGCACAATGCCCTCTTCCAGTGCCTGGAGGGCAAGGATCCCTCCACGATCAAGCGGCTGATCCTGACCTGCTCCGGCGGCCCCTTCCGCAAGGCAACGGCCGAGGGTCTCGCCTCCGTGACACCCGAACAGGCACTGCGCCATCCTACCTGGTCGATGGGCCGCAAGATTTCCATCGATTCCGCGACGCTCTTCAACAAGGGCCTCGAGATGATCGAGGCCCGGTGGCTCTTCGGTATCCCGATGGAGAAGATCGATGTCGGCATCCACCCACAGAGCATTGTCCACTCGATCGTGGAGCTTG
>CANIBV010000039.1 GCA_947466005.1 Spartobacteria bacterium | reverse complement strand
TTAAGTCGGCCGCGCAGGAGACGAATTCAAACTCTCCGCTTGATCTGGCAAAAACAGCTTCCGCGGAGAATCTGCCTCAAGTTTCCGCAGCCCTTCTCCGCACGCAAATCCAGCACGAGGAGAATCCGGTCAAGAGATCGGAACTCACCCGCCGTTTGGTGGTCCTATTGGTCACGGGAGGCCGTTTTGAGGAGGCCGTTGCCGTCAGCGCAAGCGCCGATACAGCCAAGGATCCCACTCTTGCTTACTGGAAGGCCCTGGCACTGATGGGAACCGGGGATTATCCTCCGGCCAAGGATCTCTTCGCTGCCCTCCTCCAATCAGGATCTCCGGTTGAGGGAGTGAGCAACGACCTGATTGTCCTTCAACTCGCGAGGGCTTTGCGGGGAGGGAAAGATCCCGCAGTCGCATTGGAGGTGTTGGATAAGGTTTCCGCCGAATCCCCCGTTGCCGAGGATGCCTTACTGGAGCGTTGCGCGGATCTGCTCGCGCTTGGCCGTTCGGAGGAGTGCCTGAAACTGCTTAAGTCATCCTCCCTTCCATCTGATGAGGGGAAGGCTGCGGCCGCTTATTTGCGCGCGCTCACCGTTTGGCGAGGCGGCGATCTCCCGGAGGCCAAAAAACTTTTCACTGTTGTGCCCAAGGCCTCCCCATGGAGCGCCTCCGCCTCCTCGCTCGGTGCCGCGCTCTGTTTTTCAGCCTCCTTACAATATCCCCAGGCCATCGGGGTATTGGAAAAGCGCCTTGATGACGCCGATGAGGCTCCGCTTCTTGCAGAGCAGTTTCAGCTTCTGGATCAGCTCTACTTTTTAGCTGCCACACCCAACACGACAACACTGAAGAAGTGGGCCGAGGATCACTCGAGGCCGGCCCGTGGCATGATGGCTGCCTTCTATCAAGCCAAGGGAGAATTTCGACTGGGACACGCAGAGGCTGCCGAATCCATTCTGGATGCCCTCATCAAGAAAGACCCAGATCATCCACTTTCCGATCAGGCCAGACTCATGCTCGCTTCCTCAAGACTTCGGCGTGGGGGGGCTGTCGATGCGATCGCTCTTGCTGGCGATCGCCCCGAGGCTCGGGCTGCCCTTCGAGCCCGCCTTGCCTATGTGAGGGGACTTGCCGCCGCTTCCGTAGGAAAACCGGAAGATGCAAAGTTGGCATTCCAATCCGCCGGCGAACTTGATCCGGAGTTGAGGCAAAACGCCCTTTTCAATAAATCCGTCCTGATCGCCACCACGGACAAGGGCACGCTTGATCTCTCACAAGCGGCCCGTGGTCTTGTGGAGTTGAATGCCGGGGTCCCCTCCGAGGAGATGGATTTTCAGATCGCGCTCGACCTTGCCCGCCGTGGTGAAGCTTCCGGATTACCATTACTGGTCGGCATTGCAGAAAAATCCTCTGACCCCGGGGTCAAGTCCCGCGCCCGACTGGCGACTGCCGAACTGAACATGCAATCGGGGAGGGGGGAGGCGGCCAATCGTGATCTGGCAAAGGTGATCCACGAGAATGCCGGCGAACCGGAGCGCGAAGAGTACCTGAATGTTTTCCTCAAGGACACCGGCAGAAAGGCTGACACCGTTACCGTCATTACTGCGGCGCGTGATTTTCTGAAAGCATACCCCGATTCCCGCTTTGTGCCGGAAGTGAGGTTGAAGCTGGCCGAGTCGCTCCTGAGCGCAGGGGATATTCAGGGGGCAAGGATCGAGTTTGAACAGCTCGCTGCCTCTGCCCCCGGAACTGACCTTGGACGGCGTGCTCTCTTTCTTGCCGCGCAGTCCGCCGCGCGCGCCATGGATCCGACATCGATAGATGATTCCCTGATGCTCCTGGAGCGCGTCGCTGCGACTGGTGGAAACGACCAACTGGTCTGGCAGGCGCGACTTCAGGAGGGGGCGCTCAAGAACGCACAGAATCTCCCTCTCGAAGCCCTGGCGATTTACGACAAGATCCTCTCCTCTGAAGGTGTCCAACCAACAAAGGGGACTCAGCCCACCCAGCCAACAGTCGTACCGGACAGGGAACTCCGTGCCGCTGCCCTGATGGCCAAGGGCGATACCCTGCACCAGATCGGTTCCAAGGACCAAGACAAGGAACGCGATGCCGTTAAGACCTGGCTGGCCCTAGCCGCCGATCCCTCCATGCCGCTTCGCTGGCGGAATCAGGCGCTCTGCAAGAGCGGGCTGATCCTCGAAAAGCTGGGTGAGGGGGATGAGGCACTGGCTGCTTATTACCAGGCATTCAAGAATCCCCGCACCGACGAACCGGACCAACTCTGGCATGACAAAGCCGCCTTTGATGCAGCCCGCCTGCTTGAGAGTCGGAGGCAATGGAACGATGCCGTGGCCTTGTATGGTCAGATCCTCTCCGAAGGGGGCCCCAGGGCAGATGAGGCCAAGGCCCGCCTCTCCAAGCTGCGTCTTGAAAACTTTCTCTGGGAAAACTGACCCATTCTGACAAAATCCACCCCTTCATGAGCTCACACATCAAACTCTTCAGTCCGGGACCCGTTGAGGTTTCCGAAAAAACTTTCCAAGCATTCCGCAAGCCGATGATCGGTCACCGTGGCAACGACTTCAAAAAACTCTACGCTTCCGTCCAGCCCGGTCTGCAGGAGTTGTTCGCAACGAAGCAGCCCGTCTTCATCTCCACCTCCTCGGCGTGGGGCGTCATGGAGGGTGCGCTCCGCAACCTAGTGAAGGGAAAGGTCCTCAACTGCATGACAGGAGCTTTTTCCGACAAGTGGAATGATGTCGCCAAGCGTTGTGGCTACGAGGCGGAGAAACTTCAGGTTGATTGGGGCAACCCGATTACCCCCGAACTCCTGAAGGCTCGCCTTGAGAAGGGGGACATCGACGTGGTGACCCTCATCCACAACGAGACGTCGACGGGTTGCATGAACCCGATCAAGGAGCTCGCCGGCGTGATGAATCAGTTTCCGGATATCCTCCTCATCGTGGACACAGTCTCTTCCTTCTCGGTGCTACCCGTGCCGATGGACGAGTTGGGGATCGACGTCATGCTCACCGGCAGCCAGAAGGCTCTGGCCCTGCCTCCTGGCATGGCACTCTTCTCCGTCTCCGAGAAGGCGATGAAGCGTGCCTCCGAGGTCAAGGGACGCGGTTATTACTTCGATTTTCTCGAGTTCCAGAAGAACCACGAGGGTGACATGACCCCTAGTACACCGGTCATCTCCCATATCTACGCGCTCCAGTCCAAGCTTGAAGATATCGCTGCAGAGGGTCTCGGGAACCGTTACGCCCGCCACGCAGCCACCAACGCCCTCGTCCATGACTGGGTGAAGGTTCGCGGCTGGGAGTTCTTTGCCCCCGAAGGCTACCGCTCTGTTTCCCTTACCTGCGTGAAGAACAACAAGGGAGTGGACGTGGCGGGCTGGATTGGCCGACTGAAGGCGAGGCACTCCTGTATCATCGACGGCGGCTATGGTAAGATCAAAGGCGAGACCTTCCGCATCTCGAACATGGGCGACGAGACAGTGGAGACCATCTCGCAGCTCCTTACCTGGCTCGACGACACGTTCGAAGGCTGATCCGGGAATGCCCGGATCAAAAGTATGAGGGATGAATGATGAAGTGTGAAGGGAGTCATTTTGCGATGATCTCCAACGTCTCTTCAGATTAATTTCATACTTCATCCTTCTGATTTCATAACTTTTCCATCATGTCCCGCTACAAGGATACCGTCCGACTTCCCAAAACCGCCTTCCCGATGAAGGCCGGTCTTGCCCAGCGTGAACCCGAGTTGCTGGCACGATGGGAGAAGGAGGGTCTCTACGCTTCAATCCAAAAGGCCCGCGAGGGAGCTCCGAAGTTCGTCCTCCACGATGGCCCTCCGTTCGCCAATGGAAATGTCCACATGGGGACCGCTCTCAACAAGGTGCTCAAGGATCTGGTGGTAAAGTCGAAGACCATGGCCGGATTCCAGGCCCCGTTCATTCCCGGATGGGATTGTCACGGTCTGCCGATCGAGTTCCGCGTGGTGAAGTCCTCGGCAGGGCTCACCCCCCTGCAGGTGCGTCAGAAGTCCGAGGAATATGCCCGTAAGTTCATCGACATCCAGAGGGGGCAGTTCCGCCGTCTGGGCGTCTTCGGTGACTGGGAGCATCCCTACCTGACGCTCGATCCCTCGTACGAGGCGGCGATTATTCGCTCCTTCGGCCGCATGGTGGAGAAGGGGCTTGTCTACCGCAGCAAGAAACCGGTCCTCTGGAGCACCGGAGCGCAGACGGCACTCGCCGAGGCCGAGGTCGAGTACCAGGAGAAGACATCTCCCGCGATCTTCGTGAAGTTCGCGTTGGATTCCCTCTATCCAGCCTCCGCTGGCCTGCCATACGACAAGCCCCTCAGTATTGTCATCTGGACCACGACCCCTTGGACGCTTCCGGCAAATCTTGCGATCGCCGTCCACGCCGACCTTGATTACATCCTCCTTGAGAATGGCGCCGATCGATTTATTGTCGCGGCGGGTTTGGCGGAGAAGTTCAAGGAAGCGACTGGACTGAAACTCACTCCTCATGGGGAGTCACTCAAAGGGAACACGCTTGCGGGAGTTAAAGCCAAGCATCCTTTCCTTAACAGGCTGTCCACCGTGCACACGGCGGAGTTTGTGACGCTGGAAACAGGAAGCGGTTGCGTTCATATCGCTCCCGGTCACGGTGATGACGATTATCAGTTGGGACGGAAGGTCGGCCTCGAGTTGCTCTCCCCCGTGGATGATTACGGCAGGTTCACCGAGGAGTGCGGCGTTCCCTCGCTCGTTGGAAAGAATGTCTTCGAGGGGAACGAGGAAGTGATCCGCATCCTCACCGAGGGAGGATCCCTGCTTGGTCGTCAGGATTACCAGCACAGCTACCCCCACTGCTGGCGGTCCAAGACCCCGATTCTTTTCCGTGCGGTAGAGCAGTTCTTTATCAGCATCGACTCCCTGCGTGAGAGGGCATTGAAGGAGATCGACGCCACCAACTGGATCCCGCATTGGGGGCGCAACCGTATCCGCGGCACTGTTACATCCCGTCCCGACTGGTGCATCTCCCGCCAGCGCTCATGGGGAGTTCCGCTGCCTGTCTTTTACTCCCCCGAGGGAGAGCCGATTCTCGATCCCGATGTCATCGCCAAGGTCTCCGAAGTGGTGGCCGAGAAGGGATCGAATGCCTGGTTCTCCCTCGATGACGCAGATTGGTGCCGCTTGACCGGCGCGCCTGCCGGATCGGTCCGACGCAATGACACTCTCGACGTCTGGATCGACAGCGGAATGAGTCATGAGGCCGTGTTGCGTGGCCGTCCAGAGCTTCAGTTCCCGGCGGATCTCTACCTTGAGGCGACGGATCAGCATCGCGGGTGGTTCCAGTCCTCGCTGATGACCTCCGTGGCACTCAACGAGAAGGCCCCCTACAAGTCGGTCCTCACCCACGGATTTGTCGTCGATGTCGACACGCGCCAGAAAATCTCCAAGTCGAACCAGGGGAAGGAAGGAGCCGGAGGCTATCAGAAGCCGACCGAGGCCGATCACTTCGTGAAGACCTACGGCGCGGACATCGTGCGCCTCTGGGCAAGTAGTGTTCAGTTTACGGATGATGTCCCTTTCTCCGAGGAGATCTTTGCACGCCTGACAGACACCTACCGCAGGATCCGCAATACCCTCCGCATCCTGCTGGCCAATCTCGCCGACTACGATTCCTCTGCTCCCGCCGGGGAACCGACGCCGATCGACCATTGGATTCTGGCGCGCCTTCAGGAGACCGTGAACACCTGCTGCAAGGCCTACGAGGAGCTTGCTTTCCAGAAGGTCTATCAGGCGATCAACCAGTTCTGCGCCGTGGAGCTCAGCAGCATCTACGTCGATGTGACCAAGGACCGCCTCTACTGCGACACTGCCAACTCACCCCGCCGTCGTGCGACGCAGGCCGTGATGGCCAAGGTCTTCGAGGATCTCGTCAGGCTGCTTGCCCCGATCCTTGTCTTCACCTCCGAGGAGGCATGGGGTCATGTGCATCCCGGAAGCTCCGTCCATCTGGAACTCTTCCCCGTCGAGAAGGTTCCCGATCAGGAGATCCTGAAGCGATTTGAGGCCCTCCTTACCCTCCGGGGTGAAGTTTCTCAGGCGCTGGAGCTGGCACAGCGTGATGGTGTGATTGCGAATCCTCTGGAGGCCGTTGTCCGGGTCACGACGGAAGATCCGATCATCCTCGCGGCTGCGGCAGAGGGGATAGCCGTGATCGAGGAGCTCCTGATCCTGAGTAACCTCTCGATCACCAGTGGATCAAAGGAAATCACGATCAGCAAGTCAGGGACAACCAAGTGCGAGCGCTGCTGGCGCCACCGCGACGATGTTGGTTCACATCCTGAACACACGACCCTCTGCGGTCGCTGCGTGGAGGCCGTCGAGGCCGCCGTTGCCTCGGGAGTGCTCCTTCCGGCCGCCGAGGTATGAACAGGTTGATCCTCCCGCTGCTGATCCTGGTCGTGGCAATGTTCGATCAGCTGACCAAGGCGATGGTGATCCGAAACATCCCCTTTGGGGAGTCGATCATCGTCATCCCCGGATTCTTTTCCGTGACCCATGTCTACAACACCGGGGCAGCTTTCGGGATGCTCCACGACAGCAACCGCTTCTTCATTATTCTTTCGTCCGTTGTCTTTGCTGGCTTGGTGGTGATGAGGAGACACTTCACCGGGTATGTCATGCTGGCAGGTTGGGCGCTTTTGCTTTCAGGGATCCTGGGGAATGTCGCCGACCGGCTACGCCTCGGCCACGTGGTGGACTTTCTTGATTTTCAGTTTGGCTCCTATCACTGGCCCTCCTTCAACGTGGCCGACTCCTGCATCTGCGTCGCGGCGGGATTGTTTCTCCTGAGTAGTTTCCAATCGCCTTCCCCAAGCGCACCCCCTTCTGCTAAAGTACCCTCATGAAACTTCCACGAAGCCCCCACGAAACCATCCACGGCCTTGTCTACTTTCCCCGCATGGTGGAGAAGATCCGCCTCCATGCAGCCGGTGAACTCGGGGCGGATTATGCCCCAAATCTAGGGAAGGGCTTCGACCTTCGCTGCTGCTCCCTCCTCAGTGTGAACTATGAGGAACTTGTTGGAGCGGTGGGTTCGATCCTTTCCGACGAAGAGGTCTGGAACTGGGCCTGCAAGCAGGGTGTGACCCCGACCGAAGAGCAGATCGAGGTTTGGAACGGATACATGACCCGTCGCGGCTGGAACGACGACCTCGTCGAGACCCTGGAGCGCCGCAAGAAGGAGGGCGGTTTTGAAAGCCGCAAGGACATCCAGACGATGTTCGACTACATCGACGCGGACGAGGGGAGAACTCCACGCCAAGCGCCCGGCGCCTGACGCGGGGAATGAGGGAGAAAAGGGGGCCGGGGAGGAGTCTAATCCCGTCTGGCCGCCTTCACAAAGGCGAGCACCTTGGCCTTGTCCCCACCAGAGGCCCAGACGGCCCTGAGAAAGTCGGCAGGGTGGATGTCGTGCTCCTTGAGGAAACGGCGGTCGCCTGCGCATCCGTACATGATCTCGTGGCAGAGGCCCCCCTTCAGGAAGCAGGTTGCCTTCGCGATGATGCGTGGAAGCCAGGGGATTCCATCGAGTTCTTTATCTTTCGGAGGAAGTTCCGAAGATTCGGTGATACTCGTCTGTGTAACTCCCTTTTGATGCACTAGGAAGTAGTCACGTCGCGCCGCGGAAATCATCAGCACCGTGTTCCAATCCGGCTCTCCTACGGAGACCATATCCTCGGCCCAGTCATAGAGATTGATCGGTCGCAGGCCGATGGATGAAAGGAAGGAGATTTCCTGGGTATTGAAGTAACTTTCTAGATCGCGGTTGCCGGCACGGAAAAGGTCGACGGCCTTGTCATAGAGTTCGCGAAAACGCCGGGTCCAGAGATAGGAGGTCATCAAGGGATGATTGATCAGCCTTCCAGAGTGGTGCCGATTTTCACAGTCACCTGCCAGTGGGCGATCTTGCCATCCTCAAGGTGGGCACGTGTCTCGACGACCTCCAGCCAGCGGAGATTCTTGTCGGTGGTGGCTGCCATGGCCACGGCATTCTGAACCGCATCCTCGATGCTCTTGGTGGAGGAACCGACGAGTTCGATCTTTTTGTAGGTGTGTGAGCTCATAAGGGAATTATCGGAGTAATATTTATCACTGTCGATTGAAGATTCGGATCTGGATCCCTCACGAGATCTTTGGTGTTTCCTGATGGGACTTCCGCTTTACTCCATCCCCATCTGATTGATCGCTATCTGAAGAGGTTTGCTGGAAATCTTGAGTGTTCCCTGAAGAGGGGAGGAGAGTTCGCTGATTAGAAAAACAGCGATCGCAATGCAGAGGGAACAGCAGAGGAGTGCTGCCGCAACCGTTAAATTCCTTGGGGCGTAAAGTGCGTAGATCAGAGTAATGAAAGCAATGAACAGCACTGGGAATACAAGAAGGATGAATGAAATGCCACCTCCCATGACGATCTCCTGAAGCAACCAACGCTTCTGGATGATATCATCAACGAGATGAAGGGCGTTCGATTTGAGTTCTTGCTGGTATTGATCGGTTGCATTCAGGAGTGAGATTCTTCGGTCAACATGCTCCAGTTCCATCCTTGTCTGCAGAGGCGACTTTTCACCGCTTTTGGATTCTTCGGGCCAGATGATGTTCAGCATTTTTTCCAGAGAGCCCCGGAGGACCGGCCGGATCGGGTCGGCCTCGGCACCATAGTTTGCAAGTAATCTGTCGACATGAGCGTAGCTTGCCGACATTTCGTTCACGAGGCTCTCAGTCTCATCATAGGTTGCCTTGGTCGAGGAGACCAAGAGTCCAAGGATGAGAGCGGCCAAGGTTGCGATAAGCCCGGCTCCCAAATGGACTACTCCTTTGGATTCTCCCGAGAGATGATGATGGGGCAAGAACCCCTGAATCAGAAAGCCCGCTAACGCCCCCCCGAAGATGCCCAAGAATGAGAGGGTGGCGATCTGGTAAGCGTGCATTGTTTGTTTTGAAGCGTATGAAAAAAGGAGGTTTAAAGTTGGCCGCTTGAGTAGGCAAGAGTCGCCAAACTTGCTGCGATCGACTGGTCGCATTGTGCCTTACTCGCCATGGCCTGGGCCAGTGACGTGCGTGCCGTAAGCACATCCTGAATGGATGTCCTGCCAAGGTCAAAACTGGCCATGAGTGCGTTGTAGGAAGCTTGGCTGGCAGTAAGGAGATCATCCGCAGACTGCTTTTTCTGGATTGAGGACTTCGCGGTGGTGTAGGAGCGCCAGACTGTGGCAAGGGCCTCCTCTCGTGCTTGGAGGACAGCCTCGTTGGCCTCCCTCCACGATGAGGCCGCCTGCTTGACCTTGTTTCGGTTGAGACCGCCGTCAAAGAAGGGCCATTCGACATTCACTGATCCTCCGTAGTTTTGGAAACTCAACCCGACATCGTGAATTTCTCCCCCGTTGATCGTGGTGTTGAAATTTTGGTAGCTTTGAACTCCTTTGATGGAGAACTGAGGCAGGGTGCCTGCTTTGGTGGCGCGAAAGGATTGCTCGGCTGCCTGAGCCTTGGCGACCTTGGCCAGTAAGTCTGGTTTCTGCTTCAAGGCTGCTTGCACGAATTGATCAAGGGGGGCCTGAAGGCGACTGTCCAGACGGGAAAAATCGTAGCTGGCGACTTGTAATCCGCATTCCGGTTGGGCACCGATGATTTGGATCAGATTCAGCCTTGCCACCTCCCAGTTGGAGTGAGCGTTGACGAGATCAAAAGCGGCTTGAGCCCTGGCCTGTTTGGCTTGGAGCAAGATAGGTTCAGTCAGCAGTCCTTGGTCGTACTTCGCCTGTGTGGAGGCCAGAATATCCTCTGCTGACTTTGCAGAAATCTCGGCAGTTTCGATCAGTCGTCGGTCGGTCTCGAGGGTGTAGTAGGCCTGGGTGACTTGGAAGGTGATCTGCTGGTGGGCGGCATTGAAAGAGAGGTTTGCAGCGGTCTGGGTACGCTTTGCGGCCTTTGTGTTTGCGATCCTCTGGCCGAAGTCAAAGAGGGTGTAGCGCAGGTTCACTCCGGCGCTCAGGTTGCTGTAGTTACCACTGGCCTTATCATTGAAGTTCACGGGCACGATAATTCCCGACTGGCTTTTTGCACCTGTGAGGTCCTGACTCCAGTATCCTCCTCCGTAGCTGCTTTCCACTGTGAGGGTTGGATAAAACTGCGCCTCGGTCATGCCTGTTGAAGCAGCGGCCTGGACGGCGGTCTCCCAGGAAATTCTGGTTGTCGGATTATGCCTCTGGGCCAGATCCACCAACTCTGGCAGAGTGTATCCCTTCCTTGGATCAATGAAGCTGTAATCATGGAGTTTTGCCATCAACTCCATTTGTTGTGTCATCTCCGCTGATGAGGCAACTGCTGTCTGCTTCTCCTTGGAGGAGGGGATGGAAACGGAATCGGAGGAATCTCGGGACGAAGCATTCAGCGAGGTGAAAAGTGCCACCCAAGTCAGGACTGCTATGCTAAAAGAGTAGCGTGAATAAATCATCGACAGGCTAAGTAAAGGGGGATTCATGACACTGTCGAGTCAGGTTTTCCCCTTGCTCCGTATTCCTAATCCTCCCTAACGTGCGGCCTGATGTATCGCCACTCTCTTCCTTCAGTCGTCTTGGCTGCATCTTACTTTCTTTCCGGTTGCTCCTGCATTCCGGCGATCGGAGGGGCCTACTTTCCTGCGTGGCTTCTTTCGATCCTCATAGGCTGGGTTCTCTCCATGATCGTACGGTTCATTATGGTCAAGGTGGGCCTTGATGGGTGGATCCGGCCTCGCTCGATCGGCTATCCCTGCCTGAATATCTTCTTCACCCTGCTGGTCTACCTGATCATTTTCACCCACTGAATGCCATGACTACCGAAGAGAAAATAAATCCCACTGGCTTGGCTCAAGAACCTGAGGACCGTCACTCCCGAAAAGCGGTCTTAGGGTTGGTGATCGGTTGGAGTTTTGTGATCTTGGCGATCATTGCATCGATCGTGGTCTACGTCTGGGGTGCACGTAATCCCCGCTGTAACAACGGAGTACTCATGGCCGACATGATCGGAATCGCCCCGCGTGTCACTGGTCCGATCAAGGAACTTCCAATCAAAGACAACCAACTCGTCCAGCGCGGTGATCTACTTTTTGAGATCAACCCCGCCCCTTATGAAATTGCAGTGCAATCGGCTAAGGCCAACTTGGCTATGGCTGAGGGAGCGCTCACCAATGCGGGTTTGCAGATTGCCTCTCAGGGTGATCAGGTCAAGTCTGCCGAAGCCTCCTTGGCTCAGGCTCTGGCAAAGCTTGCGACTGCCAAGGACAACTACGACAGGATTGCCCCGCTTCTCGCGAAGCACTATGCCAGCGCCCAGGATGTAACCGATGCGAAGAACTCCTTGCAGTCTGCTCAGGCAGGAGTAGCGGTCTCTCAGGCTCAGATTCTCTCAGCTCAATCTTCCGTACTCAACATCTCGGAGGCCCAGGCCAAGCGCGATGTCGCCGCTGCGGCACTCGCTCAAGCCGAGCTCAATCTTCAATATTGCACCGTAAAGGCTCCGTTTGATGCCCTGATTTCACAGATGAGTATTTCCAGAGGTGCCTTCGCGATGGAGGGGCGCCAAGTCTTTACCCTCATTGATATTCACTCCTGGTGGGTCTGCGAGCCGTTTCGCGAAGGGCAGCTCCATCGGATGAAGATCGGTGACCCTGCGTCCGTGGAGCTAAAGACTTTCGCAGGTAAACTTTTTAATGGGACGGTGGAGAGCATCGGATGGGGTGCCACCCCGCAGACCTTGCAGAATAGCATCCTGCCCGTGATCCCGCAGGCGCTGGATTGGGTCCAGTTGGAACAGCGCTTTCCCGTGAGGATCAGGCTTGCCGACGGTGTTCCTACGGAAGTCCTACGAGTCGGCACCACTGCTGCCGCCACGGTTCATACGGGCCGTTGATTCGCATGGGATCCCCCATCGGCACGATGCTCCGGTCGGGGAGTGGCGGATTCACCATCGCCGGATTTTTTCGGCAGGTCCTCGAGGAACTGAGGCCGTTGCCCGACCGCTGGGGAGGGACGATGAGGATAGTCATGGCCTGCCTGCTGGTCTGGGTCGTCGTACTTACCTTCCGTAACCCCATGGGGGACTTCAGCGTGTTCCTGGTCTTTATCCTGCTGCAGAGGAACAAGATGATGTCCCGGCTTGTGGCGGTCTTCCTGATTCTCGCCCTGATCGTCGCTTCGCTCTGGATTCTCGGGATCGCCTGCCTCTCTTGGAATACCTCATGGCTCAGGATTCTGCTCTGGGGGGGGATGTTTTGGCTCAATTACTACCTCATGAGTCG
>CANIBV010000038.1 GCA_947466005.1 Spartobacteria bacterium | reverse complement strand
GGGAATATAATGATGAGGCAGGAGAGATGTCGGCAGAATTTATGAACCTTTTCCGAGCTTTCCAAACTTTAATCCCCCCCGCGCCTCTGCGGGAGACTTTTGGCATTCTTCACCCTAGTAGGTGAAGAGATCTTTGATCGCGTAAGTCTTTCCCGAGGCGGTGTTCAGCGCGCGGAGGAGCTTGCCCTGGATATTCTTGGTGAGCCGTCTCCCCTTGCAGCCGCGCTGGACCATCTTATGGGTGATCTGCTCGGTCGATGCTGCCACGAGATCGTGCGACTTGAGCCCCAGTTCGGTAAGGATAGGGGCTAGGGGCTGTTCTCCGAGATCGCGTTTTTGGTCGGGAATCACCGGATATCAGATGGTTTTGATCAGATCGCTGCTCGGGAAGCGAACCTTGGCGGCGGAGGCATGCTTGTCCTCCGAGTGCCGGTAGCCGAGTGCGCAGCAAACGACGGAGGCGTACCCCTGCTCCTTCAGACCAAGAATAGAGTCGTATTCAGTCGGAGCGAATCCCTCAATCGCACAGGTGTCGACTCCGAGGAGGGCGGCCGAGGTCATCAAGTTGCCAAGAGCGATGTATGCCTGGAGTGCTGCCCAATGAGGAATGCGCGTTTCCGCCCCTGGACTCAGGAGGCTGCCGTACATCATGCCACGGTAACCATCCAGCGACTCCTTGGGGATGCTGCGGACCTCGACAACACGGTCGAGAAAACGATCCACCTCCGTCTCGGTCATCGCGGTGCGCCCTGCAAGGACGATATAGTGGGAGGCGTCGACCACTTGGGTCTGGTTCCAGGAATGAGGCTTGAGCTGGGCCCGGATCGCGGGATCCTTGATGATCAGGAACCGGTATGGCTGAAGCCCGAAGGAGGATGGTGAGAGGACGAGGGTCTCCTCAAGGGCCTTCCAGGTGGCCTCGGGGATCTTCTTCGTGGCGTCAAAGGTCTTGGTGGCGTAGCGCCAGTTCAGGGCATCAAGGAGCTGAGATTCTGGAATAACGTGATTCATGGATTTCTATGAGTGAAGGTGATGATGAGCTGAAAATGAAGTTGTTCTTGCAGGTAACTGCGGCTAAAAGATTAATGTCATTAAGTAAATAATCCAACCTCAAAGAGTACTCCCATGTCCGAACCCACCATCGCCCAGAAATCTCCCATCCCTGTCGCCGTCGAAGCAGGCAAGACCTACTACTGGTGCTCCTGCGGGAAGAGCGCCACGCAGCCCTTCTGCGACGGCACCCACAAGGGAAGCGGTTTCGCCCCGACCCCTTACACGGCTGAGAAAGATGGAACGGTCTACTTCTGCGGCTGCAAGCACAGCGGCAACGGCCCCCTCTGCGACGGCTCTCACAAGAGCCTCTGAGGGGCGGGCTCTCTGAAGAGCGCAGAGGATTAGCCCTTTAGCCCCCTGGGCTGAAGGCTGAAGACTGAAGACTGTTAGGTCACAGCCATACCAATGAATGAACCGCCTCTCGAAAGGGAGGCGGTTTTTTTGCGGACATGCGTCCAAGCGTCACCATGCTTCTTTACGGCTGCTTTCCAGATCTCAATCTCCTGCGCCTCAGCGCCTCTGCGGGAGAATCTTATCCTGGCCAGTTTCAGTTCCCGATTTAAGAGCTGACACGATCCTCGCTGCCGTAGCCTGGGCCGTCATGCCGTATTTCTCACGGAGGATGGCAACGGAGCCGTGCTCGATAAACTGATCGGGCCAGCCGACACGCACGAGCGGGGTGGTGATGCCGGAATCGGAAAGGTGTTCGGCAACGGAGGTTCCGAAGCCACCGGTCACGGCGTGATCCTCCAGGGTGCAGAGGACCTTCACTCCACGCGCAAAGAACTCCAGCGTGCCCGCATCAAGAGGTTTGATCCAGCGGGGGTTGATCACCGCGGCCTTGATGCCCTGCTTTTCCAGCAGGTCGGCCGTTTCTAGGGCCACCGCTGAGAAGTTACCCAATCCAAAGAGGGCGACATCAGTTCCATGTCGGAGCACCTCAGCCTTTCCGATCTCAAGCAGTTTCGGGGAGGTCTTCGGGAGCGCTCCGGATCCCGCCCCCCTGGGATAGCGGATGGAAATTGGCCCCTCATGGTGGTGGGCCATCGTCCAGAGCATATCGGCGAACTCCTCCTCATCCTTGGGCTGCATCTGGATGATGCCAGGAATACTGCGGAGGTAGGCGATGTCGAAGAGTCCGTGGTGTGTGGGTCCGTCATCCCCGGAGAGGCCAGCGCGGTCCATGCAGAGCGAAACATTCAGGTTCTGCAGTGCGATGTCGTGGACGATCATGTCGAAGGCCCGCTGCATGAAGGTGGAGTAGATCGTCAGGAAGGGCTTCATTCCACGTGTCGCCATGCCCGCCGCAAAGATGGCCGCATGCTCCTCTGCGATACCGACATCGTAAAAGCGATCCGGGTGGCGTGCGGCGAACTGGGTGAGTCCCGTGCCAGTCGGCATCGCTGCGGTGATCGCCACGATCTTGCGGTTATGGTCCGCGAAGTCAGCGAGAGTCTTCCCGAAGATCTCGGAGTAGGTGGGGGCAGTGACGGCAACTGTCTCGCCGGTCTCCATCTGGTACTTGCCTAGCCCGTGGAACTTGTCCGGCTTTGCCAGGGCGGGCGCATACCCTTTCCCCTTCTTGGTGATGATATGAAGGATGACCGGCTCGTTCTGTGTCTTGAGGAATTCAAAAGTACGGATCAACAGGGGGATGTCGTGCCCGTCGATCGGACCGAAGTAACGGAGGCCGAGGTCCTCGAAGATCACTCCCGGCAGGAGGATTTGCTTCACCCCTGCCTCGATCTTGTGAGCGAGATGCCGCGCCGTCTTTCCACCGATCCACTCCACAAACTTGGCGGCCTGCTCGTGCAGATGGGTATAAGCAGGGCTGGTGGCGATCCTGTTCAGGTGCTCGGCAATGGCGCCTGTATTCTTGGCAATTGACCACTCGTTGTCATTCAGGACCACGATGAATCGCTTGGTGGTCTCCGCGACATTGTTGAGCGCTTCGTAGCTGACGCCACAGGTGAAAGCCGCGTCACCCGCCACGGCCACGACATGCTCGTTGGAGGCATTCATGTCCCGGGCTGCCGCCATGCCTAGAGCCGCGGAAAGTGCCGTCCCTGCGTGGCCCGCCCCGTAGCAGTCGTGCTCACTCTCAGTGCGGAGGAGGAAGCCGTTGAGGCCACCATGCTGGCGCATTGTTGCCATCTGCTTGCGGCGGCCCGTCAGTATCTTGTGGATGTAGCCCTGGTGGCTGACATCGAAGAGGATCTTGTCAGTCGGCGTGTCAAAGACTCGGTGCAGCGCGATGGTGAGCTCCACCACGCCGAGATTCGGCCCGAGATGCCCTCCCGTCTCGGAAAGGGTGCCGATCAACTCCTTACGGATCTCCTGGGCAAGCTGCGGGAGATCCTTTTCGGGGATCTGCTTCAGGTCGGCGGGCCCGTTGATCCGTTCGAGTAGCCCCACTCCGACATTTTGGATCTCCCGACTCACGATTCCTCAAAGGGCTCCAGCGTGGCCTCACCCCTGCCGGTCCGCGTGATGATCTCTATCCTTCTCTCAGCCGCATCCAGCTTCTCTCGGCAGGTCTTCAAGAGGGCCATCCCTTCCTCGTAGCGCTCGATCAATGTCTCGAGAGGTGGTGGGGTCTTTTCGATCTCTTCGACGATGGTTTCCAACCGTCCAAGGGATGACTCGATGGAGGCTTCTGCGGAGGGGGAATGAGCTTTGGGTGTGGTCATCGCGTCTATTGTGCTGATTTGTTGGCCCAGCGCTCGCTGTCTGCATAGAGAATGCATTCCCCATCGATGGGGAGAGGGGTGAAGCTTTTCAGTAGGAAGTCTTTCATGTTCACCGTGCGCATGATCACTGGCGCCCACTCCTTATAAGGGCCCTTGATGATACTGAGAAAACTTTCACTGCCGGAAACGGGCGTTAGGTAGAGGCCGACAATCGGGGAACCAAGTGTTCCAAAATCCGAGGCTTCGTTGAGTTGGCCGATCGACTCGGGCAGAAGGAGGCATTTCCGATTGGCATACCAAGCGACTGCCCACGGCATGTCGGAGGAGAGAATTTCCTGAGGCTTAAACCAGTTATGCAGCACCGAGATGAAGGGAGGCACGTAGGGGGGCCATTGGACACGGTACGGCTGCGTGGCAAACAGAGTTAGCAGCAGGGGGGCTCCTGTGAGGGCGAAAATGAGTACCAGAAAGAGGATGCGAAGAGGCTTCAGGTTGATCTCGAGCCTGTTCCAAAGGACCAACAGGAAGGCCAAGCCGTAGAAGATGGCAATCGGAAGGAAAATGAAGTGAACCTGATTGCCAGAAATGACCTCCTTGACTCCGAAAAGTGACATGCCGACGGCTGCCCCCGCCCACATCATGAGGACTATCCAACGCCAGCGTGAGACGGCCGGGTTTCGGAACGAGTGAAGCAAGGAGATAAGAAAGGCCGCCGCCGTGATATTCAGGCCGAGGTACTTCCAGAGGTTGCCAGCCTGATCCATCAACCCCAAGCGGAGCTTGCTTGTCAGGCCTCCTCCCGGAGTCAGAGAAGTGTTCACTCCGCGCATCAGCGTGCTCTCACTGACTCCGGATCCCGAGAAGATCGTGTAAAACGCCAGACCCAAAGGATTGCCGCAGACGAGGTAGTTGTGAAGTAACCACGGGGAGATCGTAACGAGGTAGACCGCCAGCGGGATGAGGAACGAGGTGAGGCGCGACGGAAACGAGATGAGGCAAAAGGCGAGGAAGCCAGGCAAGAGGAAAGCCGTGACGCCGCTTGTCAAGGACATGAGGCCTAGGCCCAAGGCCGCTCCCGCAAGCCAGAGATGAGCGTGAAGAGAGCCCTCCCTTTTTTTGGCATCCCTTGCGCGGAGTGCGCACATGGTGACCAATCCGAAAAGAATGATAAGAAGATGCTGGGGCAGGCCGGAGAGGGCGAACTGCCACATCAGATCCGTTACCAGAAGCAATCCCGAGCCGAGTAGGGCGAGTTTCTGATCAAACAGGAGGCGGCCGACAAAATACCAGACAAAGACGCCGGTCAGCATCAGCACAAAGCCAAGCAGGGCGATGGCCTTGTCTCCCTTGGAGAGCGTGTCGGCGGCGCTCATTTCGAGGCTCTTCTTAATCGGAAAGAGAGCGATCGCCTCAACGAGGGGGAAAAGGGGGGCATTGTAGAACTCAGGAAAATTGCCTCCCGTGAATTTCTTCCCAGAGTCACTCAGTTGGCGGATGGCTAGGGGGCGGATGTAGCGGGTGCTGAAGCCCTCGCCCGAGATCACCGACCGGGCGATCTGGGCTTGGTCCATGGCCTGCTCTGTCCCAAGACCCCTGAATTGAATGAAAAAGAGCACGCAGAGGCCGATCAGGAGTGCCGTAATCATCCCGATCTTGAACGCCTTGGCCATGAAACCCGAGTCGAGGCTAACGATAGTATTCTGAAGTGCCATTGCGTAAACTGAAGTTAGGAAGCGTGTTTCGAGATTCCGATTTGAGCTAAATGACGATGGAGCGTGCGGCGGCTGATGCCTAGCTTTTTTGCCGCCAATGTCCTGTTTTCACCGCATTCTTGGAGAGCCTTCCGAATCAGGAGGGACTCTACCTGTGCAAGGTTCAGCGCACCCTCTGCGGCTGCCTCGGATCCGGCGGACTGGATCGATCGGAGGGCGGTGGGAAGATCCTTGATGCCCAGTTCCGTTTCCACCCCCAGCACGACGGCGTGTTCCACTGCGGCCCGGAGTTCGCGGATGTTGCCCGGCCAACCATGGGACTCCAGGGCTGTCATGGCTTCGGGAGTGAACTGGCGCAGAGGCTTCCCGTGCTCCTTGGCCATTTCCTTAAGGAATGCGCCGGCCAGCAGGGGGATATCCTCGGAGTGATCCCGGAGAGGAGGCGTGGTTAGCGGCACGACATTGAGACGAAAAAAGAGATCTTCGCGGAATCCCCCGCCGGCCACCATGGCGGCAAGATCCTTGTTGGTAGCTACAAGAAGACGCACGTCGGAGGGGATCGTCTGGTTGCCACCGACCCGCTCAAAACTCTTTTCACCCAGTACGCGCAGGATCTTCACCTGCACGGAGGGATCAATCTCGCCGATTTCATCGAGGAAGAGTGTCCCGCCGGCTGCCTGCTCGAAGCGTCCTATGCGGCGCTCGCTGGCTCCCGTGAAAGCACCCTTCTCATGGCCGAAAAGCTCGCTTTCAAGAAGCTGCGGAGAGAGGGCGGCGCAATGGACGGCGACAAAGGGTTTTTCCGATCGCGTGCTCAGCGAGTGGATGGCCTTCGCCGCGACCTCTTTGCCCGTACCGCTTTCCCCCTGGATCAGTACTGTCGCCTTGCTGGGGGCCACCTGACGGATGGTCTCAAAGAGACGTTCCATCACGGGAGATCTGCCGATCATCTTGTCGGGAGTTCTGGCTTTTACGACCTCGCGGCGCAGCTCGATATTTTCGGCCTGCACTTCTCTCTCACGCAGGGCGCGGCGGATGAGCATCTCAAGGCGGTCGATATTCACCGGCTTGGTGACGAAATCGTAGGCCCCTCGGCGCATGGCCTCGACGGCCGTGTCGACGGAGCCGTATGCGGTCATCATGATGCAGATGGGTGGAGCGGAGCGCTTCAGGATCTTCTCCATGAGTTCCATGCCGTCGTCCGTTCCGATTTTCAGATCGGTGATCACTACATCGGCCGGGTCGGCATCCAGTGTCGTCATGGCGCCTGCGGCGTCACCTGCGACATAGACTTCGTAATGATCCTCAAGAGCCGCACGCAGGCCATCCCGTGTGTGCTTCTCGTCATCAACGATGAGAACTATTTTTTTGATTTCCAAGGTGCGTCATCTTGACGCATTTCCCCGCCTTTCCGCAACTCTTAGTCTGGGAGACTTTCTCCGATGGCCGAGAGTAACTGAGGCAATGCGTCCCGATAACTTGGGTAGAGGGGATACCATCCCGTTGATCTCAACTTACCGTTCCTGATTCGCTTGGAGGTCCAGCCGCGCTTGCGGTTGAGGTCGGCAGGACCCTCGGATGGCAGGGGGCGGTTCAAGACCTCAGCCATCCATCCATAGACATCTCTCTGGGTCACGGGGGTATCATCGGTGACGTTGTAAATGCCGGGCGCGACCGTTGGATTGCCAAGCTGAGCGAGTGCCGAGGCGGCGTCATCCCGGTGGATTTGGTTGATCCAGCGCACGCCTCCCTCTTCGAGAAGCGCTTCGCAGGAGAGGAATTTCCGCAGGAGGACGGAGCGGCCCGGGCCATATATCCCAGAGAGCCGTGCGACGCTCCCTCCGGCGGCCAAGGCGAGTGCTTCGGCTTCGAGGAGGATTCTTCCCGTTTCACGATCCGGAATGGCGGGCGATGCCTCGTCGATCCAGGCCCCATTGGTCTGACCGTAGACCGAGGTGCTACTCACGAAGATGATCCTGCCGGGGTTCCAGCTTCCGAGGATGCGACGCAGTCCTTCACGATAGACAGCTGCGTAGGTCTCGGCCCCGCCACGCCCGGAGCTGACGCAATAGATCGCAAGAGGCACGCCCTTCACCAGCGGAGTGAGGGCCTCCACCGAGGCGGGGTCGGTCACATCGCAGCAGGCTACTTGAAAGGGCAATGGGGGCGACTGAGGCGAGGTCAGGCTCTCCAGCGAGTCGGTACCCCGCACCAGACCTAGGACGCGTTGGCCCCGGGCTGAAAAAAGTTCGGCTGCAGCTTCCCCAAGGAAACCGCAGCCGATGATAAGAACTTCAGGATTCACTCCGGTGGAGTGTAAAGGAGTTCAGGGATTAGCTCAGAACAAAGCGCACTTTGGCTTTGGCGCGCTTGGCGCTGGCCTTGGCCTTGCGCTTGGTGCGCTGGGTCGGGGTCTCGAAGGCACGAAGACGGCGTACCTCGTCGAGGATTCCCTCGGTGTCGAGTTTGCTCTTGAGGCGCTTGAGGGCGCGGTCGATGGGCTCACCTTTACGGACAATAACTTCTGGCATATTAATTCACCTGCTTTCCTTTAGTTGGACGGGGAGATTCCACCAGAAGAGGGCGGGCGTCAAGCACCACCTTCTGCCTTCGAGTGGGAGTTGGGGAGTTCTCAGGTCCGGGTCAGGCGGATCTGCCGTTTCAGAATCATATAGAGGATGAAGAACATCGTCAGGATGGAGAGGAGCAGGACTCCGGCATTGAACCAGAGGAGGGGAATACCCAGGCCGAAGTAGCGCTTCATCGGCCCGAAGAAGACATTCGGGTGGCGGCGGTCACGGTAATCGGATTGCTCCATCTCGGCCTTGGAGACGAGATCGAGCACTTTCTGATTGGTGTAGATCTGCTCGGCAGTGACGCCACTCTCGCGGCCCAGCAACTCTTCCCGCTTGAAGGCCCCGCCTGAGATCACCCGGTCGATCCGATTCATCCGTTTATCGAGATCCTTCGGCGATTTCGCCTCAAGGCCGCTCAGGATCGCCAGGAGATCCTTGAGATCATCGAGTCGCTCCTCCTGGGCCTCGCTGGGCGCCTTAAGCGCCACGAGTTGGTTGATCTGGCGCTGGATCCGTGCCTGGCGGAGGGCGAGGGGGTTCAGCTTGGCCTGGGCAAAGACAATCCCCTCGTACGACCAGCGCATCGGCATGAACTCGCAGATCATCGGCACCTGAAGGTCGCTTCGCGGCTCCATCGCGCTCTCGGGGTGGCGGTTGAACCACTCATGAATCGAGTGGATGAAGTCCAGATTGCGGTTCATCTCCTCGTACTTGATGAGCGCACCACCGAGGATGATCTGCGGGATGAGGACGACCGGGATAATGTTCACGGCGGTCTTTCCCTCCTTGGCCAGTGATGAAATAAGTAGGCCGATTGCAATGCCGCTGAAGGCGGTCAGGAACATCGCGGTGAACTCCACCCAATAGAAGCCCCGGATGGAGACCATCCAGTTGCCGATCAGAGTGAAGAGGGCGCACTGCCCGAATGCAAAAAGGCCGAGCGTGATCGCCTTCGCGAGCAGGTAGTAGCCAACGCGAACGTTCAGGTTCCGCTCACGCAGGAGGACGGGCCGGTCGCGGATGATGTCATCGACACTGTTCGTGAGGCCAAGGAACATCGCGACCACCAGCGAGAGGAACAGGTAGGTGGGAATGTGAAAGGCCGAGGCGAAGTCATAGCTTTTCCCCTCGGAGTAGCGGAGCACCGCGCCGATAAGGAAAGCCAGCATGGGGGCCTCCACCAGTGTGGTGAGGAGGTTTGCCTTGTTGCGCATCTTGCTGATGAAGGAGCGTTGAAGCAGGACGAGGAACTGATTGAGTTCATCACGCCAGCGGAGGCCCTTCCACCCGGTGGGTCGCTGGTGGAGAATGTTGCGCGATTCGAGCCCTGAGGGAATGGGGGTTCGGGAGGAGGCGGGCTGCTGGACCTCCTTCATCAGGCGGTAAGCCTCGAACTTGTCGCGCCAGTATTCCGGTGAGAATCGCCGTGCGGGGACAAGCTGCCCCCGGTTGTTCTCCTCGTAGATGAGGTCACCGCTCAAATCGCGTAACGGCGTCTCCAGCACATCGAAGACGAATTCAGGCCGCGTTGTGCCGCATGCCTGACATCCTCCCAGTTCAGTGCCAAAGAGTTGCTCATGCTCCGCTTCGGCGAAGTAGGAGAGCATCTCGGTCGGGGTGCCGAAATAGACCAGCTTCCCGCCCTTATCGAGAAGGAGGGCCTTCTGGAACATCTGGAAGACCTTGGAGGTCGGCTGATGGATCGTCACCAGGACGATCTTGTTGTGAGCCATGCCCCGGATGATCTCGATGACATGTTCGGAGTCCTTAGAGGAGAGGCCGCTGGTCGGCTCATCGAAGAGATAGACATCTGCCGTGCTGACCATATCGAGGCCGATATTGAGTCGTTTCCGCTCGCCACCGCTCAGGACCTTCTGGCGTGACCCTCCGACGACTTCACTTCGGCGCTCGTTGAGCCCCAGTTCCGCCAGTTTGCTATCGATGCGACGCTGGCGCTCCCGTCGCGAGAGATGAGGGGCACGGATGGCCGCTGCGAACTTCAGGTTCTCCTCGATGGTGAGCTGTTCATCAAAGGCGTCGTACTGGGGAATATAGGTGATGTACTGGAGGAGGGGATCAAGGTTCCGGTAGAGGGAACGCTGGTTGAGCTGCACCTCTCCGGCCACTGGCGGGAATTGACCGGCCAGGGTGCGGAGCAAGGTGCTCTTGCCGCATCCGCTCGCCCCCATCACGCAGACCATTTCGCCGCGCTCGATGCTGAAGTTCAGATTGTCCAGCGCCGTCGCGCCGCTACGGAAACGGCTGACCAGATCGCGGACATCGAGTGAGCGTATGATGTTACGCTCCTCCTCGATGATTCGATCGGTGAAGTCGCATCTCAGGATCTGACCGGCGTCGATGCGGATCGTGTCGCCATCCACGAGATCGAGCGCACCGCGTACCGGGATGCCGCGCACCACGATTGGCCTGTCTGCCTGGAGCACTTCCACGCGTCCTTTTTTCTGGTGATAGTCGCAGGTGATCCGAAGAGTCACCTCTCCCCCGATTCCCGGCGAGAGGAGGATGTCATCATCGTCGAGGCGGTTAGGATTATTGGATGCGATGTATTCGGTCTTCGATCCCTTCAGTTCAAATCGGCCACCGAACGAGCCGACGCGCCGCTTGAGCTCCTCGAGATCAAGCTCGCCCCCGTCGCGGAAGAGGATCTTGTCCTGGAGTTGGGCGTCCACGCTCGTCCCTTTCCTCAGGCTCGTGCCGCGGAGGGTCGCGCGCAGATCCTGGAGCGCCGTCACACGCACATTCAGTCCGAAGGCAATTTCGAGATCACTGTCGCGACTGCGGGATTTCTCCAAGCGGACCTCTTCGTTGTTGATGGCCACGAAGATGTGGGGAAGAGTAACGTTCCGCTTTGCATTGAAGTAGAAGAGCAAATCTTGGCTGGTGATCACCTGTTCACCCACGAGAACCCGCTGGCCTGGGTAAATACGGCAGAATTCGCCCGGCTTGAGCAGTCGCCCCTGGACGATCAGGCTCTTGGAGGAAAGGTTCTTCAGGATGATCAGATCATGGTGACGGTAGGCCAGCAACCGCTCGCCGGGAGTGAAGTCCCGCAGCGCCACATCGCATCGTGCCGGATCGCCGAATGAGAGTGCCTCCAGGGGAGAGACTCCATCATGGAAAAAGTCGGGGTCGGCCTGCTCGTTGGCATTGAGCTGGTAGACGATGTCGATCGCTTGGGCCGCCATGCCAAGCTGCCCCATGAAGTGATGGTAGGCGGCAACCTGCTCCGACTTCATGCCCGAGCGGGTGATGAGATCGTAGAGTTGGACCCCCAGAAGGATCTTACGGTCGTCGCTCAGTTCCACAGCGAGTTTTGTGGCCATCGCCCCGAGATCCTGCTGCTGCTCAAGTGCCTGACGGAAGAGCTTCCGCAGTTCGGAATAGACGGCCTCCGGGTAGTCGTATCGCAGGAAGCCGAGACTGGAGTCGATCTCCTCTTCCAGCATCTCCCCATCCACCCGTGTGAACGCGGCCAGCACCTGAATCAGCGTCGGCAGGAGATTCACGCTCTCGGCAATCGTCTGGGGTTTACGGCGGATCCTCCTCCACCGCTTGGCCACCGACCGCTGCAGGCGAGAGGCTCTACGAAGAAGACTGTCGAGCATCAGCACGCTCTTACGCGAGGGAATGTTCGCGGTAAGAATGATTGGTTCTTCAGGGGGCGCCCCTGATCCTGTTACTTGGGGATCCATCAGCTGCAACCTATATCGGACCCTTCATAAATATGGAGCCAATTGTTGCATTCCCTTCGACATGGAAATCCTCACGGTGCGGTTTTCCGGATTTTTGGAACTGGCTCGCATTATCAGGCCAATGTGCTTTCATCGGCGATTTAGTTCAACTCGCCGCATTCCAGCCACACCCTTATTGACGTCATGGAACCCAAGGACCTCATGGACCGCCCTCACCGCCGATGGAATCCGCTTACCCGCGAGTGGCTTCTCGTCTCCCCGCACCGAGCCACCCGCCCCTGGAAGGGACAGGTCGAGTCGGTAGCAAAGGGGCGGCCCTCCTATGATCCCGAGTGCTATCTCTGCCCCGGTAACGCACGCGTCGGAGGTCACCTCAACGAAAACTATTCGGACACCTACGTCTTCGCGAATGACTTCGCAGCGCTCCTCCCTCCCGCAGAGGGGGCAGCCGGAAAAGAGCCGGCCGACTCCCCCTTCTTCCGTCTGCAGGAAGTCTCGGGTGAAAGTCGCGTGATCTGTTTCTCCCCGCGCCATGACCTCTCGCTTGCCCAGATGCAGACCCCCGATATTTCCCGTGTCATCGACACCTGGGTCACCCAGTCGGAGGAACTCGGGGAGCGTTACCGATGGGTTCAGGTCTTTGAGAACAAGGGGGCCGCGATGGGTTGCTCCAATCCTCATCCTCACGGCCAGATTTGGGCCGGAGATTTCATCCCCGAGGAGCCGGCCAAGGAGGATCTCTCCCAGCGTGAGTACTTCAGTGTACACAGATCCCCCTTTCTCCTCGACTATGCTGCAGCGGAGTTGAGTGACCGCTCGCGCATCGTGGTGGAGGGAGAGCACTGGTTCGCGGTCGTCCCGTTCTGGGCTCTCTGGCCTTTTGAGACCCTACTTCTTCCAAAGAGGGATCATGTCGCCAGGCTCACCGATCTCACGGTGGCGCAGCACACGGATCTCGCCGAGACGCTCCGTCAGTTGCTGGTGCGC
>CANIBV010000037.1 GCA_947466005.1 Spartobacteria bacterium | reverse complement strand
CCGGCCCCTAATCGTAGGGTTAAAAAAAGTGTACTGAGCTCCTCGATCAATACATCAGGAATGCTGTCGGCTGTTTCTAATAGTCAAACAGCCTAAGAGACCTTTCGCTACTTCCTTTACTTGCCCTTCCGGATGAAACACCAAGCCGGTCCCTCTGCGATCTCTGAGCCTCTGCACGAGGACATCCCCAAACGTTCAGGCCTTCAATGCTTGAACAAACTCCTCAAAGAAGGGGGCTGAGTCACGGGGGCCGGGCGAAGCCTCGGGATGGAACTGAACAGCACTCACCCTCTTGGTGCGGTGCCTGATTCCAGCCACGGTCCCATCGTTTAGATGGCGATGGGTGACCTCAAGCTCTCCGGGAAGCCCCTCCTTAACGGCATATCCGTGATTCTGGGAGGTGATGAGAACTCGTCCGGTGCGTAAATCCTGCACCGGCTGATTCGCTCCCCGATGTCCGAACTTGAGCTTGAAGGTGCTGGCACCGAAGGCGAGGGAAAGGATTTGATGGCCGAGACAGATGCCAAAGACAGGCTTGGCCTCCGCTAGCTGACGGGCTGTCTCATGGGCGGCAGTAAGGACCGCTGGATCGCCGGGACCGTTGGAGAGGAAGATGCCGTCAGGATTGAAGGCCAGAGCCTTCTCGGCCGAAGTATCCGAAGGGACCACCATGATGCGCACCCCGTGGGAACGGAGCAGACGCAGGATGTTGCGCTTCACGCCGAAATCATAAAGAACCACGAGTGGCTCACTCCCGCCCTTCTTTAACAAGTTTTCCCCGTACTGCACACTCTCCTTGCCCTGAGGGTCCCACTCATAGTGCTCCTTGGTGGAGACCTCCCCGACAAGATCAAGTTGCTCAAGTCCGGGAGCAGACTTGGCCCTGGCAATGGCGGTTGCCGCGTCACTCCCATCAGTGCAGATGCAGGCACGCATGGCTCCTTGGGTGCGGAGATGGCGAGCAAGTGAACGGGTATCAATCCCCCCGATCGCGGGAATGCCATGCTTCTTCAGGTAGCTGGGAAGATCTTCGGCCGAGCGCCAGTTGCTCTCCACGCGGGAGAGCTCCTCGATCACAAATCCACGAAGCTGGGGACAAGCACTCTCGGCGTCTTCGGAACTTGTTCCGTAGTTCCCAATCAGAGGGTAGGTCATGGTGACGATCTGCCCCCTGTACGACGGATCGGTCAGCACCTCCTGATAGCCGCTCATGGAAGTATTGAAGCAGATCTCACCGATAGCGTTGCCCGAAGCTCCGATGGAGACGCCGAGAAAGACACGCCCATCTTCGAGAGCAAGGAGAGCTGGAGTGGTGATCGGAGAGTTCGACATGGATCGGGTCAGAAATTCGCGGGTTACTTCAACATGCGGCTGCAATCGGTGCAACCAGATTACCATTCCATTTCAAAAGGTGGCTATTGCGTCGCTTTAGTGACTTTCTTACCCTGGAGGGATTGTGTCTGCACCACTGACATTGATGAGATTGATTCCCATGTTGCTCCTCCTTCTGGTGGTGTTCTCGGAAAACTCTCATGCCCAGTTGATTTCCCGCACCGCGGACGGCTTTACTCTTCCCGTCGCGCCTCCCGAGGGAGCCGGCTTTTACAAATCACGCGGATTCCGTGCGGGGGGTCACTTGGGAGAGGATTGGGTCACAGATGGTGGTAGCGACAAGGGACTTGGCCGCCCAGTTTATGCAATCGGCAATGGCGTTGTCGTACTGGCCAGAGATGTGCGTGTGGCGTGGGGAAATGTCGTGGTGATCCGACACTCCTGGATCGAGAATCGCCAGTTGAAATTCGCCGACTCCCTCTACGCGCATCTCGATCGAATCTCTGTGCGGGAGGGACAGCAGATCAGCAAGGGTCAGCAGGTGGGAACGATCGGCACCAATCACGGAATGTACCCGCCTCATCTGCACTTCGAGATCCATAGGGATCTCAGCATCGGCGTGAACCATGCAGCCGGCACAAGGGACTTAAGAAGCTATTGGCTTCCGACTGAATTCATCATGGCGAGACGGCAACTCGCCGGGGGTGGCAGAAATGTCCCCACCCCATCAGCCAATTTCCTCCTCCCAACCGCCGATCACCCCTGGTCACTCGGTCACTTCTGGCGCAACTCGAAGAAGTCGACTCACGGAAAATCAGCCAAATCATCCTCATCTGCTTCCAATCACTCGGGAAGCACCTCTCAGAAGGCCCGCTCTCCGAGCACCTGGAAGGTCAACCGCTACACCGACCATTAGGAAAATCAGCAGGTGGGGTGTTGCTAAAGGGCCTGATGAATTGATGATTCACAAGGCGTTATGTCTGAAACCATTCTTAGCATAACTTCCTCCAGACAATATTCAGCGGGAACAGAACTTCTCCAGACAGCGTTAAGATGTTCAGATACAGTGCAAGGAGTGTGAGTGCAGCCGAAGCAGAACCTACGGCAAGCGAACAACGACGCCTCAATGCGCCGAAATCCTTTAATGCTTGGAAGCGCGAAACTCGAGGGAGTCAACCAGCGCCATCCAACTCGCCTCGATAATGTTGTCGGAGACGCCAACTGTGCCCCAGGAATCCGATCCATCGCTGGAGACAATATGGACGCGGGTTCGGGCAGCAGTCCCCCTGCCCCCGTCGACGATGCGGACCTTGTAATCGGAGAGGCTGATGCCCTCGATCCAGGGATGAAGCTGAAGCAAGGCCTTTCGGAGGGCGGCATCGAGGGCATTCACGGGACCGTCTCCTTCTGCGGTCGTCACGAGTGATTGCTTGTTATTGAGGATCGTGACAGTTGCCTCGCAGGATGTGGAGGATCCAGCAGAGTCGCGGCGGAAACTGCAGTGATATCCCTGCAGCTCGAAGAGAGGAGCATGCAGTCCTAGCTCCTTGCGGATGAGCAATTCAAGCGAGGCATCAGCCGCCTCGAACTCGTAGCCCTCTGATTCCAAAGCCTTTATCTTCTCCAGTACACGGAGGACCGCAGGATCCTGCTTGGAGAGAGAGAGGCCCAGCTCCTCGGCTTTCAGAAGGATGTTGCTGCGCCCGGAGAGTTCGGACACGAGAATGTTCTGATGATTGCCGACGGCGGATGGTTTGATGTGTTCGTAGGCTTCGGAGGTCTTGGCGACCGCGTTGACATGCATTCCTCCCTTGTGGGCGAACGCCGTGCTACCCACGAATGGGGCGCGGACATCAGGATGACAATTGGCCAACTCATCGACGAAGAGCGAGACCTCACGCAGGCGGGTGAGGTCAGAAACGACGGGAATGCCCAACTTGAGTTGGAGGCACGGGATGACTGTCGTGAGGTTGCAGTTGCCGGTGCGTTCGCCGTACCCGTTCATCGTCCCCTGGATCTGAATCGCTCCCGCACCGACCGCAGCAAGGGCATTGGCTGCCCCCATCCCGCAGTCATTATGGGTGTGGATGCCGACCTTGCCGGGGAAGCACGCCTCCACGACAGCGGTGATCGAGGCAATCTCATCGGGCATGGTGCCTCCTTTGGTATCACAGAGAACAAAGGCATCAGCTCCCGCCTCAGCGGCGGCGGAAAGTGTCGCCATGGCAAATTCGGCATCATCCTTGTAACCGTCGAAGAAATGCTCGGCATCGTAAAAGACCTCCTTACCTTGGGATTTCAGATAAGCCACGCTATCGCGGATCATCTCCAGATTCTCGGCATGGGAGACCCCGAGCACCTTTTCCACCTGGAGCTTCCAGCTTTTCCCGAAGATGGTGACCACCGGCGTTCCGGCCTCCAGCAACTGGGCAATCTGCGGATCCTCGGCGGCCGCAATCCCCGCACGGCGTGTGCTGCCGAAGGCTGCAAGCTTGGTCTTGCCGAAATCGTGCTTCCTTGCCTCGGCAAAGAAGGCTAGATCCTTGGGATTGGAACCGGGCCAGCCACCTTCGATGTAATCCATGCCGAAGGAGGCCAACTTCTGCGCAATCCGTATCTTGTCCAGAAGACTGAAGGAAATCCCCTCCCCCTGCGTGCCGTCACGCAGCGTGGTATCATATATGGAAACGGAACCCGGTTCTTTCATGGGGAAAGAAGTTTAGAGAGCTTCTCTTGAAATATGGAGTTATTTCTTATCACTCCGCATCCCCCTTTACCCCAGCGCGCTCCATGAAGCGCAAGGACGAAGGAGGCATGCCAAAGGAGGTTTTGAAGAGTTTGGAAAAGTGGTACGGATCGTCAAAGCCAACACGTTGGCGGATTTCGCCAATGCCCAGCATTATTCCGCGCAGAAGAGTGGCCGCCATGAGCATCCAGCGTCCGAAGCCAACTGAGCCAAAGTCAGTCGCTCGTAATAACGGATATCAATGGTTTACTGGGCCGCAAGGAGAGCTTCCGGGACGGCGGTCGTTTGCAAAGTAGATTGGCCCAGAGGGCAATATCTCGTGACTACACTATCTAGGACACCTGGTGTCTCCATTGATATGCTAAGGTCCTTCTACTAATCTCATCCCATCCGATGTCTTCTCTCACCTTTCTTAACAAGCCAGAGCCCCTGCTTCCGCAGGTGGTTTCCGTGCTGACCTCGCAGTGGGAGGGGCGACTTCTGGATCTCTCTGGGACGGCCGTCGTGCTTCCCACACAAGAAGCGCGCAGGCGCCTTCACGAGGGGCTGGTCCGAGTGGCGGCCTCGCGCTCATCGGCACTCCTTCCGCCAGTCTGGATGCTCCCGATGCAGCTCCCGGAATACGGCTCCCGCGACATCGCCCCGGGCCCCGTCGAGCAGCTCTGCTGGATTTCCGTCCTCAGGGGAAGGACTCAGGAGGAACTCGGCGGCCTCTTTGCCAACAGACCGATGCCGGAGATGGACACCACCCACTCGTTGGAGCTGGGCAACAGGATCCGCTCCCTGCGGGGGGAACTGGCTCAGGCCGGCATCAGCCTGGAAGAGGCCATGCAGCGACTGGCCTGCGAGAATGGCGGATTCGCCGATCCCAGGTGGTCGACGCTCCTCCACCTCGAGTCCCTTTATCTTAAGGAGCTCCAAAAGACAGCCTTCCACGACAGGACACTTCTCCAGCTGACAGGGATCGCCTCTCCTCTTCCCCCTCTCCCCACGGGCTCACCGGTGACCACAATCACAAGGGTCATCATCGCGGGGGTTCCCGATCTTCCGCAGGCGTACGAGATCATCATCCCGAAACTGAAAGCGCGAGGCATCGCCGTCGATCTCTTGGTCTGCGATCCGGATGGCAGGGGGACCTCATGGTTCGATGAGTACGGCAGGCCTAGTACTCGCTGGGCCGCCGCGGAGATCGAGACGCAGGGGGGGTATTCCCGTACCCATCTCTACGCCAGCGAGTCCGAGATGGCGGAGGCGGCTGTGGCTTTAGCAAACTCTTCAGGTGGGACGTTCCTGACCACGGCTGTCGGGGTCACCTCCCCCGACGTGGCCTATCTGATCCGGGAAACCTTCCGCTCGGCAGACCTCTCTGCCTTTAACCCAGCCGGGACGCCGCTCGATTCCATGGCGCTGGGCCGTCTCCTGGGCCTCGTCCTCGCGCACCTGCAGGAGGATGATTTCTGTTCGGCGCTCCAGCTCCTGAGGAACCGAGACATTCAGGTCGCCATCTCTATGGAGCCCGAGCAACTCGCGCGCCTCGACGAGATCCAGTCAGGGATAATCCCTTCCTCTCTGGAGGACCTCATGGATCGCTGGGAGGCGAGGCTCTTCATCAACCGAGGAGGGAGCGGCTATACCGAGAGAACGGAGCAGGCTGATCACTCTCTTCTCACCACACTCCGCGCCCTCCAGAAACTGACGGCACTGGTTGCCCGGGGGAAGGGGCCCCTTCCCGTGCTCGAACTCCTGCGGAGCATCTACGGGCCAAGGAATCTGAACTCGATCCCCGGAGCAGCTGAGACGGCGAAAACCATTGTCGAATGGGTCCAAGGCGTTGGCTCACTCGCCGACGGGCTGCCCTCCACGGAGATCCTCTCCCTCATTCAGCTGCACCTCAGGAGCCAGATCTGCACCGGAGAGAAGCTCTCCTCCTCCATCGAGCTGCAGGGATGGCTCGAGCTCCTCTGGGAGGATGCCCCCCACCTGATTGTCACAGGGATGAATGACGGGCTAGTGCCCGAGGTGAGGCCGGCCGACCCCTTCCTAACCGAGAAGATCAGGGAGCTCTGGCAGCTCCCCTCCAACAAGACACGCCTCCACCGCGACTGCTACCAGGCGGCATGCCTCGTGGCGGCCCGAGCACTGATGGGGAGGGTCGACTTCCTCCTCTCCCGACGCGATTCGGAGGGATCCTTTTTGAAGCCCTCCCGACTCCTGCTCCAGTGCCGTGATGAGGAGCTGGCGGGACGCGTGGAGGACCTCTTCCGAGAGCTCCCCCAGCGCACCAGTAAACCTTGGCGCTCGGCCTGGCAGCTTGAGGCGCAAGGAGCGGGGATCCGGAAGCCCGAGCATCTCTCCGCCTCCTCGATCAAGGAGTACTTGGCCTGCCCAACCCGCTACTATTTCAAGAAGCTTGCAGGACTGAGCAAGGAGAACTTCGGCGTCGAGGAGCTGGAGGGGACGGTCTTTGGTTCCCTCCTCCATGAAGCCCTTCAGGAGTTCGGAAGCGACACGGTGACTCGCGACCTCACTGATGAGGCTGCCATCGCCCACGATCTCGAGCATCGTTGGAGCAGGATCTTTCACGCACGCTACGGCGAGGATCCCGACCTTGCCCTACTCTACCAACTCAAGGCCGGAACGAAACGTCTCCGGGAGGCAGCCCGCGTTCAGGCCGCTCTGCGTGCAGAGGGATGGGAGATCGTCGGGTGCGAGTTTGAGTTCTCAGGCTTCCGTCCCAAGGCGTTGGATCACGCGAGGATGCCCCTCCCTATCGTTGGGCGCATTGACCGGATCGATCGCAGGCGGAACGAGGACGGCTCCTACAGCTGGAGGATCATCGACTACAAATCTTCCGAGGATACTGAAACACCCCTGGCCTCTCACCTCAAGAAAGTCACGAAGTTACCCGATCGAAGCGCTCATCAGGAATACGAGTTCGTCGGCCTCAAAAAGACCTCCAAGAGCAAGAAGAAGGTAGAGGAAGAGGTTCAGACATCCCTCCACCGGTGGGTCGACCTCCAGCTCCCAATCTACGCGCTTGTGGCCAAGGCGGTCAAAGAGGGGGATCTCTCCATCAGCCGACTCCCCAAGGTCGACGGTGAAGTGGAGTCCGCCTACTTCCAGATTCCCGCCGATGAAAACGACACCGGCATCGCCATCTTCGCAGAGTTTGAGGGGTGGGAGGCAAGCGCCCTGAAGTGCCTTTCCGGGGTCAGTAGATCGATTCAGGAAGGGATCTTCTGGCCCCCACGCGATCCGAAGTACGATGACTTCGATGGACTCTTCTTCGATCACCTGATCGAGGAAAACCCAATACTGCGCACCATCAACCCCGGACCTCTTTTACCCTCGCCTCTTTCACCCTCTTCACCGCTCTTGGATCACGAGCGAGGAGTAACGGCATGAATGTGGAATTTCACAAGAACCTGCAGATCCTGGCCAATGCGGGGTCCGGCAAGACCCACACCCTGATCACTAGGATCCTCACCCTCCTCTCCATGGGGAAGGATCCCTCCAAGATCATTGCTCTCACCTTCACGCGCAACGCTGCGGGGGAGTTCCTCACCAAGATCCTGCTCCGACTGGCCGCAGCCTCCTCATCCATGGAAGAAGCCAGGAAGCTCTCGAAGGATACCGGCCACACCAAATCGTGCAGTGACTACCTAGGGCAGCTCAAACTCCTTCTCAGCCAACTCGACAAGCTCCAACTGACCACCCTGGACAGCTTCTTCAGTAAGGTGGTAGGGGCCTTCCCTCAGGAACTCGGGCTCGTCGACCAACCGAAGCTCCTCGACCCCTCGGCGGAGGAACTGACCGGGGCCAGGACGCTCCGCAAGGCACTCAGGAAGCTGAAGCTCAAGAGCCCCACCGACTTTCAACTTGTCGCCGATTCCTTCCTCCAGATGGACGAGGGATCGGCGAAGCGCTCACTCACAAGAAGGCTCGATTCCTTCCGCACGGATGCCCATGGGGAGCTCCTCGAGTATCCGGAGGGAGACTTCTGGGGCAACGAGGCAAAGATCTGGCCGAACGGATCTCCTTTCAGGAAACTCACGGAGGCGGAGTTGGAGGGCTGCCGCCAGACAATCCTCGCAGAGCATCCGGTCCCGGCCTTCACCGCCGAAGCCGCGAAGGCATGGCGGATCATGACCAGCGTCGTGCCAGGGACGAAGAGCAACTCAATCATCGCCCAGATCATCACTAATCTGGATGACTGGAGGAAGGGCTCCGCCGAACTGAGCTACCGTAGGAGGTACGCCATCAGCCCCACATCGCAGAAGGCCGCGGCGGCGCTCGTGGAAAACTACCTCCACCTCTCTGTCAACTATCGGGCGCGCGAGGCCAAGGCGATTTTCAGGCTGCTAGAAATCCACGAGGAGGAGTACGAGGCCGAGGTCCGAGCCAAGGGCGTCCTCACCTTCTCCGACATCACGAACCTGCTCCAGCCCTCGGAGGCTTTCGATGCCGACCGCTTAATGATCGACGAGCGGCTGGATATCCAGTTCGACCACTGGCTCCTTGACGAGTTCCAGGACACGAGCCGAAGCCAGTACAGGGTGCTGGCCAACCTCCTTCAGGAAGTCATTTCCAGCACAGAGGACCGCTCCTTCTTCTGCGTGGGAGACATCAAACAGGCGATCTACGGCTGGCGTGGTGGTGATGCCCGACTCTTCAAGGAGATCCTCGGTCACTACAATAAGCACGGGCAGCTGATCCACGACAAACCGCTCAGCGAATCCTGGCGCTCCTCGCAGTCCGTTCTTGATGCCCTGAACAGCACCTTCTCCAGCATCGACACCTACGTGGGGATTCCGAAGGAGGCACGCAGGCGCTGGAAAGATGGGTGGAACGATCACACCCGGTCCCCTCAGGCGAAACCTCTGGAGGGATACTTCGAGTGGAAGGTCGTGGAGAATGGGGAAGAGGCTGGTGACCATATCCAAGAGGAGGTCATCGCACTCCTCACGGGAGTGAAGGAGAAGCTCGCAAAGGGAATGACCGTGGCCCTGCTGGTACGTAGCGGCGACGATGCAAGAACGTGGCTCGATATCCTCGGTGCCCACGGCATCCTTGCCCTCAGTCAGAGCAACCCGAGGGTCGGCGGGGACAATCCCCTCGCCGCAGCCGTCCGCTCCGCCTTCTCCCTCCTGGCCCACCCTGGAGACCGCTTTGCCCTAAACCACCTCCGGATGAATCCCCTCGGAGAGGTCCCCCTCTGGTGGCGTGAGGGTGCCTTCGACCTTCACCACTTCCTCGTTCAGGGAGGAGAACACCTCTCCCAAGGCGGATTCTCCAGCACCATGGAGTGGATTCTTGAAACACTCACCGGAGCGGAGAGCGGCCTCCTGGCACCGGGTGACACCTTCAGCAGGGAGAGGGCCTCGGCGCTCCAGCGGATCGCGATCAAGGCCGATGAGTCAGGTATCTCCGACATCGACGACTTCCTCCAGCTGCTCAGTGAGTATGAGGAACCGGGTCTCTCAGCCCCCAATGCCGTCCAAGTGATGACCATCCACAAGTCCAAGGGGCTCGAGTACGACATGGTCGTGATCCCCTTCCTGAGATCGGCATCAGCCATCGACTCGCTTAAGAATGAGGTCATCGACCGATGCAACGCATCTGATCCTTCCTGCAACGAGACACTTCTCATGAGACTGCCTAGCCAGGAGATCAGCAAAGCTCCGGGCAACGAACTGCTCGCTAAGGCGCAAGAGGGGAAGAGGGCCGAGAAAGCCTACGAGGAACTCTGCAACTGGTACGTCGCCATGAGCCGCGCCAAGCGCGGCCTCTACATCGTCAGCACACTCCCCGATGCGAAGAACGGGAAGTCTCCTGATAAAGACTGCCCCAGCATCACACTCCTGCTGAAGTGGAGCCTCGGCGAGGACGATCGCTTCCTTGGGAATCCCGACTGGGCCCAGAGCTTCCAGCCGGAGGTGGAAAAGCAGTGCCCGGTAGAGACCCCCCCGGTTCTGGCCCTTGCTCCCAGGCCCTCACCGCTCGAGAAGCTCCTCCCCTCGGAGCATGGGGAGAGCGGTCTCCCGGGCAGTAAGGCCTTTGCGGAGCGTAGCGCCCCCGCCCTGGGCACGGCAGTGCATAAGCTCTTCGAGTCGATCGAGTGGCTGGATGCCGTCACGCCCTGGAGGGTGCCTGCATTGGCATCGTCTGACTCAGACGCTGAAGCCGTGGAGTTGATGATTCCCTGCATTGCCTCGGCCTCCGTCCAGAAACTTCTCACCAAACCGAAGGGGGCTACCCGCGTCTGGCGTGAGAAGCGCTTCGACATAATCGTCGAGGGATCCGGTGGTGCTGACGGGAAATCGCATCGCCATTGGATCTCGGGGTGCTTCGACCGCGTCGTCATCCATGAGGATGCAGGGGGCAGGATCACCGGCGCCGATCTCATCGACTTCAAGGCCGACCAGTGCAGCCAGGATCAGCTCGTCGAGAAACACACGCCCCAGCTCCTCAGCTACCGCGGAGCCCTAACACGTCTCCTTGGTATCGCAGAGGAGGACATCCGCATGATCCTCGTCCATGTCCGGGCAGAGGATCCAGTGGTGCTACTTTCGTAGAGAGCGATCACCCGCAGGGAAAGAGTGAGAGCTTCTTTGGCATAGGACACTTGCTGCCCATTTCGTGTGCAATCATCACCGCATTGAGAACACAAAAACACTGAAGTCCGACACGGCCATCGATGAGGAGATGATGACTCTTGGAGGAACCCCGGATGGCACCGGCGACTAACTCGACATCCACGAGACACTCTTCCATTCCAAGACGGAGGAGGTTTTATCTCCGGAGCAAGATCCGCCAGTCGCTCATTTTGGCGTACCTGGGAGATACTGAAACTAGGGAAGTTCAACTCTCCTCAATCCGCAAGGAACGTCCACTTCCTCACAGTCTACAGGCAGATGACCCGTGATCAGGTCATGCGGTTCGTCATCGATGCGTACATGGCGACAACGAATGGTATTCGGCAGGAGGCCCATAGCGCACTTGATCAAGCGTGCAAGATCGGCACGTATGTGCGCTCTTTGCTATATACCTCACCTCACACCTTGAGATTCCGTCCCGGGGTGTCCTTCTTACATCCCACCACGACCAGTGAAAGAACGGCGATCCCCCGATCCAAATCATCGTCAGCGCCGGCATGTTCAAAGCGTTGGAGAGCCAGTCGTTCATTGCTGCCACTCCCCGGCGTGGCGGGGTACAGTAATCTGTGTTATTTTGAAACTGTAAGATTGATCCCTTGCGGCATGATAAAAAGTACTTTCAGAACATCAATTGCCACGAAAGCAAGCCTGCGAGGGACCACTAGGCGGAGCCGATCGGGGAAAACGCCCAGTACGCGTAAAGCCGCACGCGCTGCTTGGCGTCATCAATCGAGCGGCGCCCATGAGGATCCCCGGGGTGAGATCGTCACGGGGAGTGAGGAGGACGAGTGGTTGAGCGGAAGGATCTGACCTAAGATTTCTCGCTAGGAGAGCAGCCAAGGTTAGGATTGTATTTCGGTCGGATCAGTCCGCCCCCTGACCAAGAACGCCTACTCTGCGGCAGGTAAGGTCGCCTGATCCTCGTTCTCTGTGGAACTGGAACTCTTGCCTTCGGCCTTGGCCTTTTTCTTTTCTTCCTTCTTGCGCTTCTTCTCCATTTCCTTCCTGCGCTTCTCGAATCCGTAATTAATTTTGACCATGGTTGTTTGTGACTAGTTGTGTTGGCTGAATCTAAGCTTCACCGTTCAGCCACCGGTTGAATTTCTCGTCGAGTCGTCCGAGCATTGCGGCCTGATCCCGATCCATGTTGGTGAATTGACCCCATTGAAGGATATCCTTGGCTTTCCCCGAACCTTCGATCTCCAGAATGAAATCCTCAACAAGCACCAACTGCGGCGCGTAGGCCTGACGCAGGTGCTCCTTGCAAAGATCAGCCGTCTGAGACTGGCGATTTTTTGTTCCGATGCCCATTTAGATGGGGAGTACCTGCTCCACGGCAGTGTGTACAAAGGTTGGGAATACGAGGGCGATCTGGTGCAATGTCAAAAAACTCTAATCGTCCGATGGCGTTTCCGCGAATGAAATCATCGGGTCTACCCGCAAAATCCGCCGAGGCCCTTTTGTAAGTTTAGCTTGCTCATTTACAAAAAATACCTCATCCTAATGAAGTTCGATTATTAGTGATTCGTTGCGTGGTAAATTGTCAGTTGAGTTTCTCAATGGTGATTTGAAACCCGGTTCTCGGGAACGGCTCTGATTAGCAGATATCGTCACCAAAAAAACATCATCATGAAATTATACGTAGGAAATCTCACCTTTGACACCACCGACCAAGATCTCCGCGAGCTCTTCGAGCAGTACGGCAAGCCAACAGAGGTTGCCCTTGTCACCGACCGCGAAACCGGCCGCTCACGCGGATTCGGATTTGTCACCATGGGCAACGCCGAGGAGGGCAACGCAGCCATCAGCGCTCTCGAGGGCAAGGACTTCCAGGGTCGCAACCTGACCGTGAACGAAGCACGTCCCCGTGAGGATCGCCCCCGTGGCGGTGGCGGCGGTGGCCGTTCTTTCGGCGGTGACCGCGATCGCGGTTCAAGCCGGTACTAAGCTGCTTTAACACCAACCAAGCGGGACCACCTCAAGTGGCCCCGCTTTTTTGTGCCCTGATGACACCGCAAGATCGCTTGAACTGAGCTCAGCTTACTGCCCCTCCTACTAAGTTTATCTACTCCTTAGTTAAAGCGGGCGAGGAGGGAGCAGATCGTCACGAGAAGGAGGTTATCCTTTGTGGAGTCCATGGCGTGGCGTGCCGAATAGACCGGATAGAAGATGGGGTAGGCAAGGCGGTAGCCTCAGGAACTCTGGTCATCCGCGATAGACTCGAGGACTTTCCCTCTCTCCGCAGAATTCATCCCGGTGACGTAGGTGACCACATCATGTGCCGGCTGGGT
>CANIBV010000036.1 GCA_947466005.1 Spartobacteria bacterium | reverse complement strand
TGCTTGTGGGCCAAACGGGGATTGACCACAGAGCCAACTCTCCCCAGATTATCACCTGTTAAAAGGGCAGTTAGCTCAGCGGTAGAGCGGCTCGCTTACACCGAGTTGGTCGGGGGTTCGATCCCCTCACTGCCCACGTTTTTTACTGGCCAGAAAACGCAGTGGAGATCCATGCGAGGGCTTCCTCCCGTGAGGTGAGGGTTCCCTCGAGTTGTCGTGTCTGAACGGCCTGAAGGACATTGGCGAATCTTTTACCCGGCTTCCAGCCGAGGGCGATCAGGTCGTGTCCGGTGACCAGCGGTTCGGGAATGAGGGGTTCGCGTCCGAAGTCCTCGCGCCTGGCGACAAGGGTGGCGTGGTTGTCGAGCATCCCGTGGCTGGCCAAGCAGTCGACGCGGTGGAGCTCCAATTCCTCGTCGAAGGTGGGTCGCGCCATCATCCGCTTGAGGGTGGCGACACGCATGTTCGGCACGTCCTTGAAGCTCATGTGGAGACGCACGGCGGGGATGACGGCATCGATGACCTCGTTGGAGAAGCGGAGCCTCTGCATGATCTTCATGCTGATCTCGGAGCTGACCCCCTCGTGGCCGTTAAAACGGATCCTGCCCGTTTCATCCACAACGCGCGTGGCCGGCTTGCCGAGGTCATGGAAGAGTACGGAGAGAACCAGAGGCAAGGAGGCATCAGCCTTGAGCATGGTTAGCATGAGGCGCGTGTGGACGAAGGCATCGCCCTCGGGATGGAACTCCGGCGGCTGGTCGCACCCCTTGAGGGCCTCCATCTCAGGCAGGATCTGACGCAATAGGCCGCTTTCCTCCAGAAGGTCAAAGCCTCGGACGCGGTTGGGGGAGAGGAGGATCTTGCAGAGTTCCTCGCGGATCCTCTCCGCACTCACGGTGTGGATCTCTGCAGTCCATTTCAGCAAGGCCATCCATGTTTCCGTGTCGATGGTGAATCCGAGCGTCGTGGCGAAACGCACGGCGCGAAGAATCCGGAGCTTGTCCTCCGAAAAGCGTTCTGAGGGAGTTCCGATCGCACGGAGGATGCCCGCCTTCAGATCGTCCCGGCCGCCGACAAAGTCGAGGATCTCAGATTTAACAGGATCGTAGAAGAGGCCGTTGACCGTGAAGTCGCGCCGGCGGGCATCTCCTTCGGCATCAGTGTAGGTGACGCTCTCGGGGTGGCGGCCATCCCGGTAGGTGCCATCGCCGCGGAAGGTGGCGACCTGGATTTCCTGACCTTGTTCCAGCACCAGGATCACCCCGAACTGGGCGCCTACGGGAACGGTGCGGGGGAAGAGGGCCTCGACCTGCTCGGGTCGCGCGCTGGTGGCCACGTCGTAGTCGTGCGGCTCAATTCCCAGAAGGGTATCTCGCACGCATCCACCGGCATAAAGGGCCTCGAATCCCTTGGCACGCAGTCGATCCACAATCGAACGTGCGGCGGCTTCACTCATGTCCCTATCGTGCATCGTTCCCGCTGAAAGGCAAAATGAAGAATGAAAAATGAAAAAACTTAAGAGAGCCGTTCCGTGTTTCTCCCTTCAGCCTTCAGCCTAACAGCCTTCTTCTCAGTGCCCCTTACCTCCGATGCTCCGCCGCATGGCGTCCCCAAGGGAATAAAGTGCCAGGAGCGTTGTCAGCAGGGCGATCGAGGGGAAGAGAAGCATCCACCAAGCACTTCGCAACGGATTAATCGAGGCTGCTCCCTCGGAGAGGAGTGACCCCCAACTCGATTGGGGAGCCTGCACACCCAACCCAAGGAAGCTCAGGAACGCCTCATCAATGATGACCGAGGGGATGGCCAAGGTGAGGTAGACAAGAACAATGCCTGCCAGATTAGGAAGAAGATGCCTCCAGAGAATGGTCCAGTAGCCCTCACCGAGCACGCGTGCCGCAGCCACATAGGAGCGCTCCTGCAGCGTGAGTGTCTGTCCACGGACGATCCTGGCCATGGTTAGCCACTCAATAACACCGAGGCTCAGGATCAGTATCACTAGGCGCGAGGAGCCGACGAGCCATTCCCATCCTTGGTTATTGGCGGCGACTTGGAGGCGCTCGTTGAAGGCATTGATGAAGATGAGGATGAAGATGAGGCGCGGCACCGAGTAGAGGATATCAACGAGGCGCATCATCGAATTGTCGATGCTGCCCCGTGCAGATCCGGCAACCAGACCATAGGTCGTCCCGATCAGGAGGCTGATGGATGCGCCACAGATTCCGACGAGGAGGGAAATGCGTCCGCCGTTCAGGATGCGAAGCAGTAGATCGCGGCCGTTCAGATCCGTGCCACAAGGGTGAGCCAGGGTGGGGGGAGAGTAGGTGAGTGCTGCGGGCAGGTCGTAGGAGGGGGGGAAGAGCAGCGGCCCGATGACAACGGCCAGACTCATCACGAGAAGGACAAAGGCGGGGAGGGGGACTCCTGGGGGCAAGTGTTTCCTCATCGCGCTAACTTTGGATTCTCCGGTCAAGGAACCGGTAGGAGAGATCGACCGCCAGGTTGAAGAGCACCAGGAGTAGGCAGTAAACAATCACGACGCCGCCGAGGAGGAAGCCATCCCTGTTGAGGATGGAGTTCACAAAAAACCCTCCCGCTCCGGGAATATGGAAGATGGTCTCCACGACGATCGAACCGGTGAGGAGATTAGCGGCGAGAGGTCCCAGGTAGGAGACGACAGGGAGGATGGCGACCCGGAGTGCATGGCGGTAGACCACGGCGTGTTCCGAGAGTCCCTTGGCACGGGCCGTGCGGACGAAATCCTCGGCCAAAGTTTCCCGGAGGCTATCGTGGAGCAGGCGGGCGATCACCGCGGCGTAGGGGATGGCAAGCGTGACTGCGGGAAGGAGGAGTTGTTGCGGGGTGCTCCATCCGCCCACGGGAAGCCATCCCAGCTTGATCGAGAAGAGCAGGATGAGCAGGGGGCCTAGCACGAAGGAGGGGAGGGAGATGGAGAGCAGGGTCACGGCAAGGGCTCCTCCTTCTGCAAGGCTTCCGGGCCGTGACGCAGCAAAGGCACCAAGCCAGACACCGGCCGCGATAGCGATGAGGAGCGCTGTGGCGCCAAGTGTCAGCGTGACTGGGAGCGTCTGGGCGAGGATCTCGTTGACCGAGCGGTTACGGTACTTCGTCGAGAGGCGGAGGTCCCCGTGAATGAGATCCCCCAGGTAGCTGGTGTACTGGCGGAGGATGGGGCCATCCAGCTTGTACTTGGCCAGAAGCTGCTGCTCAATGGCCGCCGGAAGCTTCCTCTCGGAGTCAAAGGGGCCACCCGGCGAGAGCCTGATCAGGAAGAAGGTGATCGTGACTACGCACAGCAACACCACGGGGAGCGAGGCGAGGCGACGGAGCATGGTGCCGAAAAGGATGAAGTTTGAAACCTGAAACCTGAAGGATAAAGAATGCGGGATATGTCGGATGAATCTTTAAAAATCCCCTTACAGGATCTCATTCCTAATTAGTGCCCCCGAAGGCTTTCAGCTGACCTCTTCAGGTTTGCTTGCATGGCCTTTGCTTCGCATCCGTTGCAGCAGCTTTCAGGTCTCAGGTTTTACCAGCGCTATTCCTGCGGAATAGCGGCGGCCACGATCTTGGCGAAGGCGCGCGGGTCGAGGCTTGCGCCACCGACCAGCGCTCCGTCGATATCGGGTTGGGAGAGGAGCTCGACTGCTGTGTCTGGTGTGACGCTTCCTCCATAGAGGATGCGCGACCTGTTGGCGACAGAGGTTCCGGACAGCTTCCCGAGGTAATCGCGGATGAAGAGGTGGGCCTGCTGGGCCTGCTCCGGAGTGGCGGTAAGTCCTGTGCCGATGGCCCAGACGGGCTCGTAGGCGATAACGATCTCGGAAATCTCTTCTGGGGAGAGTCCTTCAATCGCCGCACGCAGTTGGGATTCGAGCACGGTCTTTTCCTGGTTTGACTGACGCTCCTCGAGGGTCTCCCCGATGCAGAGGATGGGGCGGAGTTCGGACTTGAGAGCGGTCACAAGCTTGCGGCGAACCATCTCGTCGGTCTCCCCGAAGAGGCGGCGTCGCTCGCTGTGGCCGACAAGGACGTAGCGGACGAAGAGGTCACGCAGCATCGAGGCGGAGATTTCCCCTGTGTAGGCCCCTTTGGCTTCCGATGACATGTTCTGCGCTCCGAGGCGGATCTTCTGTGCGCCCCCGAGGATCTCGGAGGCCTTGGCAAGGGAGGTGAAGGGAGGGATCAGGACGATGTCGACATCGTTGACCTTCTCGGTCGCGACGCGGAAGGCTTCGAGATAGGAGGCAACCTCCGAGGAGGTCGTGTTCATCTTGAAGTTGCCTGCGATGAATTTTTTACGGGGAATGGACATGTGTTGCGGTGATCGTTGAAATGAAGCTTTCGGTTACTTTTCGTCGAGCGAGGCTACTCCGGGCAGGATCTTGCCCTCGAGCAGCTCAAGCGAGGCTCCGCCGCCGGTGGAGGCGTGGGTGACCTTGTCGATGACGCCGAATTTCTTCGCAGCGGTTGCCGTGTCGCCGCCACCGACAACGGTGATGGCTCCGGCTGCCGTGGCTGCGGCGACGGCGTTGGCCATGGACTTGGTGCCCTCGGCGAACTTATCGAACTCAAAGACTCCAGTCGGCCCGTTCCAAATGATGGTCTTGGATTTGGCAATGACGTCGGTGAAAAGCGCGCGGCTTTTCGGTCCGATGTCGAGACCCTCCCATCCTTCGGGGATTCCTTCCTCGACGGTGGCTGTGCCGGTGTTGGCAGTTGGGGAGAAATCATCCCCGGTGATGAAATCCACGGGAAGGTGAATGGTCACGCCCTTCTCCTTGGCCAGATTCATGAGCTCGTTGACGATCTCCGCACCAGCTGGATCGAAGAGGCTGTTGCCGATCTCCATGCCATTGATGATCTTTCGGAAGGTGTAGGCCATGCCGCCGCCGATGATGATGTCGTCCGCCTTGTCGAGGAGGCTGCGGATGAGGGGGATCTTGTCGGCGATCTTGGCGCCGCCGAGGATGGCAAGGAGGGGGCGCTTCGGGTTCTCAAGCACGGCTGCAAAGGCGGCCAGTTCCTTCTCAACGAGGAAGCCGGCGACCTTGTCGGGAAGGTCCACCCCGGTGACGCTGGAATGAGCGCGGTGGGAGGTGCCGAAGGCATCGTTCACGTAGACATCACCCAGCTTGGTGAGGCTGGCACGGAAGGCCGCGACCTTTGCGGGGTCAGCCTTCACGCTGTTCCCATCGGCGTCCTTGGCTTTGCCTTCTTCCTCGATGTGGAAGCGGACATTCTCAAGTAGGATGACTTCGCCCGGAGTGAGTGAGGCGCAGGTGCTCTCCACTTCGGGTCCGACGCAGTCGTCGAGGAACTTCACCGGACGACCAAGCAGTTCCTGGAGCTTCGCGGCCACGGGCTTGAGTGTGAACTTCGGTATCTTCTGACCATTCGGACGACCCAGATGGCTGGCAAGCACGACGGAGGCTCCCTGATCAAGGGCGTACTGGATCGTGGGCAGAGCCGCCGTGATACGCTGGGCATTGGTGATCTCACCGGTCTGCTTGTCCTGGGGGACATTGAAGTCGACACGGATGAAGACACGCTTGCCGGCGAGGTTGAGGTCTTTGATGGTTTTCTTGGCCATGGTGAGTCGGAAGTTGGGAAAAGTTGGGAAAACGATTCGGACTATAAAACAAGAAAGCAGGAAATTCAGGAAGTCATTCTTCCCGGTTTCCTGCTTTCCCGCTTGAGATGAGTTTTAGGCAGTGACTTTCCTGAGCAGATCGACGCAGCGGTTGGAATAACCCCACTCGTTGTCGTACCAGGAGACGAGCTTGAAGAACTTGTCATTCAGCTCCATGCCCGAGCCCGCATCAAAGATGCTGGAGCGGGTGTCGTGGATGAAGTCGCTGGAGACGACCTCGTCCTCGGTGTACCCCAGGATGCCCTTGAGGTAGGTCTCGCTGGCCTTCTTCATGGCTGCGCAGATCTCCTTGTAGCTGGTGGACTTGGTCGTCTTGAAGGTGAGGTCGACGACGGAGACGGTCGGGGTCGGCACACGGAAGGACATTCCGCTGAGCTTGCCCTTCACTTCGGGGCAGACGAGGGCGACGGCCTTCGCGGCTCCGGTGGTGGAGGGGATAATGTTGACGGCTGCCGAGCGGCCGCCCTTCCAATCTTTCTTGGAGGGAGCATCGACGGTCTTCTGTGTCGCGGTGTAGCTGTGCACGGTCGTCATGAGGCCCTCCTCGATGCCGAAACCTTCCTTGAGAAGGACGTGAACGACGGGAGCGAGGCAGTTGGTGGTGCAGCTGGCGTTGGAAATAATGCTGTGCTTGGTGATGTCGAGCTTATCATCGTTCACCCCCATGACCACGGTGATGTCCTCGTTCTTGGCCGGGGCCGAGATGATGACCTTCTTGGCACCCGCGGTGATGTGGCCCTTTGCCTTCTCCGCTTCGGTGAAGAGACCGGTCGACTCGATGACGACATCGACGCCGAGCTCCTTCCAAGGGAGCGCTGCGGGACCTTCCTTCACGGCCAGGCATTTGATCTTGTGTCCGTTGACCACAAGCGTGTCATCCTCGGCAACCTCGGGGGATGATTTCTCGCTGTGGACTTCGCCCTTGAAGACACCTTGGGTGGAGTCGTACTTGACGAGGTAGGCGAGGTTGTCGGCGGGAACGAGATCGTTGACTGCGACGACTTTGTACCCCTTTTCAAGGAGTCCCTGTTCGACGATGGCACGGAAGACAAGGCGGCCGATGCGACCGAACCCGTTAATGGCAATTGTAGGCATGATGTTGGTGTTGGGTTGCCGGCGTTGAGGGTCGCACGGAAAGAAAAATGGGTAGAATCACGAGGCCTCCGCGTCAAACCTAATCGCGAGAGGAACGCAGAATCGGACTTTCTTCGTTGCCTAGGATTGGGCTCCGATCGCACTGAGCAGGGCTTCCACTGTCTGGTCATGCGAGAGGCCGGTGGCATCCACCTTCCTATCTGCCGCCGCCTCGTACACTTGAAGTCGTGACTCCAAAAGGGCATTGAAGGTGCCTCGGGGGTTCTCTACATCCAACAGGGGGCGCTTGCGGTTGCGGTTTGCACGCTCGAAGAGGGTTTCGGGATCGGAATGAAGCCATACCACCAGTCCGATACGACGCAGGATCTCCCTGTTCTCCTCTCGAAGTACGGCTCCGCCGCCGGTGGCCAGAACGATGCCCTGCGAATCGATCAGTTCACGAAGTTCCATGGTCTCCCGTTCGCGGAAGCACGCCTCCCCCTCGTCATTGAAGATGTCCGTGATGCTTTTGCCTGCCCGCGCGGTGATGAGATCGTCGCTGTCGCGTAACTCGTAGCCAAGTCGTCCCGCCAGGCGGCGTCCAATGCTGCTCTTGCCGCATCCCATGAAGCCGATGAGGATGATGTTTTGGGTCATGACGCATATCTTACCCAGTGGCCCTGTGCAGGGCACGAAGGAAAGGGAGTGATGTTTTGTTGGAATGCCGCAGCTGCCGAACCAGCTTCGGCGGTGAAACTTTCTCTGGGGAATCCCGGCAAGCAGGTTGCCTGAAGCGCTCCGACCTGAATACGATCCCTCCATGAGTTCCAAATCCTCAGTATCCGGCACTAAGAAAGTCGTGAAGGACAAAAAATCACCCGCTCCACTGGTCGGAGTCGTCATGGGGAGCAAAAGCGATTGGGAGACGATGGGTCATGCCGTCGCCATCCTCGAGGAGTTAGGCGTCCCATGTGAGTACCGCGTGGTCTCGGCACACCGGATGCCCGACGCCATGGCCACCTACGCCAAGGAGGCTGAGGGGAGGGGGCTGAAGGCCATTATCGCCGGCGCGGGCGGTGCCGCCCATCTGCCCGGAATGATCGCCGCCCAGACCACCGTGCCGGTGCTTGGCGTTCCGGTGAAGAGCCGCTCCATGGAGGGATTTGACTCACTGCTTTCCATCGTCCAGATGCCGGCGGGGATTCCCGTGGCCACCTTTGCCATCGGTGAGGCTGGGTCCAAGAATGCCGCCCTCTTCGCCGTGGCCCAACTCGCCCTGGAGGATGACTCCCTCTCCCTTCGGTTAAAAAAGTTCCGCATCGCCCAGACTAAGTTGGCGAGCGAGAGCGTTCTGGAAGCTCCCAAAAAGCTGAGAGCCGAGCTGCGTCTAAAGCGTCCCCGGTTGCGGTAAGCTCTTCTTTCAAGATCCCAATTGAGTGTGAGCGCGCAGATTCTGGCCGGGGAGGAGGGTATCTCTGCCTCCGTGGAGATCCTCCGCCGTGGAGGGGTCGTCGGCCTCCCCACCGAAACGGTCTACGGGCTGGCCGCTGATGCCTTCCAGTCACTGGCAGTCGCCGGGATCTTCGAGGCCAAGGGACGCCCCCTCACGGATCCTCTTATTGTCCATTTACCAGAAGCTGTATGGCTGGATCGGGTGGCGCTCTTCACCTCAAGCGAGCAGCGTCAGCTTGTTGAGACACTTGCCTCGGCTTTCTGGCCCGGCCCCCTGACCCTTCTTCTCCCAAAGCATCCGGATCTGCCGGATCTGGTGACTGCGGGATCGGATCGGGTTGCCGTCCGGGTCACCTCCCATCCTCTCTTTCGGGAGGTGCTGCGTCGTCTCGATTCCCCACTGGCAGCTCCCAGCGCCAACCGCTTCGGACGAATCAGCCCAACATCAGCCGCTGATGTCCGGATTGAACTAGGAGATATGATTCCCTTGATTCTCGATGGGGGACCCTGCGAGCACGGCATGGAGTCGACCCTTATCGCAGTGGAAGTTAATGGGGGGGGCTCCCTGAGCCTGAGTATCCTCCGACCTGGGCCGATTACAAAGGATCAATTGATTCAATATGGTCATGTTGTGCTCCCTGACCGCATTGTGAATAGCCCAGGGAGTTTACCCGGGCATTACGCCCCAGAGAAGAGGCTTCAAATCATTAATGCGGACATCGAGGAATTTATTCACAATTCCAAGAATGAGTGCGGCTATCTGGCCTTCACCCCACCCCCGCAAGAAATCATCAAACGGTGCGCCGTCGTGGAGATCTTGAGTCCCGCAGGGAACCTGAAAGAGGCTGCAGCTAACTTTTACGGAGCCCTTAGGAGGCTTGATATCAGTAAAGCGGACATGATCTATGCTGAATCCCTTCCCGAGCAGGGAATTGGTACCGCAATCATGGACCGACTGCGCCGAGCAAGCCATGGATCCATTCATGGAACCGGACATCGAGCCGGCGAGACTTCAGTGAAATGAGTGAGGATCGCTTGAATAAAGAGGGTTTGAATACACGGGCGGCAGGGGTCGTCGCGGGGGCGGTCATGCTTAGCCGCGTCCTCGGACTGCTTCGGGAGCTCATCTTTGCTGGACTCTTCGGGGCAGGCCGCGGCATGGATGCCTTCTTAACCGCCTTCCGGGCACCCAATCTGCTACGAGATCTTTTTGCCGAGGGGGCTCTTTCGACAGCCTTCGTTACCGTGTTCTCCCAGCGGATCGCCACCGAGGGGGAGAACTCCGCATGGAAGCTCGCCTCCAAGATGGCGACACTGACCACGATCTTTATGAGTCTGGTCTCGTTTCTCGGGGTGATCTTTGCCGCTGAGTTCATCGGTTTTCTCGCGCCCGGTTTCCCAGCCGAGAAGGCCGCCCTGACGATCGAGCTGACGAGGATTATGGATCCCTGCATCCTAATGGTCTCGCTGGCCGCCCTGGTGATGGGAATGCTGAATGCTACGAACCGCTTCACCGTCCCTGCCCTTGCTTCCAGCTTCTTCAATATCGGCTCCATTGCGGGCGGTGTCGCCTTTGGATGGTGGATCGATCCCCACTTCGGTGAGCGTTCCCTGATCGGTCTGGCGCTCGGTACCCTGCTCGGAGGATTTCTCCAACTCGGTGTCCAGTTGCCCGGTCTTTACAAGGCGGGCTTCCGCTTTGTGCTCGATTTCAACTGGCGTGATCCGGGCGTACGCCAGGTGCTTCTCCTGATGCTACCGGCCGTGATTGCGGCGAGTGCCGTTCAGATCAACGTAATGATCAACAGCATCTTCGCCTCCTATCTGGGTGATGGACCGGTGAGCTGGCTTTCCTACGCCTTCCGGCTCATGCAGTTGCCGCTCGGTGTCTTCGGCGTCGCGGTGGCCACGGTGACCCTGCCGGTGATTTCCCGCGCTTCGGCGCTGGGTGAGATGGGACGCTTCCGCTCGACGCTGGCCAAGGCCATGCGTCTGGCGGTCTTCCTGACGCTTCCCTCCGCCGTGGGATTGATTGTCCTGGCCGAGCCGATCATCGCCCTCATCTACCAGCGGGGAAAATTCATCGACAGCGACTCGCTGCATACGGCGGAGGCACTTCAGTTCTACGCAATCGGCCTGGTGGGCTACTCCTGCATCAAGGTGCTCGCGCCCGCCTTCTATGCCATCAACCATAAGTGGACGCCGATGCTGGTCAGCTTCCTCTCGATCGGGCTGAATCTGGCTCTCAACTGGATCTTCATCTTCCATTTCAAGATGGGTCACAGGGGACTCGCTCTCTCGACGGCTCTGGCTGCAACTGTGAATTTCACTCTCCTTTACCTCCTGATGACACGGGTCTCTGGATCCCTGGAGTCAAAGGCGCTGGCCTCCACCTTGTGCCGCTGTCTCCTGGCATCGCTACCGATCGGACTGCTCGGCTGGTACTCCCATTCCTGGTTGGCTAGCTTCGGTCACTCGGCCGTCATCACCCGGGCGGGGGCGATGCTTGCCGTGATCGCGGCGGCTGTCGCTCTCTTCCTGCTCGCGAGCTGGCTCCTCCGAATCGAGGGATTCAATGAATTCCTAGGAATCATCACGAGGAAGCTGAAGAGAAGATAATCAGCAATCTTTGAGACTGAAGCAGCGAGGCTTTAGTCCCGATCTACACTGAACTTACCGGGGCCGATCAGGAGGAGTGAGAGGAAAACGGCGCCAAGTTCGATGGCATGGGAGGCAATCTGCCACTTCTCGAAGAGATCACCGGGGGTTGTGTGAAAGTGCATGGTTGTGGCCACGGCCATGTTGATCACCAGAAAGAGACATGCTGGGCGGAAGCAGAAACCGATGAGCAGAAGGAAGCCGCCGACGGACTCGGTGAGTGCCGACATAAGCCCCCAGAAAAGCGGGTAGGCGGTCAAACCCACAAACTGCATCGATTTGCCAAGCTTGATCCAAAGTTCCGGGCCCTCCGTTAGTTTGGGAAGGCCATGGGCGAGGAAGGAGATGCCAATCAGGACACGTAGCACGAGGAGTCCGGTGTCCCGGTATTTGCTGAGGGAGCGCAGGATCATGAGATGGGAATGCCCGTGGATGGGACGCGGGGCAAGGAAAAAACCTCAGGGGTCTCGCCGCAGTCGGATGGAATGGGTGATGGGAAGAAGGGTGGATAGGGGCAGATACCATCCTTTTGTTTTTCTTAATAGTCTTCAGTCTAAACGGCTTCAACCTTCCTTTTCTGAATCTCATTGAAGAGAGCGTGGGGAACGGGTAATCAAGCAGCAATCATGAAGACCCTCCGTTACCCTCTTGTCGCTTCGGCGCTCCTGATTTCGTTCCTCTCCATGGGTTGTGCCACCGGCCCCAAGGTGGACCCCCAGATCACAGCGGCCGTTGCCTCGGCCAACGTGAACAAGGTCACCTACGACAAGATTTTCAACGCGCAGACGCTGGACTACGCGGATATCATGAACTTGGTGAATGGCCACGTCCCTTCCCACATTTCCGTTGGCTACCTTCGCAGCACCCAGAAGGTCTATAATTTCAACTACGCCCAGCTTGCGGCCCTCAAGTCCGCTGGTGCCAAGCCTCACCTGCTCAATTACCTGACGGAGACGCAGGGCTTCTACGGCAATAATCAACCGCGCAAGACCGGTTCCAAGGTTCCCTCGTACGTAAAGAACAACACGAAGCTGAATCAGGATCAGCAGCCCTTCTATTATAATGCTCCCATGATCGACGACTGGTATGATTCGGCTTACACCGAGTCCTGCTACAGTCCCTTCTCCTTCGACACGGGCGGCGGCGGTTAGTCCTCGCTCTTTCTTCAGTCTTCCTCCGCACGACTCAACGGCATGAAGCGTGGCAGGGGACTTCAGCTCTTCAGGGATCTCCACACCCCGCTGGTTCACATCGTGGGGGATCATATCAAGGCCCGCTTGGAGAGCCGCATCGAGCACCTGCCCCCGCGTCATCCGATAGATCATGTTTGGATCAGTTTGGATCCAGGTCTTGGGACGCGCGTCATGATCTCGGTGAACACATTTTCTTCCCAGAATGCGCTGGCTGGATTTGATCCGCGGGTCCGCGTGGGTGTCATTCACGGAACCTGGGAAAAGCTTCCCGAGAGAGGAATCAATGAATGCCATCGTTTCAGTTACGAGGAGCTTCCCGAGATTGGCACGCTTGATTTCCTTCCCTTGGAGAGGGTCTTTTTGGAGTCGATGATTCTGGATCGGGCGCATCAGGCCGCTCTCCTTGAAGCGTGGGGATCTCCCTATCGCAGGGAGGAGGCGCCTGGCATTCACCAGATCCACAGCAGGAGGGGAAGCTGTGCCGTCCCTGAGTCGATCGAGGGGAGGGACGGAGCCTTGAGATTCTATTTCCATGAGGAAAAACGCGTGGAGACTCTGCTCTTTAAGTTCTGCGGGCAGTGAAAGAAGTATCGATCCTTAAGCAGCGCTTTCCCTTTGCGGGACTGCTCATGGCCGCCATAGCGGGTATCCTGCTCTCCTCGTGGCTCGGATCCTCCTGGCTGCTGTTTATCGGACTAAGCGCCGTCTCTCTTCCGTTGCTCTTATTCTGGAGGAAGGGGGGCCTTTGCTGGATGCTGACGCTGACTATCTTCGCGCTCATGCAACTCTGGAGTTGGCAGGAGTCACCGGCGAGCAAACTTGCCGCATGGCTTGAAGCTCACCCGCAGGAGTTTCAGATTCTGGGGGTCATTTCAGGCGAGCCCAAGGCCTCCACTTCAGGGGTCGTAACATTCCCTCTGAGGCTGGAAGAACTCCGCCCGATTGATTCCGTCGAATCGATGGAATCAATTGGTTCAATGGGAGAAGAAGGGAAGGCGATCACCCTTCCTGTTCT
>CANIBV010000035.1 GCA_947466005.1 Spartobacteria bacterium | reverse complement strand
GGATCATGCAGAACTACGGCGTCAATGCCGCAAGCAACCTTTAGTCAGCGCATGAATCTCCCTCAACTCGTCATGCGCCCCCTAGCGATCGCGCTGTTGGCATTCCTCTTGAACGCCTGCAACTCCCCGAGGACTTCGCCCTCTTTTCTGGCTCTCGGTGACTCGGTTCTGCGTGTCACTTCGACCATCCAATACCCGGACAACAAGCGCCCTTGGTTGAAGAAGCAACCCTTCACGAGGATCGGACTCGGGACGGTGATCAGTGGCGGTCGGTTGCTGGTCACCGCCGATATGGTAGCGCACTCCACCTACATCGGGCTGGAGAAGCCCGAGGATGGGCCCAAAGGAACGGCCGTCGTTGAGGCGATTGATGAGGACTGCAATCTCGCCGTGCTCAGACCGGTTGATCCAGCAATCCTCGCCGGGACTCGCCCTCTCTTCCTAGATGCTGCAGTCCGAACCGGCAGCACTCTTCAGATCCTCCAGCTGGAACCGAACGGCGTTCCCGCGGTGAGTCCCGCAACGGTGACAACCATTGCCGTCATGCCCTACCCCTCTGACAGCGCGTCCTACCTGCTCTACCGCGTCTCCACCACGATCCCCCAGCGGGAGGGAAGTTTCGTGATACCGGCGATTCGCGACGGCAAGCTGGCTGGCCTCGTGATGCGCTATGATCCGCGCACCCAATCCGCCGAGATCATCCCCTCTCCCCTTATTGCCAGGTTCCTAAAAGAATCAGCCAAGCCCGACTACGCTGGACTCGCGCGGGTTGGGCTGACCTGGGACGAAGCACGTGGACCAGCACTCCGCGAGTGGCTTGGTGCGCGAGACCTCACCGGCGTCTATGTCACCTCAGTTGATCCGCAGGGTCCTGCAGAAAAAGGGGGGCTTCAAAAAGGGGATCTCCTGACAAAAATCGCCAGAAGCAGACTCGACGGGGAAGGAAGCTACAGCGATCCAACCTACGGGAAGGTTACCCTCAATAACCTAGCGACACTTGAAAGCTCTCCCGGAGATCAGTTGGAGATCGAATATTTCAGAAGCAGCGGCGAGGGAACGGGAACTCTTGGCACGACCACGGTGACCCTGGCAGGGCGCAACCCTTCATTGGAACTGAGTACTTCCCGACAGGAGGGGGATTCCGTCCCTTTCACTTTTCTGGGTGGACTGCTCTTTCAGGAGCTCTCCCGGCCCTACCTCCGCGAATGGGGAGCCAACTGGAAGAAGGAAGCGCCACAAAATCTGCTTTATCTGGATCAATTCCAAGAGGAACAGGAACACCCCCGTGACAGGAAACGTTTTGTCATCCTGACCGCCGTGCTTCCTTCAGAGCAGACAATCGGCATTCAGGATCTCTCTAACCGCCTCGTGACAAGCATCAACGGATATCCCATCCATGAACTCAACGATGTGGGCGAGGCCGTCAGGCACCCTGAAAGGGGATTCCACCGTATCGAGCTTGAGGGAGAGGCGGGGCCGATCTTCCTGGATGCGGCGACTCTGCAGGCCGAGGAGGAACGGATACGGACGCAGTATGGAATTCCCCTGAAGGGTAAACACTAAGCATCTGAGATGTTTTGCAAGGCTGCTTGGAACACAGATGCATCAGGAAGCCTGTTTTAAACGGCGCAACGCTCTCTTGACACAGGCTTTTGGCACTCGACGATTCACTGACATCGATTAAGTTAATGATTCTCTTTTTTTACCCATGTCCGAACGCATCATCGTCGTCGTCCCTACTTATAATGAGCGGGATAATCTCCCCAAACTCGTCGATCGCCTCCTGGCTCTGAAGGACGCCGTAGAGATTCTCGTGGTGGATGACGGCTCTCCCGACGGTACTGGTGAATGGGTCGCTGCGACTGCCGCCAGGGACTCACGGATCCACCTTCTGGCTCGTACGGCCAAAAATGGACTCGGACGCGCCTATGTGTCCGGCTTTCAATGGGCTCTCGAACACGGTTACGACCTCATTCTCCAGATGGACGCGGATTTCTCTCACTCTCCCGAGGATGTGCCCAAGCTCCTTGAGGGGATCCGAACAACTGGCGCGGATCTGGTCATCGGCTCCCGCTATGTGGACGGGATTCGTGTGATCAACTGGCCGCTCAAGCGACTCGTGCTCAGCGTCGGTGCCTCTTACTACGTCAAGTGGATCACCGGCCTCCCTGTCTGGGATCCCACCGGCGGCTTCAAATGCTGGCGTCGTCGCACCCTGGAGGCCATCGATCTCTCCACTGTGAAGTCCAACGGTTACGGTTTCCAGATCGAGATGAATCACCGCGTCTGGCGTCGAGGGCTGCGAGTGACCGAGGTACCCATCATCTTTTCGGACCGCGTCGAGGGAACATCCAAGATGTCTAAGAAGATCGTGATCGAGGCTCTTCTCATGGTCTGGGGTCTCCTGATCCGGAATGGCTTGCGCCGCTCCCCAAGAACATCCTAAGGAACCGCTGATTAAATCCCATTTTTATATCAATCACGATGAGCACCTCCTCCGCCAGCAATCCTGAAATCCTGGAATTAGCCAACCATCAGGAAAATGGGGGGCACCCCTTTCGCATCTTTGACCGCTACGAACGTCTGACCGCGCTCATCTGCTTTCTGGTGGCGCTTGTCACCTACTGGTCGACCGTCATGCCGAATATCGGCTTGAACGACGATGGTGAGATGGCCACTGCGGCCCTTCATTTCGGCGTGATGCACCCCTCCGGATATCCTCTCTGGACGATCTTGGCGGGGCTCTTCAGCCACATCATTCCGTTCGGAAACGGCTCCTGGAAGATCAACCTCTTCTCAGGCCTCTGCATGGCGATCGGGGCAGGCGTTTTTTCCCTGATCTCTCTGAATGCCACTCGATGGCTGGGCGTGGCACGCACTCCCGCGACCGTTCTGGCGATCGCAGCCACGCTAACCTTCAGTTGGGTGACACCGATCTGGTCGCACGCGGTCGTCGGCAAGGGACTCTACGCGCTCCATGTGTGCCTGATGTTGATGCTCCTGATGCTCACCTACGTCTGGATCAGGCGCCCGCATTGGAAAAACGCCTTTGTCTGGCTGATCTTCATCTTCTGCCTCGGGATGAGCAACCATCACATGACCCTCGCGATGGCCTTCCTGCCTCTCCTTGTCATCCTGCTCCTCCATGCCGAACTCTTCTGGGAGTACGCCCTCTACAGCATCTTCACAGCGGCCCTGCTTTATCTTGGATTTGCCTATCTTTCTACCGACCAGTATCACCCTCTGGCGATGAAGGCCGCCGTGCGCCTCTTGTACACGGTCGGTGCCGGATTCATTCTTCTCCTTGTGATCCGCCGGAAGTTGACCGAGTGGCGTCAGGGTCTGTTGATCCTAGTAGCGGTTTTTGCAGGTCTGCTCCCCTACGCCTACATGCCCCTCACCTCCTCCACCAATCCTCCGATGAACTGGAGTTATTGCAGCACCCCGGAGGGCTTCTTCTACGCGATTAACCGCTCCCAATACTGGGGGACGCTTGCCGACCAGTTGCAGGGATCGGTCGGGAAGCTGGTGGGCGTTCCTCCCGTAGAAAAACAGAAGGGCCCCAAGGCTGCGGATGAAGAGTCAACCATTCAGTCGTTCAATGGATTCTGCAAGGTCTTCTGGCGCGTCATGGTGCAGAATGTATCCCCCTTCCCCCTGATCTTCGCACTACTGGGCTTTGCACTCTTCTGGCGCCTTCCCCGAGAGCAGCGCATCTGGTTCTACCTACTCATTATTGGATTCTGCCTCTCGGCCTTCCTCCAACCCCTCTCCTGGAATAACGGCTACGACAACTCAGGTTGGGACATGCAGTACCAGTATCAGAGCCTCGCCTACGGCTTCTTCCTCATGCTGGCAAGTTTCGGGGCTGCCGTTCTGTTTTCCAAACTCGCGGAGCGCTTTCCGAAGGCCGGGTGGGTACGCATGATTGTTCCGATCATCGCTATTGCCACGGCCCTCTACACATTCGTGATCAGTCTTCCCAATAGCTCCCAGCGCGGCCATTGGTTCGGCTGGATGTACGGCCATGACATGCTGGTCGACCTGCCCAAGGACAGCTTTGTTTTCGGAGGAACTGATCCAGGTCGTTTCGTCCCGACTTACATGGTGTTCGGCGAGAGCTTTGAAAAGTACAAGCGCGACCCCAACTTCGACCGTCGCGATCTCTACATCGTCACCCAGAACGCCTTGGCCGACACCTTTTACAACCGCTACATCCGTTCCCACTACACGGCGGAGCGTCCGACGACCTTTTCCTGGATTGAGAAACTCTTGGGCCGAGACAAGACATATCCCGAGGAGCGCCTGACCTTCCCTCACCGGGAGGAAATCATGGCCCTCTTCGAGACACTGATGCGCAAGTATCAGGAGAATCCCACCACGATGCCTAACCCACAGAGTGACCCCGTTGCTCTGAACTCCGCCGTGGGCGAGTGGATTTTTCTTCACAATCGCGACCGTCAGGACGGCACCCCGCGCCATTTTTATGTCGAGGAGAGCTTCCCGATGACCTGGTCCTATCCTTACGCGATCCCTCACGGACTCTGCTACGAGATCGCCCACGATAAGATGGATGCCCTTCCTCCCGGAACAGCCGAGAAGGATCTCGCCTGGTGGGATGACTACATCAAGAAACTCGAGGCCATGCCCGGATTCCGTCACGACGATCTCGCCCAGCACTCCTTTGCCAAACTGCGTAACACGGGAGGGAACATCTACGGCTTCCGCAACATGCGCGCCGAGGCGGAACGCGCCTACAAACAGGCTCTCTATCTCTGGCCTGCCAATACGGAGACGACCAGTAATCTGGTCAACCTCCTCACCCAGGAGGGACGATTCAAGGATGCCCGCGACCTTGTCGCCGGATTCCTGCCGATTGATCCCAACAGCAAAGTGCTTCAGCGGCTGATGATCGCGACCGAGGCCCGCCTCAAGGCCTCCCAGGATCTGCCTCTTCAACTGGGAGCCCTGCAAGGATACCCCGGAAACCGTCAACTCCTCGCTCCGGTCCTCCAGAATCTCATGATTCTCGGACAGGTAGCCCAGGCTGACGACCTCATTTCCAAATCCGTGGCGGCAACACCGAACGACATCCCGTTCCTTCGCGATATGATTAATTTCTACGCGACTCAGAACCGGATTCCCCAAGCCCTACAAGTGGCCTTGTCACTCGAGAAGGCTCAACCACAACAATGGGACGTCCCCTTCACCATCGCGAAGTATCAACTCATCACCGGACAGCGCCCTGCAGCCTACGCAAGCCTTCACAAGGCAGTCCAACTTGGCGGCAATACGGCCCTTCAACAAATCGGACGTGAACAGCTCTTCCAGCAGTTGGCAAATGATCCGGCATTCCAGCAGGCCCTGCGACCGGATGCCCCAGCGGAAACATCTCCGGCATCTTCTTCCAAACAGGGAAAGAAGAAGTAATACCATTGACACGATTAGTCTGGTGGAATTGACGATGGTATTTTGATGATGGGCTAGGCGGAAGACCGAGGGCTATCTGAAGATAACCCGAGAGATGACAACAACGCCCATCGCCGAAAGAACCAGCTGATTCGACAGGAATAAGAGTGGAGATGGTATAAGAATTGGTTAAACCCTCATCTGAAGAGAGGTGAGGAATATGGACCTCAGGAAATCATGGAAACAGGAACCTCTCCCTAGTTCCTCCCTATCCCCCTCTATCCGGCTAGTTTTTGGAGTCAGTAGACCAACGGAGTGCTGCTGGAAGCCCCCTGATTCGCTGATTCAGCCTCATTGGAGGAGGCAGTCGCTTCTTCCAACGCTTTCTCTGCAGCAATACGGGCACCCTCTTCTTCCACCTTCTCCTGGAGGAAGGCCTTCAGCTCGGGAATCCCCTCACCCAGTTCGGCACAGATCGGAAGAATGGAAACGCCGGGGTACTTCTTCTTGCAAGCCTTGAGGTTGGCCTCGGCCTCCTGCATGTCCATCTTGTTGGCCACAATGCACCAGGGGCGTTCGGCAAGCTCCGGATTGTAGAGTTCGAGCTCATTGCGCAGAGCCTTGAGGTCGTCGAGCGGGCTGCGGCCTTCGGATCCCGCCATATCGAGCACCATGAGCAGGAAGCTGCAGCGCATAACGTGGCGCAGGAACTGATGTCCGAGCCCTCGATTCTCGTGCGCCCCTTCGATCAGGCCGGGAATGTCAGCAACCGTGGTCTTCTTGTAATCCTCCAGATCGACGACTCCGACTTGGGGATTCCGGGTCGTGAAGGCATAAGATCCGACCTTGGGATGGGCACGGGAGATCGCACGCAGGAGCGTTGATTTTCCGGCGTTCGGATAACCGACAAGGCCGGCAAAGGCGATGGAGCGCATCTCGAGCAGAAACCAACTTTCGTCACCTTCGGTTCCTTCAGTAAAACGCCTGGGAGCTTGATTGCGTGAGCTTTTGAAATGAATATTTCCGCGGCCACCTTTGCCCCCGTGGCAGATGATGAACTCCTTGCCGACCTGATCCAGATCAGCGACGAGGTCTTCGGGCATGGGATCGGCCAGGCCCTTCTTGGCGCGGGACCGATCAGAGGGGTGCTCTTCACCCTCGATGAGATCAGCTGGCTCGGCATAAGGGTCGAAAGGAGCAGGCGTCGGGAATCGATAGACCAGCGTGCCGACTGGAACAGGGACGACCAGATCGGGAGCCGACTTGCCGTGACGCTGTCGATAGGATCCCTTGCCACCCGGCTTAGCCTTCAGGATCGGCTCAAAGAAGAGGTTGGCAAGTTGATCGACATGCACATCGGCGCGCAAGATGACGTCACCACCATCGCCCCCATCACCGCCGTCGGGGCCACCCTTGGGAATGAATTTTTCTCTTCGGAAGCTGGCTGAACCATTACCACCATCGCCCGCCTTGGCGTGCACCCTGACTCGATCAATGAACATAACCTCTATCCTCGCAGAAGCTGCCGATAAAGTCGCTCAGTTTTCCTGGCGATCGCATCCCAACTGAAAAGCGCCTCGGCCCGTTTGCGTCCGGAGGCACCCATTTTGGCGGCAAGGGCAGGATCGGCCATCAGGAAATTGATCTTGGCGGCAAGATCGGAGGAAAAGGTATCGGGCTCAGTCGCCTCGAAGGGACTCTCGCTCATCTGTCGGAGGGGAATGAGGAATCCGGTCTCCCCATCCACGACCACTTCCTTGATGCCTCCGACAGCACTGGCAACAACAGGCGTGCCACAGGCCATGGCCTCGAGGTTAATAATGCCGAAGGGCTCGTAGATCGAAGGACAGACAAAGACACCCGCTCCGGTGTACAGTGCGATCGCTTCGGGGCGGGAGACCATCTTTTCAATCCAGATGATCTCTCCATGATGCTCCCGTGCGGCGGCAATCGCTTGCTGCACCTCGGCAGCGATTTCGGGCGTGTCAGGGGCACCGGCACAGAGAACAATCTGGAATCCTGGGTTCAAATGCCGGATCGCCCGGACAAGATGTATGATTCCCTTCTGCCGGGTGATGCGGCCCACGAAGAGCACGTAGGGTCGGTCGGGGTCCACACCCAAGGCTCGGAGTGCATCGGGGTTCTTGGTCGGACGATACTCGGCCAGATCGATGCCGTTGTGAATAACGGTCACGCGTTCCTCGGGAATGGTGAAGAGCCCATGGATGTCACGGCGTGTCTCCTCGGAGACAGCGATGACGGCATCGGCCATCTCGAGGGCGGTCTTCTCCACCCATAGGCTGAAGTCATAGCCGCCGCCGAGTTGCTCCCGCTTCCATGGACGGAGGGGCTCCAGCGAGTGGACGGTGATGACAAGGGGTATCCCGTAATTCAGTTTGGCCATGATCCCGCCGAGGTGCGTGTACCATGTATGGCAGTGCACTAGATCGGCAGTGATCCCGGCTCCGTTGAAATCCACGCAGCGGCGTGCGGCACCGAGGGGACTCTGCAGGGGCTTCGGGCAGCTCATTTCCGGAGTCCCAACGCCAAATCCCCTCACCTCGATGTCGCCGATTCGCTCGTTCTGATCGCCGAAGCATCGGACCTCTACCTCCATGAGTTTGGCCAACTCACGGCTCAGGTAATCGACATGAACACCTGCACCCCCGTAGATGTGAGGCGGATATTCGTTGGTGAGAAGGAGTGTTTTCATCGGAGTGATTTTATAAAAACTTCACGGGCAGGACATACTGCAGGATGCCCGATCCGAACTGGAGACGAGGGAGGTTCACGCCGAGAAGAGAGGCCTTTGCAACTTGAATGGATGCGCTCCGTTCGAGACCGATCAGCGAGGCGATCAGGAAACTTAAATCCGGTTCGTGCCCCACGATCATGACGGAATCAAGCTTTGCATAACCGGATAACTCAGCCAGGGCCACATCTGGTTTCATCCCGCAGGCGGCCCACGGAGCCTCGGTCAGAGGCTGTTTACCCAAAAGCTTCGCAACAATCTCAGCCGTCTCACGCGCTCGAACGACGGGACTGGTGAGTATGACCTCCGGCCTGAGGCACTGCTCTTTCATGAAGCAACCGATCCGGCGTGCCTGCTTGAATCCTTTTTCCGTAAGGCACCGGGAAAAGTCATCGGGACGATGAGGCTCCGCCTCAGCGTGTCGTATAAGATAGAGAAGCATTAGGAGAGAATTATGAAGTCAGAATGATGAAGTATGAAACTGGGAGAAAAAGTCTGAACGTAGACGCCTTTTTCATCCCTCATCATTCATCATTCATCCTTTCCCTACATCGACATTCCGCCGTCGACTGCCAGGACCTGACCGGTGATATATCCGGCTGCCGGACTGCAGAGGAAAGCGACTGTGGAGGCGATATCCTCAGTCTGACCGAAGCGTGAGAGTGGGATCTGTGAGAGGGCTCCCTTGCGGATCTCCTCATTGAGGACGGCGGTCATGTCGGTCTCGATGAATCCGGGGGCGACCACGTTGACGGTGATGCCTCGGCTGGCGACTTCCTTCGCGAGGCTTTTGGTGAGACCGATGAGACCGGCCTTGCTGGCAGCGTAGTTCGTCTGTCCGGCAAGCCCAATGAGTCCGCTGACGGAGCTGATGTTGATGATGCGTCCGGAGCGCTGCTTGATCATCGGGCGCAGAACGGCACGGATGAAGTTGAAGGAGCCCTTGAGATTGGTGTCGAGCACGGCATCCCAATCCTCGGAGGACATGCGCATGAGGAGATTGTCCCGCGTGATTCCCGCATTATTCACCAGAATGTCGGCACGGCCGAAGTCGGCCGCAATCTGCTCACCGACCTTCTGGACAGCATCAAAATCGGCCACGTCGACGGCATAGGCGCGTGCGGAGCCAGGACGGATAGCCTCCAGTGCGGCAGCCACTTTGGAAGAGTTTTCCTCGCTGCGGCTAACGACAGCTACATTGGCGCCTGCCTCTACAAAATGGCGGGCAATGGATTCACCGATGCCGCGTCCGGCTCCTGTGACGATGGCGACTTGATCCTGCATGGGGTAGAGTTGTTTGGTCATGAGTGGTTGGTTGCGTTGTGTAAGGAAATGACGGAATTCTTGGCTATCCGAGGGCAGCCGTTGGAGCAACGCCTTTCTCCCGATCCTGCTCCGTAACAATCGATGAAGCAACGCGCCGTCGGAGCTGTCCGCACGCGGCATCGATATCGTGCCCCTTCTCGCGCCTGATCGTGGCGGCGATGCCGCGACCGCGCAGGATGGAAAGGAACTCCTCTTGGACGGGCTCGGAGGGACGCTTCCAAGGGAGTCCCTCAACGGTGTTGTAGGGGATGAGGTTGATCTTGGCACGAAGTCCCCTCGCCCGCTCGGCAAGCAGTCGTGCCTCTGAGGGATCATCGTTCACCCCCTCGATCAGAATGTACTCGAAGGTGATCATCTGCTTCTTGCGCTCGCTATAGTAGGCGCACGCCTCCATCAACTCGGCGACGGGGTATTTCTGATTCACGGGCATGATTTCGCTGCGGACAGAATCGCTTGCCCCGTGCAGTGAGATGGCCAGTCTGATCTGCAGCGGCTGATCCGCGAGCTCTCGAATGCGGGGAACCAGACCACTGGTGGAGACCGTCATCTTGCGGGCACCGAGGCCGACACCCCAGGGGGCGTTCAGGATGCCGACTGCTTGCATGAAGTTCTTGTAGTTGGCCATCGGCTCACCCATCCCCATGAAGACAAGATTATTGATCCTCTCTCCGGAGATCTTCTCGGCAAGAAGGACCTGGGTGACTATCTCATCGGCACTCAGGTGACGCTTCCACCCGTCGAGTCCGCTGGCGCAGAACTTGCAGCCGTAGGCGCATCCAACCTGGGAGGAGACGCAGAGGGTACGGCGGTCGGACTCCTCTCCATAGAGGGCAGGTGATGCGGGGATGAGGACGGTCTCGATCAACTCCCCGTCATGGAGGCGCAGAAGAAGTTTGCGCGTCGTGTCCTTGGAGCCGCTTACCGTGACCACTTCAGGCATCCGCAAGGGGTGAAGCTCGCCAAGCGATGCCCGGAGGGAAGCCGGCAGGTTCGTCATCCCCTCCCAGGACTCGACGCGCTTCTCCCTCTGATAAGTCCATTCCATGATCTGCCTGGCTCGGAAAGAGGGCTGACCTAACCCGGCAAGAGTCGCCTTCAGGTCCTCGATGGTCAGGGAATGAAGGGGGCTGGAAATAACAGGTTCGGTCATGGGTGATGTGAAGCAGCTTAAGAGTGGTAGAAATTCATTGCCCTGCAAGCAGGGATTGCTACTATTTTCTGCTCTTCTGCCGTCACTTAAAAGGAGTCGCGGTAGGACGGATTGGCAACAATCTCTCCGCAGAAGTTATCCAATACATCATGACAACAACAATCGCTGAACTTCAGCAACTCATCGCAGCCTCGGTTAAGAACTACCGCGAAGGCAGCATCGTCAAGGGGCATATCCTCGAGAAGCGTCCCAAGGAATTCCTCATCGACATCGGCTATAAGTCCGAAGGTGTCGTCTCCGCTTCGGAGTTCGATAATCCCGAGGAGATCAATGTCGGAGACGAGGTCGAGGTTCTCCTCGAGCGTCTCGAAAACGACCAGGGGATGGTCGTGCTTTCCAAGCAGAAAGCCTCCCAGCGTCAGAACTGGTCGAAAATTGTCAAACTTTTCGAGGCCGAGGGTATCATCAAGGGCCGCGTCAAGTCGGTCGTCAAAGGCGGACTCATCGTCAATGTCGGCGTGGAGGCCTTCCTCCCCGCTTCCCAAGTGGACATCAATCCTCCGAAGGATCTCACCCAATTTGTCGGCAACACCTATGACTTCAAGATCGTCAAGATCAACGAGGACCGTAAGAACGTCGTTCTCAGCCGCCGTGAACTGATCGAGGCGGAGCGCAGTGAGCGCCGCCAGCAGTTCCTTGGCACCATGAGTGCCGGCGACAAGGTCGAAGGTACCGTCAAGAACATCACCGACTTCGGTGCATTCCTCGATCTCGACGGAATCGACGGCCTTCTCCACATCACCGACATGTCTTGGGCCCGCCTCAGCCACCCGAGTGAGGCAGTCAAGCCCGGCGACCGTCTCACGGTTGTCGTTCTTGAGATCAACAAGGACAAGGAGCGCATCTCCCTCGGCCTCAAGCAGCTTCAGTCCAACCCATGGGACCGCCTCGAAGAGCGTTTCCCGATCGGACAGAAGATCAAGGGCAAGGTCACCAATCTCATGCCTTACGGCGCCTTCGTTCAGATCGAAGAGGGCATCGAGGGACTCATCCACGTCTCCGAGCTCTCCTGGACCAAGCGCATCACCCGTCCATCAGACGTCCTCACCCTTGGTCAGGACATCGAGGCTGTGGTTCTCGGCGTCAACAAGGAGGATCAGAAAATCTCCCTCGGTGTCCGCCAGCTCGAGCCAAATCCATGGGACGAGATCGAGCAGCGCTATGTCATCGGCAAGCAGGTTCGCGGCCAGGTCCGCAACATGACCGCCTATGGTGCGTTCGTTGAGCTCGAGGAAGGCATCGACGGCATGGTGCACGTCTCCGACCTCAGCTGGACCAAGAAAATCAACCACCCGAGTGAAATCCTCAAGAAGGGCGACGAGATCGATGCAGTCGTCATCGACATCGACAAGGCCAACCAGCGCATCAGCCTGGGTGTCAAGCAGATCGAGACTGATCCTTGGAAGGAAATCGAGGGCAAATTCAAGGTTGGTGACGTCGTCAAGGGAACCGTCTCCAAAATCGCCAACTTCGGCGCCTTCATCGAGCTTCCCGGCGACATCGACGGACTCGTTCACATCTCGCAGATCAGCGAGGATCGTGTCGAGAAGGTCAAGGATGTCCTCAAACCCGGTCAGGAAGTCGAGGCCCGCGTCATCAAGATCGACAAGACCGAGCGTCGTCTCGGCCTCTCCATCAAGGCCACAGGCTACAGCGAGGAAGCGCTCCGCAAGGAGAGTGAGGCTCTCGAAAGCGTCAAGAGCGGCGAGGATATGGTCAGCTTTGGTGCGGCCCTCACGGCTGCCGAAGAGGAATATCGTCCCGGTCAGGGCACTAAGTAAGCAATCAGCCCCAACACATTACCCATGTCACAGCCCGAAATCACCACCTACCTCAAGACCTCCTGCGGATGGAGCAAAGGAGTGCGTGCCGTCATGGCAAAGTACTCCCTCGCATTCACCGATAAGGACATCATCCAGAATCCAGCATTCCGGTTTGAGATGGAACAGCGCAGCGGTCAGTCCCTCTCCCCTTGCGTGGAGATCAACGGGGTCATGCTGCCTGACATCAGCGGCGAGGAAGTGGAGGCCTACATGCTCGAAAAGGGCATCGTCTCCTCCACCGACGTGAAGACCGACGTGCCGCTAAATGCCGCCTGTTCGGATGCCGAACACGCCGCCATGGCTCAAGGGATGTCCCCTGGAATCAAGATGAACCTCTGAGGTTTCAAACAACTCAACAAGAAGGCCGCACCCGTAAGGGGTGCGGCCTTTTTTTATTCTCACGCGGAGTCGCGGTGCCTCCGACATCCAGAAAATCCTCGACACCCTCGTCTCCCTTGGACGGATCCATCAATCCGGCACCACCTACTCGGCCTAGAATCTACTCCACAGACATTTTCACGCGGAGCCGCGGAGAACACAGAGAT
>CANIBV010000034.1 GCA_947466005.1 Spartobacteria bacterium | reverse complement strand
CAGCCCACCTGCTCAATCGGGCAGGTTTTGGGGGGACTCCCAAGGAGATTGATGCCCTCTGGTCGCTCGGCCTTGAGGCAGGAGTCCTTACCATCCTCAAGGCGGATGAGGATGGTGATCTGTTTCCTCTGCCCCCCCTCGTGGAGCCTCCGGCGCGCCTTGAGTTCAAGAACCTGGAACAGGCCGCCGCCACTGAAGAGGATCGGAAGCTGTTGAAAAAGGAACTGAATGACGCAGAGCGTCTCTCCATGCTCGATCTTCGGATCTGGTGGCTGAACAGGATGCGCTACACCTCGGCCCCCCTCCTGGAAAAAGCGACACTCTTCTGGCACGGGCACTTCGCCACCAGCAATCAGAAGGTGAATGATCCATATCTGATGTGGCAGCAGAACGAGACGCTCCGCGCTTACGCTCTTGGTAAGTTCCCTGATCTGCTCAAAGCGATGTCACGCGACCCCGCGATGATTCGCTGGCTCGACCTTGGGCAGAGTAGGAAGGACCATCCCAACGAGAACTTCGCTCGTGAGGTGATGGAGCTCTTTTCCCTGGGGGAGGGGCATTACAGCGAACTCGATATCCAGGAGGCCGCACGCGCCTTCACCGGCTATCGGGTGAACTCCGAGACAGGGCGATTTGTCTTTCGGGTGAAGGAGTTTGATGCGGGCACGAAGACATTCTTCGGAAAGGCCGGACCCTTCAGCGGGGATCAGATCATCGACGCGATCGTTTCGCAGCCTCAGTGTGCCCGCTTCATTGGTCGCAAGCTCTGGACATTCTTTGTCGCAGCGAATCCCACGGAAGAAACCGTCTCCAAGATCGCGGACCTTCTCCTCTCCAACAGTTACGATATAGGAGCGACACTCCAAGTGATCTTTAGGAGTGCCGATTTCTACGCACCGAAGGTCCTCCATCACCAAATCAAGAGCCCCGTGCAGTGGATCATGCAGACGACCAAGGTGCTGGAGATTCCTCTGCCGGACGACCGGGTACTCGAGAACTCTCTTGCCTCGCTCGGGCAGGTGGTCTTTGCCCCGCCGAATGTCAAAGGGTGGGAAGGCGGTCGCGCCTGGATCAGCGCCTCGAGCCTTCTCTACCGCTATAATCTGGCCACCTATCTCCTGAGTGGAAAGGCCCACATCCTTGGCGGAGGAAATACCAAGACGGCCGTGATTCCGCTTGAGAAGATCGCCCCACCAGAGAGTCGTAGTAATGCCGATCATCTGCTCGATCACCTTGCCTTCAGGATCTTCAACTTTTCGATTACGCCCGTGGACCGGGCGACTTACCTGACCTACTTGGCAAAATACCCGACGCCCTACGCTGACACCACCGTCCGCGACCTCATGCAACTCATGATGGGAACCCCCGAGTACCAGCTGAACTAGAACTGAAAATGATGAAATCTGAAAGCTGAGTCCAGAAATGAAATCCCTGCCAAATTGAAGATGCCCCCTTTTAATCACCTCAATTCTTAGCGATTTCGATGATTTACGCTTATGCTAACTACATCGGTGTAGATACAGATCATCCAACCCTTCAGCTTTCAGCTCTCAAGATTCATCATTCTCGCCAACTCCCTTCCCCATGAAATCCCCCAAAGAGCAGACCCTGCACACGCGCCGTCAGTTTCTCAGGACATCTGTCCTGGGAGGGGCTCTTGCCTCGACCGTTCCCCTATTTCTGGAGAAGACATTCCTCTGCCTCGACACGATGGCTGCCGCGACTCCGGGACAGATCACCACAGGGAAGGATGGGACCATTCTCGTCGTCCTGCAGCTTGCGGGGGGGAATGACGGGATCAACACGCTCGTCCCTTTTGGCGATGATGCCTACTACAAGGCCCGTCCCCGCATAGCGCTCCCCAAGAACGACATTCTCAGGATCTCGGACTATGCCGGTCTCCATCCTAAACTCACCGGTCTGCACTCTCTCTACGGTGAGGGCCATCTGGGGGTGATTCAGGGCGTCGGCTATCCCAACCCCAGCCGCTCTCACTTCCGCTCCACCGAGATCTGGCAGACTGCGAGCGATAGTTCGAGGAACGAGTCGGAAGGATGGCTTGGGCGCTATTTTGATAACTGCTGTCAGGGAGCTGACCCGGCCACTGTGGGTGTCGCCATCGGTGGACAGACCCCGCAGGCATTCTCTTCGGTGACCCCAAAGGGGATCGCCTTCAGCAATCCCGAGCAGTTCCGGTATATGAGCGAAGCAGCGAACGATCCGGCGTCGGCCGATCACTTCATGAGGCAGATGAATTCCCCTGCAGAGAGCGGGCACAGTTCTCTGAGCGAGAACTCCGGGGGATCGATCGGGATGATCGACGGTCCGGGTGACAATGACGGGAGCACGGCCGAGTTTCTACAGCGCACCGCGCTGGGTGCCCAGATGAGCAGTGACAAGATCCTGCAGATCACGCGCAAGACCAAGAGCACGGTGAACTATCCTGCCTCACAACTCGGAAACAGCCTGAACCTCGTCTCCCGCCTTATTGCCGGCGGTCTGCCCACGCGCGTCTATTATGTCTCCCAGGGAGGGTTCGACACGCACTCCAACCAATTACCCTCGCATGACCGCCTGATGACCGATCTGAATGTGGCCACCGCTTCCTTCGTGGCTGATCTCAAGTCGCAGGGGAACTTCGACAGGGTGCTGATGATTTCCTTCAGCGAGTTCGGGCGACGCGTGAGCGAGAATGCGAGCGGCGGCACCGATCATGGCGCGGCGGCACCTCTCTTTGTTCTCGGTGGCGGTGTGAAGCCCGGACTCTACGGATCGTACCCGAGCCTCACGGATCTTCATGACGGCGACCTCAAGTTCAACACCGATTTCCGATCCGTCTACGCCACGGCGTTGGAGAAGTGGCTTGGTGCCCCGAGCGAGATGGTGCTCGGGAAGAAATTCCCATTACTCCCGTTTATCTAGAGAAGCGATGGGAAGAAATTGTCTCCCGCAGAGGCGCAGAGGCGCCGAGGAGGGAGACAAGATAAATAAATCTTACTAAGAGGGATTTCACCTAGGATGTGTCCCCTGGTTCTCCTCTCATTATTCTCTTCTTTGCGCATCAGCGCCTCTGCGGGAAAATCCTTAAAATACGAACAAGGATCAGCAGAAAAAGAGATGTGAGCAAGGGAGGCAGCCAGGGGAGGAGCCACCCTGCATGGAGCGCAAGCAGGGAGAGGCTCACGCTGAGGAAAATAAGGATGATCGCGACGGTAATGCGCGCCTTCTTCCTGTGCCGATAGCCTAGCACAAGCAGGGTGATCCAAAGAAGAGCAAGCGCTGCCTGTGACAAAATCGGAAGGTATCGGAGCGCCAGACGCGACTGCACGGCGGCGAGTAGAGAGACTCTAGTAAGATCCGAGGGGGTTCCGATGATGACCATCGAATTTTCCCAGAGTGCATCAAAGTCCGGTGAGAGAGTGCCACGCTCCTTCTGTTCCATTTTCAGAAGGAAATCAGCAAGTGGAACCATCTTGCACTCCCTGGGCGGGAGGGATTTCCCTCCGGCAATGGCACCGTGTTCATTCAGGGGGATCACGGCGTGATTCGGGAAAATGAGGATGCGTCTGCCAAGGAGCCAGATCGTACCCGCCGTCGATGGTTGCGATGGGGGTGTGAAGGAGGCGAGTGCCTTCCACCAGAGTGAGCCGATGATCTCTCCCTGTTCTGTCGTGGCGAAGAGAGGAAGCGTGTTGGCCTCCCTATCGTCGTTCGGAAGGAAAGACTCCTTTCCTGAAGGCGCTGCATGACCCTGTGCCAACGGCCACTCGGCTTTAGCTCTCAAGGCCGCAGGAGGCTCATAGCAGCAGAGTGGCAGGAATTGCCAGAGCCTCTCCGGTGAGGGGGTCTGTGGGATGATGATCTCCATCCCTTCCTCCCCGAGACGTGAGATGACTCCTTGCAGGAGAGGGATCGGTTCGTTTGCAGGGGCAGGGGCAATTGTCCCGTGAATCAGGACACGGGCAGGATGGAGTTTCCAGAGGCCGCGCAGCGCGATAGCGAGATCAAGAGGGGCGAATCCCTCCTTCCTTGCTCCCATGGAGAGAAGAAGCATCTTCGGGAGAGTTGGCTGCCATGCCGCGGGGAGCGATCTGATCACCTTGCGCTCCCATGTCCAGAGGAGACCGCAGTCAACGGCCTGCAGGATCGCCGCACCAACGATGATCAAGGATCCGATGAGCAAGAGCAGCCTCCTGCCCCGGCTTCCGCCTGGCGAGGAATTGCCAAGAGGTTGATTTTGAGGTGGAGGGGAGGACTGACTCTGCGTCGCCGAACCTTTCAGGTAGTAGAGTGACATTTCCGTATGGCGGCGATCAACTACGCCTTCCGCTTCTTCTCCTGACTGCTCTTGCCTGTCCGGACATCACAGGCACGATGTCAGCCTCCTCAAGGAGGCTCCGGGCGTGGGCCTTGGCCGAATCTGTCACACCTCCGAGCATCCGGGCGATCTCCTCCACGCGACCTGTTCCGATCACAGGGGCGAGTGTTGTCCCGGTACGGCCATCCTGGACCGACTTCATCACCATGAACTGGGTGGATGCGGCCGCAGCGACTTGAGGCAAATGGGTGATGCAGAGGACCTGATGACCCCGGCCGAGTTCCTTCATCTTGCCCGCCACCTTGGAGGCGATCTCGCCGCCGACATTCGCATCGATCTCGTCAAAGACCAGGAGCGGGATCTTATCCTGATCGGCCAAAGCCGTCTTGAGAGCCAGCATGACACGTGAGATTTCCCCGCTGGAAGCAATGGCGCGCAGAGCCTGGACGGGTTCGCCAGGATTCGGGGCAAAGAGGAATTCCGCGATTTCGGCTCCGTCGGGTCCCGGTTCCGTCTGGGGCTCGAGCGTGATTTCAAACCCTGCCTGCCTGAAGCCGAGATCAGCAAGGGCTCCAGCCACTGTCTTGGCGAGTTTAGCCGCCCCCTCCTTTCGCTTGGCACCCAGCTTGGTGGCTGCTCCCAAGAGCTTCTTGGAGGCCTCGGTCAGGCATTTTCCAGCGGCAGCTTTCAGTTCGGCCAGTCCGGAAAGGCGCTCCAGTTGTTTCGCTGACTCCTCACCTCGGAGAATGACATCGGAGAGGCTTGGGCCGTATTTCCGGCGCAGCGTCGCAAGAAGATTCACCCGATCCTCAAGCTGCTGAAGCTCGCCGGCATCCACCTCGATCGTTTCGGAATAGTCACGCAGATCCGTGATCAGGGAGTCGATGTCGCCCGTGATCCGTTCCAGCCCTTCCAGATAAGGTGCAGCCCGATCATCGAGACGTCCCAGTTCCCGGAGCATCCGTGCGGCTTCGGAGATGGCTTTTGTGGCGCCGATTTCCTCGTCATCGAGGCGGGCCACAGCTGCGGAGGAAAGCTCGATAAGGCGACGTCCGTTAGAGGCAGCCTTGTAGCGGGAGTTGAGGGATTCTTCCTCCCCTTCGGTGAGGTTGGCCGATCCGATCTCATCCACCTCAAGCTGTAGTTGGGCGACCCTTCCGTCACCTCCGCTCGTCTGTTCCAACTCTTCAAGTTCACGACGTGATGCAAGAACGGTGCGACGGCAAGCCGTGTACTCCTCGCGGAGCAGGAGAGACTCGCTGAATCGATCCAGCAGCAGTGTCTGCTCTCTCCGCGAGAAGAGGGATTGATGATCATGGGGGCCATGAAGATCGACGAGGTGGGTCCCCAGTTCCTTGAGGACGGAGAGATTGCACGGGCTCCCGTTGATGAACTGACGGCCTGCGGAAGCGCTTCCCTCTGCGGCGATCGTGCGCTTGAGAATGAGTTCTCCGTCCTGACAGCGGTCCACGCCCGACTCTTCCAACAGCACGTCGATCTCCGCCGTTGCGGCTTCTCCGTCGAAACTAAAGACCGCCTCTATTCCCGCCGAGTCTGCTCCCGAGCGGACAACTCCGCGGTCAGCCCGTTCCCCGAGCAGGAACTTGAGAGCTCCCAGAATGATCGACTTTCCGGCACCTGTCTCTCCGGTGACCGCCGTGAAACCGGCAGGAAGATCCCATTCCAGCTCTTCAACAAGAGCAAGATTACGGATGCGGAGAGACCGGAGCATTGCCGACATTGAGGGGACTATGCCAGCTAAGGGAGGGGAGTTGAAGTGCTCAATTGATCGGTTTGAAGGCTAAAGTCCGTTTATTTTCAGGTTTCAGCTTTCAGGTCTCAAGTTTATGATTAGCTCTGCACCATGCCGTCATTGGAACTCACCTTTCTTGGAACAGGGACCTCGCAGGGGATTCCTGTCATCGGCTGTGACTGTCCCGTCTGTCACTCGACTGATGCCCGTGATCATCGCACCCGCACCTCCCTGCTGGTGAAGGCCTCCGACAAGCATTTCGTGATCGATACGGCCCCAGACTTCCGGGCGCAGTGTCTCAGGGAGAGGGTGACCCGCCTCGACGCGGCGCTTATGACCCATGCCCATACTGACCATATCATGGGCTTCGATGACATGAGGCGCTTTTGCGAGATGGAAGATCGCGCGATGCCGGTCTTTGCATCAGCCAAAACAATGGCCGGTATCAGGAGTACTTTCCGCTATGCCTTTGAGGACCCCCAGCCGTGGAAAAACTACCTTCGCCTAGCCCCCGAGATCATCGCTGGTCCTTTTCAACTCGGGGAGACCACCGTTATTCCCGTCGATCTGCCGCATGGCAGATTCACCACCACCGGCTACGTCCTCCACCGCGGAGGTCGCAAGCTGCTTGCTTACTACACCGACTGCTCTTCTGTTCCCGTCGAGGCGGTGGAGGCGGCTCACGGAGTCGAGGTGCTGGTGCTGGACGCCCTGCGCGAGACGCCGCATCCGACGCACATGAATTTCGATCAGGCCCTCGAGGCATCCCGCGCCATCGCGCCGGGATCGACCTACCTGATCCACCTCTGCCATGAGGTTTCCCATGCCGCCAAGGAGAGAGAGCTTCCCGAGGGATGCCACCTCGCTTACGACGGGCTGACTATTTCGGTTAACGGGAAGATCTCATTGTCATGAAGTACGTCTTGTTCCCTCTGCTCATCCTGCTCCTCACGAGAGTGCTTGCCGCCACTCCTGCGGAGGATGCCAGGGCCACGGTCGTGATCTACAATATGAACGATCCCGAGTCCAAGGGACTTGCCGACTTTTACTGTGAAGCGAGGGGAATCGACCCCTCCCGCGAGATTGCCCTTGCTACTCCCGTTACCGAGGAGATCACCCGCAGCGACTACGATGCATCGATCGCCGGAGCCGTCAGGGATGAGTTCCTGAAGCGGAATTACTGGATCATGACTAAGGACATGATGAATCACCCCATCGTGATCGCCACACAGATCAGGTATGCCGTTCTGATCCGCGGAGTGCCGCTGAAGGTCAAGGACTGCGCCGACTACCCGGGAGATGCCAAGGTCCAGCCAGCTCCGTACGGCTCCTGCAACGCCGCCTCGGTGGATTCAGAGCTCTCCATGCTTGGTTTCTACTCCTCCCAGATCTCTGGCGTCCTGAAGAACCCCCTCTGCAATAATGCCTCACAGTCAGTCTTTAATCCCCAGCCACCGCCCGCCTTACTCCTCGTCTCCAGACTTGATGCTCCTTCCGCAGATGCCGTCAGGGCCATGGTGATGAACGGGATCAAGGCCGAGAAGGAGGGCCTCTGGGGGTGGGGGTACATCGATCTCCGCTCCATCACATCGGCGGGGTACGTTCAGGGTGACAACTGGATCAGGGAAGCTGGTTCCGCTATGCGCAGAAGTGGTATTCCCGTGATCACTGACGACCTTCCGGACACCTTCCAAAGTGGTTTTCCTATCACTGATGCCGCCGCCTACTACGGATGGTACTCGGAAAACATCGACGGTCCCTTTGCCGATCCATTCTTCCACTTCATCCCCGGTGCCGTGGCGGCGCATCTCCATTCCTTCAGCGCGACGACCCTTCACGACCCGCTCAAAGGCTGGACCGGCCCACTCATTCAACATGGAGCGAGTGCCTCTGTGGGGAATGTCTACGAGCCTTATCTCCCCTTTACGACAGACTTCGGAGTCATGGCGGGGGCTCTTCTGGCAGGATCCAATCTCGTCGAGAGCTACTATAGGGCACAGCCCGTCCTCTCCTGGATGAGCGTCCTCGTCGGTGACCCCCTGTATCGACCCTACGCCTGCTTCTCCGAACCCGACAGCACATCACCGACAAATAGCGTCTGGACTGACTACCGCCGTATCATCCTTTCCCACAACGGGGATGTTCTTCAGTCAGCCGGTGATCTGATCGCCCGTGCGCAGCAGGGGGGGCAGAGCCTGTATATCGAGGCCTTGGGTGCGGCTCAGATGGATGCAGGGGCCCTTGCTGCCGCCGAGGCCAGCTTTCGCGATGCCGGAGCCATCGCCAAGGATCCCACCATCCAGTTTCGTCTTTATCTGGAGCAGGCCCGTGCCATCGAGAAACAGGGCGACCCAATGCGTGGTGCGGCTCTCCTGCGTCAGGGGCTTCTCCGTTTCACCACCTCCGCTCAGCGTGGGCTTCTCTTGACCTGGATCGCCCGCATGGATCCCATCAAGTTGACTCATTCGCCAGCTCCAGAAGGAGCGCAGCTAAAATAATCTGGAACTTAGAAATAGCATTTAGAATCAAAGATCTTGAATAAGAAGATAACGCCACTGGCACTTTGCTTGTTGTTAACTGCTTCATCACTTGTCGCCTCGGATCATCCCAGGGATGAGGCCTCAGCGTTAAAAGCCTTCCCTCGGGCGGAGGAGGGGATGACTCGGTTTGTGATCATGCTACCACCCCGGGCGGATGAGGATCTCCTCAAGATGGAGCTCATCATTGGTAAAACGGTGACGCTGGATGAGGGGAACCGCTACTTCTTTGGAGGACGATTGGAGGCAGTTCCGATCCCAGGCTGGGGCTATGACTATTTCATCCTGAAGTCCCTCGGGCCGATGGCCGGGACCCTCATGGCCGTGGACCCTGACATCCCCAAGGTTGAGCGCTTTATCACGCTCGGTGGAGACCCCGAACTCCGTCGCTACAACAGCCGACTTCCCATGGTCATCTACGTCCCCAAGGGAGTCGAGGTCCGCTACCGGATCTGGAGGGGGGATCGGAAAGTGGAGGTCGCCAGCGAGAGGTGAAGGAGCGGAGGGAAAGCACCACCTAGAGCATCATCTAGTTATTCTGTCGTTCTCGGGGAGATCATCTTCATCGTCGATAGATACAAGGGGCTCGCGCAAAGACGCAGAGGCGCGGAGGAAAAAACAATGGATTGGTTCCAGAGAGGATGATCACGATGGTTCCTCGTCATTCAGAGAATTACTTGATCGAAACACGATGGTTCCTGGCCACTCCTTCCAAGGGAGACACTTCTAAAGATCCGTTGTTCCCAGCCCAAAAACTCCGCGCCTCAGCGGAAGAAACTCCCTTTGTTCCCAAGCAAGCACACAAAGGTGCGTGCCGAATTGAATCAAAACCACTCCAAGTGCTCTAAGGGTACTCCTTAGCTCAACGTAAGCTAGTGACCAGCTACCGTCCGCTGCGTGCACGGGATTATTCTCTAGCACATGAGACATCAAACCGCTTCGAACCAATCCGCTTCCAACGCTTCCAACACGCAAAGCACACGCACACATCGCATCAATCGATCCGCCCGCTCCATGATCACCTTGGTGCTCATGCTGTTCTCGCTGATCACCTTCACACAGGCTACATCAGCCACTCCAAAGACATGGAATGGTGGTGGCCCCGATACAAAATGGAGTTCTAGTTCGTCTGGGGGAAAGAATAATAATTGGACCGACAGGAATGCAATGCCGGCACCTAACAGCACCAATGATTTCATCTTTGATGGAACGACACGTCTGAACAATATCAACGATATCACCGGGCTAACTGCCACCAGCATCACCTTCACCAATGCCGCAGGGGGTTTCATCCTCAACGGCAACAGCATCACGCTGGCCGGAGGCATCACGAACCTCTCCACAAACCTACAGACCATTAATCTCGGGCTCATCCTCTCGGGAAATGACATCGTCAACGCCTCGACCGCTAATATTCTGATCAGCTCCAGTGTCAGCGGCACCGGATCACTTGAAAAGGCCGGATCAGGGACAATGGTGCTTGCCAACGAGAATACATGCACCGGCACGACGCTCATCAGTGCGGGAGCTCTTCAGATCGGAAACGGGGGGGGCACGGGATCCCTCGGGACCAACAATATCACCAATAACTCCTCGCTCATCTTCAACCGTACGGGAGCCTATAGCGTGGCAAGTCCGATCTCTGGATCGGGAAGCCTGACCCAGAGGGGCACGGGTACTCTCATCCTCTCCGGTAACAACAGTTACAGCGGCACGACCACGGTCAACGGCGGCGCGCTGGTGGCCGGGAGTTCCACTGCCCTCGGCTCTGGTGCAGGGGCGCTCACTGTCAACAATGGAAGCAAGCTCGCTCTCGGCTCCTATAACGCAACGGTGGGTGAGGTGACCCTGAACTCGGGTAGCATCACCGGTAGCGGCACCCTCACTGGCACGAGTTACACCGCATCGAGCGGCACAATCGATCCGACCCTCGCAGGCGCAGGCGTCACACTGACCAAGACAGGCCTCGGATCTGTCACCCTCAACGCAGCGGAGACCTTCACTGGCAAGACCACAGTGAGCGCCGGCACCCTGATCCTCGGTTTCGGGGCCTCCCTCGCCAGCACGGAGATCAATCTCGGCACCCGTGCTAGTAAGGGCACCCTCGACGCGAGCGCTCCCTCGGGTGGTGGCATCACGATCGGCAACGGCCAGACCCTCGCTGGATACGGCACCCTGGTGGGCAACACCACGATCGCCTCCGGTGGTACGCTGGCCCCCGGCAACAGCCCCGGTATCCTCGGCGTCACAGGAAGCCTAACCCTCAACAGCGGTAGCACCAGCATCTTCGAGGTAGCGGGTTCAGGTGCTGGGGTCGGCTTCGATCAGGTCAACGTGACGGGAGCCCTGACCTACGGCGGCGTGCTCAAGCTCGACATCACCGGATCCTACAACATGGGCACCGCCTTCCAGAACTACCTCTTCAACTTCGGATCGGAGACGGGGGGCTTCTCTTCGGTCAAGTACAACCTCAACGGAAGCGGTTGGAGCGACCTCAACTACTACGCTGCCAACAACACCTGGCAGATGTGGGATAACAACGCCCTCACTGTAGGAGCCGACAATGGCTACATCGGAATCAATCTGAACACAGGAATGCTCACAGTCGTCCCCGAGCCCTCGACCTGGGCACTCCTTGTTGGAGGTGTATCAACATTGATGATCCTCCGCCGCCGCAGGGGATAAGAAGCCACTACAAAAGCAACGTCAGCTGGTTTTCAGTACTTCAATGAAAGCTTCTTGGGGGATGTTTACCTGGCCGATGGCCTTCATGCGCTTCTTTCCTTCCTTCTGCTTCTCGAGGAGTTTGCGCTTGCGGGTGATGTCGCCACCATAGCATTTGGCGGTCACGTTCTTACGCATGGCACCTATGCTCTCGCGGGCGACGATCTTGCCGCCGACGGCGGCTTGGATGGCGACCTGATACATCTGTGTGGGGATGACTTCCTTGAGCTTGGCGGCCAGGGAGCGTCCACGGGCCTCGGCCTTGTCGCGGTGGACGATGCTGGAGAAGGCATCCACAGGCTCTCCATTCACGAGCATCTCGAGCTTCACCATGCGGTCGGGACGGTAGCCGGCCGGTTCGTAATCCATGGAGCCGTAGCCACGGGTAACGGATTTGATCTTGTCGTGGAAGTCGACGAGGATTTCGTTTAGTGGGAGGACGGCCGTGATCATGACGCGGCGGGTATCGATCGACTCGGTGCTCTCCACGGTACCGCGCTTGTCCATCATGATCTGCATGATGTCGCCGATGTTCTCGTTGGGAATCATAACGAAGCATTTCACCACCGGTTCACGGATCTCCTCAACGACGCTCATGTCTGGAAGGTTCGCCGGATTGTCGACCAGAAGGACCTCTCCGTTGGTCTTCACCACCTCATACACCACGCTCGGGTAGGTGGCGATAATGTCCATGTTGTACTCTCGGCGCAGTCGCTCCTGGATGATCTCCATGTGGAGGAGTCCCAGGAAGCCGCAGCGGAACCCGAAGCCGAGGGCGACGGAGCTCTCGGGCATGAAGTCGAAGGCGGCGTCGTTGATCTGGAGCTTGCCCATAGCGGACTTGAGCTGCTCGAAGTCCGCGGTGTTGATCGGGTAAATGCCGCTGTAGACCATCGGCTGGACTTCTTTGAATCCGGGGAGGGGCTCTGCAGCGGGCTTCTTGGAGTCGGTCAGCGTGTCGCCGATCTTGATCTCGGCGGTCGATTTGATGTTGCCAATGAAGTATCCGACATCACCCACGCTCAAGGACTGTGTGGTTGTCATCTTGGGAGTGAAGATGCCCACCTCCTTGACCTCGTAGGATTGGTTGGTCGACATGAGGCGCACTTGGGTGCCAGCCTTGAGCGACCCGGAAAAGACGCGGATGTAACTGACAACGCCCCGGTAGGTGTCGAAGAGGGAATCAAAGACAAGGGCACGTAAAATCCCGTCTCCCTCAGGGGGGGGGGGGATACGCTCCACGACGGCCTCCAGAATCTCCTCGATGCCGATGCCTGCCTTGGCGCTGGCCGGGATCGCCTCATCGGCCGGAATCGCCAGAAGGTCCTCCATCTGCTTCTTGACGGCAGGAAGATCAGCGTTTGGAAGGTCGATCTTGTTGATCACCGGTATAATGGTGAGGCCCTGCTTGTGGGCGAGGTGGATGTTGGCCATCGTCTGGGCCTCGACACCCTGGGCTGCATCCACGATCAGAAGCGCGCCCTCACAGGCGGCAAGGCTTCGGGAGACTTCATAGGCGAAGTCGACATGGCCCGGTGTGTCCATGAGATTGAGTGTGTATTCCTGGCCGTTCTTGGCCCGGTACTGCATGGAGACTGGATGAGACTTGATCGTGATGCCGCGTTCACGCTCCAGATCCATGGAGTCAAGCAACTGATCCTGCTTGTCCCGATTGGCGATGGTGTTGGTCACCTCCAGAAGCCGGTCAGAAAGGGTGGTCTTTCCGTGGTCGATATGGGCGATGATGCAGAAATTTCGAATATGCGAGACGGGCATGAGAAGTTGGTGAATATCGTTCACTGAAGGAAGTGGGTCAATCACGATACGGGCACGGGAGAGGAATAAGGAACAAGGATGGATGGCTTTTCACTTGATTCCACGGAGTAAGAGTCGGAATCTTACTTTAGATGAGCCAAGAAGAAAGGACACCGGGGGGTAACAATGTATGGATTT
>CANIBV010000033.1 GCA_947466005.1 Spartobacteria bacterium | reverse complement strand
GTGCGGCTGAGAGCGGTGGCGTGCAGGCGGCGCTCGACGTCATTCTGCCCGCCAATATCCAGGTGATCGGGATCGGTCCATCCACCTATGTCGCCTGGCCGGGGGAAATGTTTGTAGAGTTTGGTCTGGAGGTCGCGCGCCACCCTACCGGGGCGCATGTGATTTCCTTGGCCAATGGCGTGTTGAACGGCTACCTGGTGACGCGGGAAGCGGTCGAGCGTGGATCTTACGAGGCTGGCAACGCCTTGCTGGCAAGCCCTGCTGGGGGAGAGCAACTCGTTCGCGCCACCCTGGAGTTGCTTGACCGGATGCCATCCCTTCAAGTGAAGAGTGCGTACTAATAACAATCACCCATGATCCCCCCTGCCTCTCCTATCCCGCCCGAGCCCCAGGCCGGCTCCGAAGGGAAGACCTACCATTGCGGTACCCTGAGCTACACCAAAAAAGGGATGTTCATGCTCATTGGCTGGCTGCTATGGGGCGACTTCTGCCTCACGCTCATGGAGACGGTTGTGCCGAGCATCATCCCCCTGAAGCTCAACAGCCTCGGTGCCTCGAGCACGTTCATCGCGCTGATGATGAGCACCCTGCCGGGACTCTTCAACACCACCATCTGCCCATGGGTCAGCTTCAAGAGCGACCGCCATCGAGGGAAGTGGGGGCGTCGTCGTCCGTTCATCATCTACTCGATGCCGTTTCTTGTCCTTTCGCTCCTCTTTATCGGGTTCAGCGACCAGATCGGCGGCTGGCTGCACGGGATGTTCCTGAGCGGTGGCATGATCACACGCAGCACGGTGGTCATCGGACTGCTGGCACTCTTCCTGGCGATGTTCGACCTGTTCAACATGTTTGTCGGTTCGCTGTACATGTGCCTGTTCAACGACGTGGTTCCCCGGCAGTATATCGGCAGGTTTCTTGCGTGGTTCCGCATCGTCGGAGTGCTCACCGCAGCGGGCTACCAATACTTTGTCTTCAAGTATGCACTGAGCCACATGACGGAGATCTACACGGTGGTGGCGCTCCTCTACCTTCTCGGCTACGGACTCATGTGCTACATGGTGAAGGAGGGGGAATACCCGCCGCCACTCGACGATGGGGAGCCGCCCAGCCTGAAAAAAGACATCAAGCTTTTCGCGAAGAACTGTTTTACGATCCCCTATTACTGGAACATTTTTTTGCACACGACCTTCACGTCGATCGGAGGGAGCATTGTAGTTTTTGTCGTCTTCTTCCAGCAATCCCTGGGCTTGGATCTGGGAATGATCGGCAAGATGAACGGAATCACGCAGATTGTTTTGGCTTCCTCCCTCGTGTTTGCCGGACCGCTCGTGGATCGATTTAACCCGGTGCGAACAGAGGCCTATCTGGTCGGTTTCACCCTCTGTCAGTTTTTGTTTTTTAGCGTCTGGATCTTTGCGGATGCACCGCCTCCCGCCGTCTATTTTTGGACGTTTGTGGCGATCACCACCGTTGGAGCGGTGTCGACAGGGATGGGCCAGACGGCGAATCTTCCTCGCTTGATGATCATGTTTCCGACCGATGAGTTCGGTCAGTTTTGCGGTGCCCAGGCGCTGGTGCGTTCGGCCGGTGTGATGTTGGGGGGATTGCTGGCGGGTGTTTATCTCGATCTGGTCAAGGGGCACTTCGCTCATGGCGATATGAAAGCATACCGCTTCATTTATCTCTGGATCGGCTTTTTTGCGATCATCGGGTATGTCTTTCATTACCGTGCCTACAGGTACTGGAAGCGTCTGGGCGGGGATGATGGGACGGCGCCAACCGCGTATTTCAAGTATTCGGATTTACCGAAAGCCAAGCACTCAGGCGTGGACAAAAAGCTGCTGCTCGTGCCGATCTCGGCGTTCAGCGGCTTTCTGGGAGCCAGCCTGTTTTTCATGTATTACTTTCAATTTACTATGCCCAACCCGCACAACGTCGTGGTCTTCGGCATCCTGACTCTCCTCCTCATAGGCTTCTTTTTTGGGTATCTGCGCTTCGTGCGCTTCATGGAGCGCCCTTAACCAACAACTCATCCTTCTATGTCCTCCACATTCATCCTCTCCGCCACCCGCACTCCATTGGGTTCCTTTCAGGGAGCCCTTGCCTCCGTCTCTGCTTCGCGCCTCGGTGCGGCGGCAATCCGCGGGGTAATCACGAAGGCCGAAATCGATCCCTCGGCGATCACCGACGTGCTTCTTGGCAACGTCCTCCAAGCCGGGCAGGGCCAGGCACCCGCGCGCCAGGCGGCGCTTGCCGCAGGTCTCTCTCCTCACGCCCGAGCGGTCACCATCAGCAAAGTCTGCGGCTCCGGGCTGCAAGCCGTCATGCAGGGCACCCACGCGATTGCTGCGGGTGATGCCGGGATGGTCATTGCAGGGGGCATGGAGAACATGAGTGCCTCGCCCTACCTCCTGCCGAAGGCGCGCGAGGGCTACCGCCTGGGCCATCAGCAGGTCGTTGACTCGGTCGTGCACGATGGTCTGTGGGATCCCTACAACAATCTTCACATGGGGAATTGCGCCGAGCAGTGCGCGTCCAAGTACTCGTTCACGCGCGAGCAGCAGGATGCCTTTGCCGTCGCCAGCTACGAACGCGCCAATGCGGCCCAGAAAGATGGCCGTTTCGCAGAGGAAATCACCCCGGTCGAGATCACCGACGCGAAGGGCAAAGTCACGCGCGTTGAGCACGACGAGGGCCCTGCAAAAGTCAACTACGACAAGCTTCCAACCCTGCGCCCCAGCTTTGACAAGGCCGGGACGATCACTCCGGCGAATGCCTCCGGCCTGAATGACGGCGCCGCCGTTCTAGTGCTCGCCTCCGACTCCGTCTTGGGAGCGCACAAGCCTCTGGCCCGCATCGTGGCGTTTGGTGGACATGCCCACGACCCACTCTGGTTCACGACAGCTCCCGTGCAGGCCGCGCGCAACGCCCTCAAGAAGGCCTCTTGGAGCGTGGCGGACGTTGACCTCTGGGAGGTGAACGAGGCATTCGCAGTCGTCCCGATGGCCTTCATGCGGGAATTGGATATCCCTCACGACAGGCTCAACATTCGCGGCGGAGCCATCGCCCTCGGCCATCCCATCGGTGCCAGCGGCGCGCGCATTATCGTGACCCTTCTCGCTGCTCTCCGCGAACGCGGCCTCAAGCGCGGCGTCGCCGCCCTCTGCATCGGCGGGGGGGAAGGAATGGCCGTCTGCATCGAGCTACTCTGAATCTTATGAGCAAAGTCTACCCTGATGCCCCGTCCGCTCTCTCCGGCCTCCTGCACGACAACCTGACCATCGCAGCCGGCGGATTCGGCCTGTGTGGGATTCCTGAAAACCTGATTGCCGCCCTGCGCGACAGCGGGATCAAGGGGCTCACCCTGGTGGGCAACAACGCCGGGGTGGACGATTTCGGGATGGGCCTGCTTTTGAAAACCCACCAGGTCCGCCGGGTGCTTGCCTCCTACGTGGGGGAGAACAAAGAGTTCGAGCGCCAGGTGCTCAGCGGCGAGCTCGATCTGGAGCTCGTGCCCCAGGGAACGCTGGCCGAGCGGATGCGGGCCGGAGGCGCTGGCATCCCGGGGTTCTATACCCGCACGGCCGTCGGCACCCAGCTCGCCGAGGGGAAGGAGACGAAGGAATTTGACGGCCTGGAATATGTGCTCGAGCCGGCAATCCGCGCCGACATCTCCCTGGTGAAGGCCTGGAAAGGCGACCGCTTGGGCAACCTCATCTACAGAAAAACCGCGCGCAACTTCAACCCGATGGTCGCCACCTGCGGGAGAGTCACCGTCGCCGAGGTCGAGGAGCTGGTCGGGGTGGGGGAGCTCGATCCCGACCAGATCCACACGCCGGGCATCTACGTCGACCGCATCTTCCAGGGTGCCGCCTACGAGAAGCGCATCGAGATCCGCACCATCCAGGGGACATCCGGAAAAAAGGAAACCCCGGCACGCGAATGGATGGCCGCCTGCGCCGCCCGCGAGCTGCGCGACGGGTTCCATGTCAACCTCGGCATCGGCATCCCGACGCTCGTCGCCAACTTCATTCCTCCGGGCATGAATGTCACGCTCCAGTCCGAGAACGGACTGCTGGGCATCGGCCCATTTCCTACTGATGATCTCGTCGATGCCGACCTCATCAACGCCGGCAAGCAGACGATCACCGCGCTTCCGGGCTCGGCCTTTTTCTCCAGCGCGGATTCCTTCGCCATGATCCGCGGCGGGCATATCGACCTCTCGATCCTCGGGGCTCTTGAAGTCGCCGCCAACGGCGACATCGCCAACTGGATGGTTCCCGGCAAGATGGTCAAGGGCCCGGGCGGGGCCATGGATCTTGTCGCCGGAGTTCAGCGGGTCGTCGCGGTCATGGAGCATTGCTCCAGGGACGGAAGCCCGAAACTCCTCGAGCGCTGCTCCCTCCCCATCACCGGACGCGGCGTGGTGAACCGGATTATTACCGACCTCGCCATCTTCGATGTCATGCCCGGCGGGGGCCTCGTCCTTCGCGAACTACACGACGGAGTCGGCATCGAAGAGGTCCGGGCAAAAACCGGATGCCCGTTCACCATCGCCTTGGACCCGTCCCCTCACTTGCCAAAGTAAAGGCATTGGCAGATAGTTTTGCATACGAGATTTCAGTGCTGCTGATCCACCTCTGAACTTAAAAAAGCGTAAGAATTCCGGTGAATACACATCCCAATTCGTCCAGTCGCTCCCTCTCGAAAAAAATCCTGGTGCTTCCGGATCTTGTTCATGAAAGGACTGTCACTCAGAAATCAGTCTCCTTCTCCATGGGCAGGCATCGCGCACCCCGTCAATGTGCCAGCAGTCAGTCCGGGGCGGCTCTGATCTTTGTGCTGGCGATGCTGGTACTGCTCCTCACTGTCGTCCTGGCCTTCTTTTCGCGGGCAACACTGAATAGCCAGATTGCCTCCTCCAGCGCCAAAAATACAAAGGGGCTGCTGCTTACCCAGACGGCGGAAGCCTATCTGTTGGACGACTTCCAACGAGAAATTGCAGCCGGTTCCACGACTCTCTCCCCGACCAATGTAACCGTCCAGATCAGACGCCCCAACACGCTGACAATAACAAATGGGGTTGGCATGACGAATACCTACGCCCCTTCCATGGTGCCCCAGCGCAACACCAATGGGCTGACCGCGAACGGCACAAATATTGTAAATATCGTGAAGGTCAGCCGCGGCGGCCAGGCCTTTTTCACCAATGGTCCCGGCTATACTACCACAGGTTCCGCGCGGGCCTCGACCAACTCGACAACAACCCCATCTGCTAACGGACGGTCCCTGACCAAAGACAGCTGGAACAAGCCCATGCTGATGACTGCTTCCGAGGCTGCTGCCTTTGTGCCTCCGAATTGGATCTACATCGACCGCCAGGGGAGTAATCCGACGAGCTTCAGCTCGACTTTGGCCTCATCTGATACCAATAACATGAGTTACGTGATCGGGCGGTATGCCTACGTGGTCTACGATGTGGGGGGACTGATTGATATTAACGTGGTGGGCAATCAACTTGACTCGACCAACAACAGCCGGCGCGGGCGGTTGAACCAAGTCTCGCTCACCAACGGAATCCCCGGGATCACGGACTTCTCGAGCTTGGTCACTTGGAGGTCCTCCCTCTCCTCAGCCAACCCTAGCTCGACTTCAGGAGGGGGCGGGCTGTTCGACCCCAAGCGCACCTTTATTGACGTACCTACGGGCGAGCAGGCGTTTGTTAACAGGCAGGACCTCCTCGCCTACGTCGCCTCGACAAACACAATCTCAAACTCCTCGCTCCCGTTTCTCACCACATTCAGCCGCGATCTGAATGCCCCCTCCTACGAGCCGAATGCGTATCGCTCCAAAATCCCGGCCACGCCGGTGGCCGACGCCATGAACCCGGGCTTTCTCACCAACCGCTTCGCGACAAACACAACGCTCAACCGGCCAGAAGGAGCCATCACGGTCAGGTCCGGCACCCCGGTGATGCCGCGCCGTTTTCCTCTGAACAAGCTCAGCCTCTTTGAGCAGGCTAGCCCCGCCCCCGCCGAGATGAGCTACTATTTCGGCCTGACCTACGTTGATAGCAATACCTGGAGATATACAGCCACAAACTCCTCCGGTGTCATTGCCAAACTGAGCGAAGTCGAGGCACTGGGGCGCGAGCCCAACTTCTTCGAGATCCTTCAGGCAGGAATTTTTACCGGATCGCTTGGGAAGAGCGGGGATGATACTTACACCTATGATAAGGCCCGCGACAGCTTGCAGAATCTTCAGCTTATCCAGATCGGGGCAAATATCATCGACCAGTGGGACACGAACGACATCCCCACCTGCATCCAGTTTCCTGAGGGTAACCCGAATGACTATTCCTCCTTTTACGGCGTCGAGAACCTCCCTTATATCAACCAGATCGACCTAGTGGGGTGGCGACCCACCGACGATAGGAATCTTTTTCAAGTCTGGGCTATTTTTGATGTTTGGAACCCCCATCAGAATGCTAAAATTCCCCCAATGGGAATCGATGGGTTTCGTATTGTGCCAACGGCTCCTGGCACGGGAAGGATTCAAATCTATTACTACACAGCAAACTCAGCTGTATCTTCGATACTCCAGAATAATATCCCGTCTGCGACCGCGGGCGGAACAGCATTCATTGAAAGCCAGAATGCTACTAACAATATTGCAACCTTGAATTCGGGGCGCATTTTTTCATTTCCGGTTCTCCAGAACTACTCGGAGCCCACGACGATTGGGACCACGCCCACATCAAAAAACGATACTCCCGGGGTACTCATTCTCCAATGCACCCCTAGAGTTACTATTGGCACAAACACATATTATGAGGCCATTCCAAAGGCGGCGGACCGGCATACCAATTTGCAAACAACAATTACTCTACTTGAGTCAACAACAGGGCAAACGGTTGGATTAAAAGCTTACAATAGCTGTAGGTTGAAGAGCATTCCGTCCACTCCTGATTTTAAAGGCTGGGAGTTTGCCCTACAGGCCCACAAAACCGGAGATCCTCCTGCGAAGTGGATAAGCTATCAGAAATTTGACAACATTGGACTAAATCAATTTGACATTATGAATTCTCCGCTTCAAGGCGAAACTACAGCCAATTTACCGGCTAATACACAATACGGCTCGGCTGGTGCCACATTGATGAACGAGTTTTACACGTGGAGAAGCCGGGGGACTACCGTGGGAATGATCAAAGTCGACCCCAGAAGCAATAGGTTGGGTCTTTCAGGGTGGAGTCAAACCGTTGCGGCCAATCCCGGGAATGATTTTTTGGGAAATTCCATACGTAACTTAACAAGCTCGCTGCCGGCCAATTTCCTAAGCGACACGGGAGGAAACACGGTGAATGGCTCTCTGGACTGGTGTTTCCCTGGTGGTGGCTTTTCAGTTGGCAGGACCGCAGCTAATCCGAAAGTCTTGGACACTACTTTCGGTGTCATACCGGAATTTCTGTGTTTACCTCAAAGAAATCGCTGCCAAATAGGCCTGTACGGTCTTGTTGCGAACAACCCGGACTTTCTAAATTCAGCCAATCCTGCGCGGTATTCCGATCCCGACGGCGTGATCCGTCCCGGCGATGGTTACTTCGGGGCCCTGCCGACGGCACGGGGGCAAATCGCCGACAGGCCGCTCCTTCTGAACCGTCCCTTCCGTTCGGTCGGAGAGCTCGGGTATGTCTTCCGGGACATCCCCTGGAAAACACTCGATTTCTCCACGCGGCGCTCTGGCGACCTCGGCCTGCTCGATGTGTTCAGCCTCTCCGAGACCGATGGTGATCCGCCCCTGACCGCCGGTCAGATCAACTTGAACACCCGCCAGACGGCAGCGCTGGCGACGGTTCTCCAAAATTCGACCAGGCAGCTGCCTGGAGTGAGTGCGAGTGTTTCCTTCTCGCAGCTCACCACCAACCAGGCGAATACGATCGCCGCTGCGATTGTGGATGAGAGCACGGCGAGACCATTCGCAGACAAGGGCGATCTGGTGACCCGCGTGCTTAATTCGGGCAACACCAACGACCCCCTGGCAGCAGATTCATTGAAAGTCGCGCGTGAAGCCGCTGTCAGAGCTCTTGCGGAGATCGGGACGACCCGCACATGGAACTTCATGATCGATCTGGTCGCGCAGACCGGGAGGTTCACCGCAGCATCAGGAAGCGGCAGCGCCTTCATGGTCCAGGGCGAGGAGCGGGTCTGGATCCATGTGGCCATCGACCGGATAACTGGCGAAGTTCTGGAAATACGACGGGAGGTTGTGAATGAATAAGAATAAGTTAACAATGATTCTAGCGCTGGTTGCCACGACCTGTTGCGCGCAGCAAGCGGCCGTCCAGCCCGATCCCTCGGAACGGCCATCGAAACCATTCTCCAATGTCCTACCCGACAGGACAGCCTGGGTGGTAACGATCAAGAACCCCTTGGAGCTCGGCACCGAAAAAGCAAAAACAAAGGACCCGGCCGAGGAGGACTCCCTGTCTAAGTTTGCAGCCACCACTATCAAGAGCATCGAGAACGCCTACGCATCCGGCATCCGTCGTGAGATCATCCATTACGGAGATGAATCGAAGTTCACCCGCTACGTCGCGAAAGGGATGATTGCTTATCTGGATCGCAAGACGGGCGAGCCGGTTCTGGAGGATCCAAGCAGCAGTCCAACGGGGCCGACAACGGGAATCAACCGGCTCGGAGAGCTGGCCTGGGTGTCGGACAAGTATTACATAGGCTTGGCGAGCTACCGTGGCAGGGCCTGCTATGTTTACCGGCAGTATGCCCCCGAAGTCGTGGTGCAACTGGACCCCAATGCAGAGCCACAGGAGGCTCCCCCGGAGCTGGCGTCGACCGAGCTGAAAAATCCCAAAAATGCAAAGATCCTAGCCACTGCATTTATTGACAAGGAAACGATGCAGCCACTGGCATACGAGACGAGGAGTGAGGTCTGGCTGTATGAGAAAGGCGATTCGTTTCAAGCGTTCGAGCTTCCGGGTCCGCTGAAGGATGCCGCTCGGAAACAAGCGGAAGCCGCGGCGAAACTTAAGCAGAAATACAACATCCCCCAGTGAGCCCACGCCCGGACATACGCAGCGCCTTCACGCTGATCGAGCTGCTGATCGTGATCGCGATCGTGGCTGTCCTGTCCGCGCTCACGTTGCCCGCGTTCAACTCGATCCAGAACGCGGGCGGGCTGACGAAATCCGCCAACGACATCGCGGGAATCCTCGAGCAGGCCCGCGCTTATGCCATGGCACAGAACACTTACACCTGGGTCGGATTTCGGAAAGATGGTGCTGATACCCTCATCGTGGGAGTCATCGCCTCAAAAACCGGCTCCACGAATCCTGCTGCCGATGTGGTCCCACTCGGAAAACTCGCCCGCTTTGACAACGTTCAGCTTGTAAAACTTGCGAATTCCCCTGCACCCGCCGCACCGACTCCGGACCAGCTTTTCGGGGCCACAGATTCAACGCTCACATTCACCACCGGAACAAACACTTTCAGCTCCCAAGTCATCCGGTGGAACAGCCGTGGGGAGGCCCGCATCAGCAACTCGCTCAGCAGACTCATCGAGATCGGCCTCCAAGATTCAGCTGGTGGGGCAATACGGAATGCCTCCAACAAGGCCGCCGTCCAAATCGGCGGGCTATCCGGCACGGTCATCGTGTATCGGCCCCAGCCATGAGCTCTCTCTCTTCCACTGGCACTAAGGCAAGAGCAAGCAGTGGGGGCCTCCCGCCTGGTTTTCCTTCGCAGAAAGGCAATCGGGCCACTCGTCTCACATCCCTAACCGGCCCCATTTCAGTGCCATTCAGGCTGGGCAAAAAATCTCTCCGCGGCTTTTCACTAGTCGAGGTCACTCTTGCACTGGGCATTATCACCTTCGGACTGATCGCGGTGATGGGCCTCCTGCCCACCGGTCTCAAGCTCACGAAGCAGAGCGCGGATGAAGTGGCGGCTGTCAACATCATGACGGGAATCAGTGCAAGCCTTCAGAAGGCGGGTTCTACGTGCAGTAGCGGAACTGACTACTACAACGCCGATGGCGTGAGAGTCACGACGCTTGCTGATGCGACCTATGCCGCCAAATGGGTTGTTCGTACCAACAACCCGGTGCCCCCCCCCTCGTCACTGCCCTGATCACCGTTTCCTGGCCAGCAGTATCGCCAACCCCCACTGGGTTCGTGGAGTCGATCGTGGTGATTACGCAACCGTGATGTAGGAATGAAAAGAAGATCTTCTCATCGAATATCTGCGGACAGAGCGTTTACCATTCTGGAGGTCTTGGTGGCCATGGCAGTATTCCTGATGATGGCCCTGATGGTGGTGAGCCTGGTGGATGGAACGATGAGGGTCACCTCGCAATCCCAGCGCCGAATCAATGCTGATGACGGTACTCGCCAGGCTCTTGATCGAATGACCGCCGATTTCTCGCATGCCATCGTACGCGCCGACCTGCCGCTCCGCATCGAGAAGAATGCAAGCAATGACAGCATCACATTCTTCGCGAAGGCCGAGGGCTACTCGCCGGGCCGGGGGATCTCAATGATCGGCTATAGGGTGTCAAATAATGTGTTGCAGCGGGGAGCGGAGGCGACCGGATGGGCGAACAATGCGTTGGGGTTCACCACGGTGAGCGCCGCGAGTGCGAGTGAGAGTTACTTGAAGATTGCAGATACCAACTACGAGACCGTCGCCCCCGAAATCTTCCGTCTCGAGTTCGCCTTCCTGATGGGAGACGGAGCGATCTCCAATTCCGCCGTAGGAAGCAGCGTAGTCAGCATCGCCTCGTCGCCGCGCACCTCGACGGCAAACACAATTCGCGGTGTGATTGTCGGAGTTGCTACCCTCGACGCCCGTGTTCGCAAGATGTTCCCGAACCCACTTGTTTTTCCCGATGCCGCTAACAATGTCGATATTTTGACCGGATGGAATGCCAACATCAGCAACGCGAGCCTGCCCCTACCGGTGAGGGAGTCGCTCCGCATCTACAAGCGGACTCTCCTCATCAACAACTGAATCCACTGGTTATAAGATATGACCTCCCGATTATTTGAGACACGTTCCACCTGCCTCGATAACTTCTAAATACCCTTCCGGCAAACGACCCCGCCAAACTGAAAACATACCCATGAGAACCAACGCGCAGGCCAGCGGAATCCCTGCCGAAAAAGAGCCGCAGACTGGCTTGAAAGAAGCCCCGATGAAGATCCAGTGGGTCAAAAAGATCGCTTCCGACGGAAGGCACAATGCATTCACGGGTCTGGCGCTGTTCAAGGAACGCTACTTCCTCGCGTTCCGGAACGGCAAGCACCATGCGGAGGATGCCCGCGGCACTCAGGTCCTGATGACGAGCCGGGATGGCGAAAACTGGGAGATGGTTCATGATAATCAGTTCTTTGATGCCAAGGAATTTGGGTCCGCAACGGACTACCGGGACAGCTATTTCCTGAACCTAGGCGACGAGCTGCGCCTCCACTCGTTTTGCACCCCCTTCGATTCCGCAGGGGAAAGGATGCCAAGGGATAGCAAATCAACGGTTCAGATCACACGCGACGGGCTGAGCTGGACCGAACCTCAGGTGATTGCTGATGGAGTTGTCCTCTGGAAGCCGATCTTCTGGAACGGCGAATTCTGGTGCGCGGGGTACAGCAGACTCCCGCACCCCGGCCCACTCGTGGTCGATCTCTACCGCTCGCCTGATGGCCTCGCCTGGACGAAGGTCTCACGGATCACCGAAGGCAACGAAACGGCCATGATCCCGACCGCCAATGGCCTCCGGGCATTTGTCCGCACGAACAAGGCACCTCATCACTTGGAGATCTGGGAAAGCGGCGGCGACTTCACCACCTGGGAGAAGGTCGGCGTTATTCCGAAGGGCATCCAGGCCCCGCACCCGCTGATAATAAACGGCGAGTGCCTCCTGTTCGGTCGCGAGATTTTCAGTTCCCTGGAAATGCCGGTGCAGCCATCATCCCTCCGCCGCACGAAGGCGTGGAGGATCGAGGGCACCGAGGCTATCGAGGTCCTGGAGCTTCCGAGCTGCGGCGACACCTCCTACGTGGGAGCGGTGGTCAGGCCCGACGGCTCGCTCCTGCTGAGCTACTACTCGCAGCACGAACTCGTTGATCCCAACCCTGCGGTGGACGATCCCAACGGCAAGCCGAACGACGTCTTCATCGCCAGCGTTTCCATTGGGTAAGTAACCGACTGATGAAATCTCAGTTCCGTTACCTTCTCTGCTTCTCATTCGCGGTGCTGGCCCTCCCGGCCGCCTTCGCGCAGGCCCCGGCGCCTCAGCTGCCAGATGTGGCACCTAACAACAAAAAGATTCCCGTCAGCCTGATCGTTGATGACGGGGTCTTTTATAGTAAAAAGGTTCCCAATACGTTCCTGAAAAAGTTCGGGGAGTGGTCGATCGAAAACGGGGTGAAGGGGAAGTTCTCCATCATCCCGATCTATGGCGGAGTGGCTGCCATTGACGGATCGAACGGGGAATATCCGGGAACGACCAAGGAGCAGCGCCTGGAATGGATCGAGACGATCAAAACGTTGATCACTCCAAGGTGGACGATCACGCCGGAAATTATCACGCACGGCAAGCCGTGGGATATCAAAAACCATGTCCTGATGACCGACATGCCAAAAGAAAACGAGTGGATTGCTGAGCAAACCCTGGAAACCCAAACCGAATACATCGCCGAATCGATGCGCCTCCTGCACAGTGTGGGCATCGAATTCGGGGGCCTCACGATGTGCTGGCGCTACCCGGCGAAAAAAAACCATACCCTTGGCGAGGCGACGTTAACTGCCGCTGAAAAGGTCGCGGGCCTAAAATTTGTCATGATCTTCAATGACAAGGGGGAGCGGCCAGGCATCATCTACAAGCGGGCGGACGGCGCGATGGCGGTGTCGATGCGCCCCGCGCTAACAGACTTACTGGATTACTCGGACAAGTTCACGGAGGCAGATATTCAGCGCCTGGCCGATACTTATATCTCTGCGGATGGAACGAGCGGACAGTTCGTTGATCAGCTCAAGAAAGGGGTCTGCCTCGAATTCTATACGCACTACGCCAATCTGTATTCCGAGGGGACGTATCACGGGCTGGAAGTGCTGACGATCGCGATCGGGCGACTCAACAAGTTTTACGGCGACAAGATCGAATGGATGACCGGTCTGGATATCTGCAAGCGATTTTCCGAAATTCCCGAGACGACAACTAAAAGAATATGAAAAAGAAAAAAGCAATCTGGTGGTTTTTCCCATCATTACTGGAACCCTGTGACGGCCCCTGGGGCAAGCTGAGCGATTTTGGGCACGACCCGGTACTCACCTGGAAGGCGATTATCGACTGGGCGGCGAAGCTGAAGGTCGATCACCTGAT
>CANIBV010000032.1 GCA_947466005.1 Spartobacteria bacterium | reverse complement strand
TCTACCATCTCCAGCGTCATTTCCGGAAATGGAAGAGTAAATCAACTGGGGCTCGGGACCACCATTCTCACGGCGTCCAATACTTTTAGCGGCCCGACCGTTGTCAGCGCTGGCACACTGGTCATCTCCTCATATGGATCGCTTTCAGGTGCCGGCCTAACCACCGTGAGTACTGGAGGTACGCTTCAGAATAATGGTCTGATCGCTGGCTTAACCACGATCAATGAGGGGGGCACCCTTACAGGTAATGGAGGCAGCTTTGACAACCTGACCATTGAGGGGGGATCCGCCTTGCTGTGGAACGTGAACAGTTTCACCAACAGCACCACGGGCTGGGATCAACTCAGCGCCCAGTCGCTGGATCTTGCTGATCTCTCCTCCACCAACAGGCTAACCATTCGTATAGCCGGAACCTCGGGGGCTGTCAGCGGGCAGAGCCTCTACAGCTTCGCATTTCTGAATTTCAGCAATAATATAACAGGGTTTGATGCGAGCAATTTCACCATTAACAGCTCCAACTTCATCGCGGGCCCCAATCTTCCAGCCGGGATTTGGTCTCTTACTGCCATGAGCAACGTCGGTGGTGGAGGGGCCCTCACGCTCAACTATACGGCCGTGCCGGAGCCCTCCGCCTACGCCCTCTTCTGTATCGGGGCTGTGGTTATTCTGGTCATCTACCGTAGGAGAGCCGCCCCGCGTCCGGCGGCATCAAGCGTTGCTTGCCTACCCCCCAGGGGGTTGTAGATATTGCTGCTCTCGCGTGCTCTGCAGGAAAATTCTCAGTTCCCGAAGAGTTCGTTCGCGATGATTCGGATGCCCTCTCGGACGTCGTGGTCGTCCATGGCGAAGGAGATCCGGAGGCACTCGTGATGGTGCGGCCAGTCCTTGTCCTGTAAGCCGAAGAAGAAGTATTCGCCGGGCACGACGAGCACGCCCCGTTTTTTGAGTGCTTCGTAAATTTCCTTGGAGGATCGCTTGGAATCCTTGATCCAGAGCCAGAGGAACATGGCTCCTCCGCATTCGTGAACGAAGTAGGGAGCCTCATCTGGGAAATACTCATCGATTGCGGCGAGGGCCTTATCCCTCTTCTCCAGGTAGTAGGGCCGGACGACATCCCTGCTGAGGCGCGTGATCTCGCCGCTCTTGATCATAGGTCCGGCGATGGCTTGCCCGAAGTTTCCATTGGCTAGACCGGTGATAGCCGTCATCGAGGCAATGGCGGCGGCCACTTCGGGCGGTCCCACGACGAAGGCGGTGCGTGTCCCCGGGAGGCCGAATTTGGAAAGGCTCATCACGTGGATCGTCTGGTCCGTCCAGAGAGGGGAGACCTTCTTTGAGCCCTCTTCGAAGAGGATTCCAGGAAAAGGCCACCCGTAGGCATTGTCTACGATCAGGGGGAGATCATGCTGGGCGGCAAATTTAGCCAGATGGTTCATTTCATCATCCGTGATGACATTGCCGCTGGGGTTGGTGGGGCGTGAGACGCAGAGAGCTCGGAGGCTCGGATTATGGATGAGGTGGTCGAAGTCGATTCGGTATTTGAACCGGTGGGGCCCCGTGATCTCGATGTTGGGCTTGAGGGCGGTGAAGGAATCCGGCGTGAGTCCCTGATCCGCATAGCCGATGTATTCCGGCATGAGAGGAAACAGGATCCGTCCATTGACGCCACCCGTTGCACTATTAGCTCCATCATCTGCAGCGCCGCCCGTTGAGCGTCCCGCAAAGAGATTAAAGAGCAGGAAGAAGGCGGTCTGACCGCCCGGAGTCACCGCAATGTTCTCGGGGCCGACGGGCCACCCGAATTCACTCCGCAACAGTTCGGCCAATGCCTCAAGGCATCCCGGATTACCCCGGGGAGGATCGTAGATGGCAAGGGTGCGGCGCAGCACCGCCGGATCGGAGATGATCTCCTTCATCCTTTCCTTCCACACTCTCTCCATCGCGGGGATGTGGGCCGGATTGCCTCCCCCCAGCATCAGCGGGGCATGGTCGGCGGAAAGCCGCCAAGGCCTGCCCCAGGTCGTCCATGAGGGCATTTATGCCGGATTGACCCACCAGACGTGTTCCAAGTCCTGAAAACTGCACACGGTTTATGTACCATGGGCAACAGGGGGCGACGACAGAAAGAGGTGTTTCCCGTGGGGGCCGCCATCTGGATTAGCTAAGAGATATTGCTCTACGGCCATACTGCTTTATAATGGAAGCATGAAAACCACGATTGATTTTCCCGACGAGATTCTGCATCGGGCCAAGATCGTTGCAGCACAACGCCGCACCACTCTGAAGGAACTCGTTCTTTCGGGTCTCGATCATGTGCTTGGCCTTTCCGCGGAACATCAGGGACAGGAACAAGCCATCGCCCGCCTCAGGAAGGGTATGAATCTCGGTATGAAGCCTCTTGCACGGGAGGGGATCCATGCACGCCGTTAGGTTCCTCGACACGAATATCCTCCTCTACGCCTACGATCTAGACGCTCCTCTCAAACGGGCGGTCGCCCTTGGGATCGTTGAGGAGGGTTGGTGTTCCTTGGGAGAGACGGCCATCAGCGTGCAGGTCCTGCAGGAACTGCACGTGAACATGGAACGCAAGGGCATAGCGAAGGAGGAGATCCATGCGGTGGTGCAGGATTTCAGCATGTGGCCGATCGTTGAGAATACGCTGCCATTGCTCCATGCGGGGATGGCGGAGAAGTCTCGGTGGCACCTTTCGCTCTGGGACGCGATGATCCTGGCAGCCGCGCGCGCTTGCGGAGCAAAGGAGCTGATCTCGGAGGATTTCAGTAATGGTCAGGACTACGACGGCATCCTGATTATCAATCCTTTTGAAAAAAGCGCTCCTCGTTGATTCCAGTGGGTAAGCAGGCATGCAGGGATGCAGGGAATAAATCAGGAATTGCTTGCCTGGCCGTTCCTTCGCATCCGTTACGGATCCCTCTGCCCTAACAGCCTACAGCCTAAACCGCTAACAGTCTTTGGGCATCCGGCCCCAATTTAGAATAATTCTTGATTGAGGGTTTCTGGGTGGTACGTTTTCCCTCCACCCGATGAAGAAAAACTCCGCCATTCCTGTACGTGAGAGCGCGATGGGTCCCTATGCATCCGCAATGGTGCAGGGTGGGTTCAGACTCACCCCTCAGCGTCGTCAGGTTTACGAGGTGCTGATGACGAAGCGGGATCACCCCACGGCGACGGAGGTCTTCATTCGTGCCCAGAAGCGGATGCCTTCGATCTCCCTGGCCACTGTCTATAACTGCCTCGAGACGATGGTGGGCAATGGTCTGGTGAAGGCCGTCCACGTCGACCGGGAGCCTACCCGATTCTGCGCGAATCTCCGGGAGCATGGTCACTTCCACTGCACGGAGTGCGGCCACATCTCCGATATCGAATTCTCCGAGTCCCGTGAGCACCAGGGTTGGAAACTCCCCTCCGGATTCCTGGTCACCCAGCACGATGTCTCGCTGCGCGGACTCTGTGCTGACTGCGTCACCCATTCTCCGCATAGCGCTCCACCCGAAAAACTCTCCCAATATTCAAAAATCAAACCATCAACCAAGTAACGATCATGACCACCCATTCTCTCTCCATCCGCGACCTGCATGCCTCCATCGGTGACAAGCCGATCCTCAAGGGACTCAGCCTTGAGATCCCCAAGGGTCAAGTCCATGCCATCATGGGCAAGAACGGTGCCGGCAAGAGCACCCTCGCCAAGATCATGGCGGGTCACCCCGACTACACCGTCACCTCTGGCGACGTTCTGCTGGATGGTCAGAGCATCCTGGGCCTGGAGCCAGATGTCCGCGCTCGTCTCGGCCTCTTTCTGGCCTTCCAGTACCCGATGGAGATCCCCGGTGTAACCATCGCCAACTTCATCCGCGCGGCCCTTCAGGCCCGTCTGCCGGAGGGTGAGGAGCTCGAGGCCACCGACTACTACGCCAAGCTCTATGCCAAGATGGACGCCCTGAGCGTGCCCCGCAACTTCACCTCCCGCTCGGTGAACGAAGGCTTCTCCGGCGGTGAGAAGAAGCGCTGCGAGATCCTCCAGATGGCGATGCTCGAGCCCTCCTACGCGGTGCTCGACGAGACCGACAGCGGACTCGATATCGACGCGCTCAAGATTGTCTCCGCGGGCGTGAACGCTCTCCGCGGTCCGAACATAGGCATGCTTGTCATCACCCACTACCAGCGCCTCCTCGACTACATCGTTCCTGACAAGGTCCATGTCATGTCCGAGGGCCGCATCATCCTGAGCGGTGACAAGGATCTCGCTCTCAAACTGGAAGCCGAGGGTTACGACTGGGTCGAGAAGGAGCACGGCGCCAAGGCCACTGAAAGGGCATTAGCAGTCTAGACTGTTAGCCAGTACCTAACGGAACAAAGACTCAGAACCTAAAAGTCTAACAGACTTCAGCCTAACCTACCTTTTCCATGAGCACCGATACCAAGCCAGACATCGACATCGACCGTTCCATCGGTGATTTCCGCTACGAGATGGACTACGCCTACGACGCGGGCGTCGGCCTGAGCGAGGCGACCATCGACTACATCAGCGACGTGAAGAAGGATCCCGATTGGGTCCGTGCCTTCCGCAAGGAGGGCTACCGCAAGTTCCTCGAGAAGCCGATGCCGACCAACTGGGCGACCAAGGATCTGGAGAACATCGTCTTCGAGAACATCCGCTACTATCTTTCGCAGGGACAGGTCCCCAAGCGCTCGTGGGACGAGGTTCCCGACGACATCAAGAAGACCTTCGAGCGTCTCGGCATCCCCGAGCAGGAGCGCAAGTTCCTTTCCGGCGTGGAGGCCCAGTTCGACAGCGAGGCGGCCTACTCCAACATTAAGGCCGCGGTCGGCGAGCAGGGGGTCATCTTTGTCGGCAGCACAGATGGTCTCAAGGAGCACCCCGAGATCTTCAAGAAGTGGTTCGGAAAGGTCATCCCGAGCGGTGACAACAAGTTCTCCGCGCTGAACAGCGCTGTCTTCAGCGGCGGCAGCTTCATCTATGTCCCGCCCGGCGTGAAGGTGAAGCACCCGCTCCAGGCGTACTTCCGCATCAACGCGCAGAACTTCGGACAGTTCGAGCGCACGCTCATCATCGCCGACGAGGGGGCCGAACTCACCTACATGGAGGGCTGCACGGCCCCGAAGTTTGAGACGGCCACGCTTCACAGCGCCGTGGTCGAGTTAGTCGCGCTCAAGGGAGCCAAGATCCAATACATCACGGTCCAGAACTGGAGCTCCAACGTCTTCAACCTCGTCACCAAGCGCGGTCTCGCGCACGAGGATGCCGAGATCAAGTGGATCGACTGCAACATCGGCTCCCGGCTTACGATGAAGTACCCCGGCGTCGTCATGAAGGGCAAGGGAGCCCGAGGCGAAGTCGTCTCGATAGCCCTCTCCGGCGATGGTCAGCACCAGGACACGGGCGCCAAGATGATCCACGCCGCCGACAACACGACGAGCAACATCATCTCCAAGTCGATCAGCCTCGGCACTGGCCGCTCCACCTACCGCGGCATGGTGCACGTGCCGAAGCACCTGAAGGGGTGCAAGAACAACACTGAGTGCGACGCACTGTTGATCAACACCAACAGCCGCACCGACACCTATCCCGCCATCAGCGTGCGAGGGCAGGGGAATGCCGTGCAGCACGAGGCGAGCGTCAGCCAGATCAGCTCGGAGCAGATCTTCTACATGCAGCAGCGTGGTCTCAGCGAGGCCGCGGCGATGAGTCTCGCTGTGAATGGTTTCGTCAACGATCTCGTGCAGCAGTTCCCGATGGAGTACTCCGTCGAGTTGAAGCGCCTCATCGACCTCGAGATGGAAGGCTCGGTCGGTTGATCAGGAGACCGCCCGACGCATCGCCCAAAGAATCAAGAATCACACACCCTATTTTCATGACGCTCAGCGCTACTTCCGAAATCCGTGTCCGGGAACTCCCGGCCCAGGGGATCACCGTTCTCCCTCTTGATTCACTTGATGAGTCACACTCCTCGCCGTGGCCCGAATGGTTCCGCCACGACCAGCAGAAGGCGTGGGATCTCTATGAGTCTCTGCCGATGCCCAAGCGCAATGACGAACCATGGCGTTTCGCCAACCTGAAGGCGCTCGATCTATCCGAGTTCCAGCCTGCAAAGCCAGTCGAGGACAAGGCCGTCTTGATCGCTCGTTCCTCGGGACTTGCCGACCTCGCGGCCAAGCTGGTGTTTGCCAATGATGCCCTCATCCATCGCGAAGTGGCAGGCCTTCCCGCGGGGGTACTCCTGCTTCCGCTGGAGCAGGCAGCCACGGAGCACGAGGAGCTGTTCCGGAAACACTTCATGTCCACTGAGGTGCGCCTTGGTTCCAAGAAGTTCGCCGCACTCCACCGTGCCCGCCTCCGCAGCGGCGCCTTCGTCCATGTCCCGAAGGGTGTTGTGATCGAGCGTCCCATCGAAATCTGGCACTGGGTGGAGGGAGAGAATGCCACGATCCTCCCCCACACGCTGATCGTGCTGGGCGAGGGGGCCTCCGCCACCGTCATCGACCGCTTCGTCTCCTCACGCGACGAACGCTCGCTCGCTCTCGCCGTGAATGACCTGACACTGGGGCAGGGCGCGCTTCTTTCGTACATCGGAGTCCAGGAATGGAGTGACAAGGCCACGGCCTTTCACCTCAACACCACAGAGGTGGAGAGGGATGCTATCTCTACGGCCCTGCAGATGAACTTCGGCGGCTCCTACATCCGGGGAGAGAGCGACAGTCACCTGCTGGGTGAGGGATCGCGCAGCGTCATGCTCTCGATCAATCCGGCTAGTGGCTCGCGTGAGATCGACCAGCGCACGTTCCAGGATCATTTTTCACCGCGTGCCACGAGCGATCTGCTCTACCACAATGCCCTGGCCGATTCCTCGAAGACGATCTTTGCGGGCCTGATCAAGGTCGAGGAAGCCGCCCACGAGACCGATGCGTACCAGAAGGTGCGCAACCTCATGCTCAGCGACGAGGCCGAGGCTAACTCCATGCCCGGCCTTGAGATCCTGGCCGACAACGTGAGATGCACCCACGGCGCGACCTCCGGAGAACTCAACGAAGACGAACTCTTCTACATGATGGCCCGCGGGATCGCGCCCAAGCAGGCGGCCCAGCTCATCGTGAGGGGCTTCTTCGGGACCGTCCTAGAGCGCCTTGACAATGATTTCCTGAAGGAGCGCCTGGGAGAGATCCTCGATCGAAAGTTAAATCTGACTGTTTAAATAGCAATGGGACTATTGGCCTTTTAGACTATTCGCCGCTGAAATTCTTCAGGCCTAATAGCCTAACAGTCTAAACTGCTGCCTCTGCGCTCAGTGCTCCGATCCCTGGGCGCTGATACTTGAAGCAGCCGAGGGGAGGCTCTGCTGGAAAGTCTTTCCCTAGGGCAATGGCCTTGAACTGCATGCCCATCGATCCGGGGTTGAGTAGCGCTTGAAGGGCTCTCAGGTCACTTTTAGCGGCATCGCTTTTCTCCGTGAAATCGCCGAGAGAGCGGAGCCAGGGCTCCGCCGCGCCGACCAAAAAATGGTGCTGGTCGCTGTAGGCGAGAATCCCGAATCCAACATCCCTTGCGGATTGGGCAAGGGTAGTGAAATCGACCTGGGCGCTGATGTCCCGCTGGCCGGGATCGGGGAGAGGGTCGTTGAAACGCTCGTGATTCCGGTACGCGAGCAGCGTGCCGTCGGCACGGTGGGGTGCGTAGCGGTCATCACCTGCCTGCCCGTAATCCACGGTGAGGATAAGGCCGCGCTTGAGTTTCGCATGAAGGGTCTCCAGCCAGGGCTTCATTCCGGGATTCACCTCCACTCGGAATCCCGCAGGGAGATTCGCCGGGAGGAGTCTCACGGCCTCCGCAAGAGCTGAATCAGTGACGGGGCGAGTCTTCCAGGAGAGTGCGCCTTCATTGTTCCCTACGCACTCTTCCTCCCAAGCGCAGCCATCCCAGCGGAGTGAATCGACGGGAAAGGCGTCAAGGAGTTCGTTGGAGAGGTGGATGCCGGTGAATTCGGGAAGATCGTCGTTGGAACTGACCCATCCAATGTGCGGAAAAGCCCGAAGCTTCTCTTTCTGACGACGCTGATTGATCCCAAAGGGCTCCACGATGAGGTATGAGGCCGCACGGGAGAAATCGTCGTCCTGTTCTTCCACTTCACGAATGGCACCCAGGATGTCGGCCGCCATGCTCCCATCATTCGCCCCCTGCTCGACGATGGTGAATGCCTCCGGTCGATCCAGGCGATCCCAGACCTCCCTGCAGACGGAGGCAAGCAGGCGGCCGTAGATCCTGCCCACGCTGATGCTCGTGAAGAAGTCTCCCTCCTTCCCGATCCGCGCGTGCCCGGAGGCGTAATAGCCATGCTCCGGATGATAGAGCGCCAACTCCATGAAACGACGAAACGGCAAAGCCCCGCCGCCGGCCTCAATTTCATTGAAAATCTCTTGATGGAGATCTACCGATGGCATGTCAGTGATGGTGGGCTTGACCTTCAGCCTTCAGTCTAAACCGCTTCAGTCTTCAGAATGCTACTGCCCGCGCGTGATTTCTCTCGCGTAGATATTGATCTGGCCGTCGTCACCCCTCTTCACGGAGGTGATTTGGAAAGGGCGGAGGTTATCCCGGGAAATAATGTTCCCTTCGGATGGGGGAACAGCTCCCACTGGGAACTCCACGATCACGCGAACCTTCCCGCTTGCCCCCATGGGGACGCCCGCAATGGCTCCCTGTGGACGGAGCACGGCGCGTCCATTTCCGGAGGCGGTGACACTGAAGCGTCCCTTGAGATAATTGCGCTCACCTCCCACCCCGCGGGCGGCAAGTTCCTGGCTGTCGGTGCTCTCCACGAGACGGCCGCGAGGCATCTGTCCGGCGGTGTAGACGGGCCAGACTTCAGAGGGTGCTGCTACCTGATTGGTGACTGGTGGTGGGGTTGCGAACGTCGCTGGCGCTGGCATGACAGCCTGGGAAGGTGTGCTTGTGGAAAGCGTCTGAGGTGTTGCTAGTGGCGTGGAGGCAGGTACTGCTATCGGAAGAGAGGTCGTGGGAGGTGCTGCTCCCACTGGAATGGCTCTGGGGATTTCCGCAGCCACAGGTGTGCCCACGGGGATAGCCGCCATGACGGCGGGGGCATTGACGGGAATCGCCCGGGCAACAGTCGGCTCGTTGATCGGGGTGGGGGGCTTTCCCGCACCAGTTCCGGAGGGCGTCACCGGCAGGGCCCTTGCAACCGGTGTCTCCTGCGGCGGCATTTCCTCAGTGATCCGACGCAGTCGGAGGCTGTTTAGATCCTTGGGTTTGGCAACTTTTCCGCCCGAGATCTCCTCGATCCGGGAGGCGGAAAGAACCGATGGAGGAGCATCGAGATTGAGTTCCGCGGGAGGCTCGAGGGAGAAGCTGGGCTGCCCACCCTTGCCTGCCCCATAACTGCCGTACAGAAGAGGCATCGTCGTGAGGAGGATCCGGTTGTCGGGCAGTCGCTCGATGTGCACAACAGCCGAGAGATCAAGAGGCTTCTCAAGTTTGATCTCCTGCCCCGCGACCAGTGCCCTCTGGAGAGAGGGAATATTCTTTTCATCAGCAGTGAAGAGCTGCTCCAGAAGGACCTCGGGCTGCTCGACCGCCTGCAGGAGTGCCGTGATGCCCGATGGGCAGAAGGTCTTTTCGGAAAGAGGAGCTGTTCCGATGACACGGTAGGTGCCTACGGCGTAGGGAACGAGGTCCCGGTTCTGGTGGAAGTTGCGAACGAAGTTGCGGAGCAGATTCTCATTGTTCCTACGGATTTCCGAGGAGGTCATGGAGCCGAAGCGTTCCAGAAGCTGTCCCGGCTTGAGGAACTCTCCACGCGGTGCCGCCGTGACCTCAAAGCGCGTCGGCGGCTCAATCTTGTGCATCCGCATGAGGAGGCGGTAGTTCGTCGCTTTCTCCGGGTGGGCAAAGATGTAGTAGCTTCCCATCCAGCAGAGGAAGACGAAGCCGATCAGAATAAAGATGAAGATGGTCCAGCCAAAGAGGCCGTCCGTCGGCTCGGAGCTCCTGCGATGTCCGGAGTAGCCCTGATAGCCGTAGTAGCGTTTTCCTGACATGTAATGTTAGAGAAAATCCTTACTCCTTACGGGTGGCAATCGAAAACGGGTGATTCTTAAACTTCCGCTCCGCTCTTGCCAACAGGTTCGAACGAGGTGCCGCATCCGCAGCTTCGCGAGGCCTGGGGGTTGATGATTCGGAACCCCGCACCCGTTAGTCCGTCGGAATAATCAATGGTGCACCCGTCCAGATTAGAGCGACTCTCGGGATCGACAGCCACGACGGCTCCATCCCTCTCGGTGATCTCATCTCCGGCCTGCGGGCCGCCGAGGCTCATGGCGTATTGCAAGCCCGCGCATCCCCCTTTTTCCACGGCAAGGCGAAGCCCCGGAGAGCCCTTCTCCGTGGCAAGTTCCCGCAGATGCTTTGCCGCCGCTTCCGTGATCTGAATCATCCAAATACTCTAAAGGGGCCCCCTCTTAAGTCAATGGGTGCCGGCGGCAGTCTAGGAGCGATTACTTCTTCATAATTCATAATTCATCCTTCATCCTTTCCCTCCATGGGTTCCATACGCCTTCTCCCAGATATCCTCGCCAGTCAGGTGGCTGCTGGTGAGGTGGTTGAGCGCCCTGCTTCCGTGGTCAAGGAACTCGTGGAGAACTCCATCGATGCCGGGGCCCGCCGCATCACGGTGGAGTTCCAGCGGGGTGGTGCACGACTGATCCGTGTTACCGATGACGGATGCGGAATGGACCGTTCCGATGGCCTGCTCTGCCTAGAGCGCCATGCCACCAGTAAGATACGCGAGATCGCCGATCTGTCTGCAATCACCACCATGGGTTTCCGGGGGGAGGCACTGCCGAGTATTGCCAGTGTCTCCCGCTTCAAGCTCTCCACCCGCCGCCGCGAGGACGAGGTCGGCACACTCATCGAGGTCACGGGGGGTAAGATCCACGAGGTGCAGGACTCCGGGGAGGCACCCGGGACACGCATCGAGGTCGGCGATCTCTTTTTTAATGTACCTGCTCGGAGGAAGTTTCTCCGGGGAGAACAGACAGAGGCGGCCAATCTTCTCCAGCAGATCGAGATCCTCGCCGTCGCCCACCCCGAGATCGCCTTCACCTGCATCCGGGACGATCGGGAAGTCTTCCGTCTGGCGGCTACCGAGGATCTCGCGGTCAGGCTGCGTGACCTGCATGGGGAGTCATTCATCAAGAAGCTGATTCCCCTCTCGCCGGTTGAGAATCAGGGGGTGCGCGTCCATGGGTGGATCGCCAGGCCTGGCGAGGGGCGGAGCGACCGCACCCTCCAGATGACCTTCGTGAACGGGCGCATGATCCGCAGTCCGATCCTCTCCCTGCCGCTGCGCGAGGCTTGTGACGGTGTGCTGGCCAAGGGACTCCATCCTCCGGCGGTACTTTTCTTCGAGATGGATCCGGCGGCAGTGGACTGCAATGTCCATCCGGCCAAGAGGGAGGTCAGGTTCCGCGATCCGGGAGTGATCCGCTCTGTTGCTCTGATGGCTGCCCGTTCTGCCTGGGGATCTGTTTCGCAGCACAGCGTTGCCTTGGGCGATTTCTCGCCGGGTCCTGGTTTAGACCCTCTTTTTCCACCGATCACCAAGCCGTCATGGTTGCCCGCATCCGTCTCCCAAAAAGAGTTTTCTGCTCGGGAACTGGATTCAGCCCGCATTGCCGAGTTACCTGTTCCGGATGCTTCAGGTCTCTCTGCTCTCAGCTACCTCGGGCAGCTTGCCGGCCGCTACCTGCTCTTTGAGGAGCAGGAGGGCCTGATGCTTCTTGAGATCCGTGCAGCACGGGAGCGCATCCTCTACGAGCGCTTTCTGGCGCAGCTTGGAAGCGGTTCATTGGGAAGTCAGCGTCTGCTCATCCCTGAGGTTTTGGAAATGTCCCCCGCTGATCTAGCTTGGATCGACGCCCACAGCGCCATGCTTGAGAAAGCGGGTCTTGTTGCGGAATCTTTTGGCCCAGGAGGCCAAGGAAGCCGAGGCGGCGGGGGAGGGTTCGGGAAGGGAAGTCTCAAGGTGGATGCCGTGCCGGCCGATGCATCTTCCCTCCCAGTCATGGAGATTGTTGTGAGGCTTGTGGATGAGTTGCGCTCACTTGGAGAGGCTCCGAGTCTTGACAAGACAGGACGCGAAGCCCTTGCCGCTTCGGTTGCTCGTCTTGCGGCCGCAGGAGCCAGAATGCCTGCCGGCGAGGAGGCGGCCCGGATGCTTCTCCTCGATCTTCTCTCCTGCGATCTTCCCTACGCCACGCCGAAAGGACGGCCCACGATGAGTCAAATATCCCCCGGAGAGCTCACCCGCAGGTTCACAGCCTAGACAGTGTAGTCACGTCAGCCCCAATCCCGCCATCCCCTTCATGGCTGTGGGAACCACTCCGCACCGAAGCAGTCCTCAAAGAAAACCGAGACTTGGGCTGGCGGTTTTAGGAGTAAGATAAGCATATCTACTAGCCGTCATTCGTTGCTCTTAAAATCATCGAGCCGTACTTTTCATCGAGATGAAATACCTTTCACTACTCGTTGGCGGTGTGGCAGGAACGGCACTGATGACGCTTTTTCTAATGCTCCCCCGTTGGATGGGCTGGGGGAAGATCGATGTGCTCCGTGCAGTAGGCGCCTTGATTACTGGACGAAGAGAAGAAGCCTTGCGCCGGGGAATGATCTTTCACCTCTTGCTAGGCATACTCTTTGCCTTTATCTACGCGGGCTTTTTAAGTCTCTCCCGCCTTCCATTTAATGCCATGACGGGTCTTCTTCTCGGAAGTCTTCATGGAGTGATTATCATGCTCTTGGTCAGCATTGTGATTATGGAGCATCATCCTGTCGCCGGATACCATGAAAAGGGTCTTGGGACAGGATTAGCCCAACTTCTGGCACACATGATTTATGGAGCAACCCTTGGTTGGGTGGTCCAGATCCTTGGTTAGATTTCCCATCTCTATAGCGATTCTGCAGCGATTTGCCTAACCCAGCTACGCAACCATTCCTCTAGAACCTCTTCAGAACGAAAGAGTCATCAAAGAAAACCGAGACTCGGGCTGGCGGGATTCGAACCCACGACCTCTTGAACCCCATTCAAGCGCACTACCAAGCTGTGCTACAGCCCGTTCTCGAGCGAAAGAGCATCATGCGGGAAGGCTTCCGGTGCAAGGACGAAGTGGAGGATATGCCTGAAGGGATGAGACCTGCCGTAACGGCTTTGAAGCAACGGCCGGTTAAGCAAACTTGAAACCTGAAATTACTGCTCTAGTCTCGGTAGATTATGAATTCTTCATCCCCGAAGACTGATCACGCGCTGCTCAAGGTGGCGATCGTCGGTGCCAGCGGCTACTCCGGAGAGGAGCTCTGCGCGCTGCTGGATCGGCATCCTTCTGCGGAGGTAACGGCGGTGTTTTCCCGGCAGTACCTGGGCAAGACCGTGGCCAAAGTCATGCCTCGTTTCTCCGGACTCAAGATCGGCAATCTCGTCTTCACTGAGGCTGATCCTGTGAATGTCGCTGCGT
>CANIBV010000031.1 GCA_947466005.1 Spartobacteria bacterium | reverse complement strand
TCACTGGCAAGCAGGGCAGCCTGATCGGATGGGTGCCGCTTGTTGATCTTCAGAATGCGGTTCAGAATCTTTCCGGCGGTGTGAACCCTCCCCCTGTCCAAAAGACCCCGGATCAGAGCTCGCCGATACCGCACCCTTCGGAGCAACCCATTGCCCCCGGAAAGCACAAAAACAAACTTCCCAAACATTGAGAATGGATGTTGTCCCGATGGTAATTCGCTGTCCGGGTGAGATGACTCTTTTTCCTCCTACCACGCAATCTCCGGTGTCTTACGCTGGGAGTGGGTTGTGTTCTATTTTCCCCGGGAGGTCTTCCTATGGCGGTCGGAATATGACGGAATTGTAACAAGTCAGGAAGGTCTCTTTAGACTAGGATTTGCCTCTCATGCTGGGCAAAAAGCTTATTACATTTTCAGATTCGGTCGCCGATCCCGCAGTGGATTATCGCGCCTTCGAGAGGAAGGGGCCCCACCCGCTGATCCGATTCCTGGCAGCGGTCCTTTCCCTGCTGCTCGTTCTTTCATCGAGTCCTATTGTCATGGCCCAGAGCGCCAGATCGGTGATGAGCCCTGCCGGAACTGGAGGAAGAGGGGCAGCGCCTGCATTGCAGAATGCCGGCGCTGCATCCGCCGCTGCAACCGCCGCAAGATCCCGTGAAATGTTGGCACACACGGACAGTCAGGTGGCTGCGATGAGGGCCCTTCAGTCAAGTGCCCGATCCGCACTGGCCGGCACATCTTTCAATGGCCTCCATCCGGATGGATTGGTGCCACATCCGGTGGCTGAATGGGTCGGTGCCAAGGCTCCAGTCTCCACCGTCGATGCCAATGGCAATCACCATGTCGAAATCGTTCAGGAAAGCCAGAATGCCTTCCTCTACTGGAACAAGTTCAATGTGGGTTCCAAGACCACGCTCAACTTCAACCAAAGCAAGGGTGGAGCTGATGCAGGCAAGTGGATCGCCTTTAACAAGGTGATGGGGGCAGTGGATCCTTCTCATGTCTACGGCTCGATTCAGGCCCAAGGTCAGGTCTACATCCTGAATCAAAACGGCATCATTTTTCACAACGGCTCACAGGTGAACACCCGGGGGTTGGTGGCCTCCTCCCTCCCGATCAATCCCTACTTCGCTGGGGATCCGCGTCAGGGGGTCGAGGGGAGGGGGATCCTGAACAATACCGACTATCAGTTTCTTTTTTCCGCCCTGAAGACCGACAAGTCCCCGAGCTATGCCGAGATCTTCGACCCCGGTACGATTTCTTCGTCACAGATCGGTGGAATAGTCGTCGAGAAAGGGGCGGTTATCAGTGCGCCGACATCCTCTGCAAACACCGGGGGACGGGTGATGCTCGCCGGCTCCAGCGTGGTCAATCAGGGAACCATTTCAACTCCCGACGGACAGACAATCCTGGCCGCCGGTCTTCAGATAGGAGCAAATTCCCACCCGTCCTCCGATCCGAGTCTTCGAGGCTTGGACGTTCACATTGGCCGCGTGGTCGACGCTTTCGGGGGATCAGTCGACCGCGACGGGAGGATGGTCGGCACCGTGGTTAATGAGGGGATGATCGAGGTGCTCCGCGGCAACGCAACACTTGCCGGTCGCATGATCAATCAGTCGGGTGTCCTGGAGAGTTCCACAACTGTTTCCGTAAACGGAAGATTCGACCTCATGGCTTCGTTCAATGCCGTGGTCTCAAAAGGTACGACGGCAAGGCCCTACTACTACGATCCCAGCCGGCCCGAAGGGACAACCGGCACGATACTCTTCGGTCCCAACAGTCTCACAAGGATCCTTCCCGAATGGGGAAGTTCCGAGAAACTCCCCGGAACCACCACGGCGCTTCCGTCACTCGTATCGGCTCTTGCCGGATCGATCCGTCTGGCGCAGGGAGCCTATATCCATGCCCCCGGAGCGGATGTGCCCGCATCGCTGTCACCCCTGGACATGACAAGCGCGACCCGTCAGCAACCCAGCGACTCTTCCAGTGTCACCTCGCGGCTTGGCTCCGGAATCAATCTCCGGGCGGGAAACTGGGCCAAACCCTCCGTTCAGGATTATAGCCTTTTTCTTCTCGGGAGCGTCGCTTCATCCCCGGCCGGAAGCATTACCCTGGATCCGGGTTCTGTCATCAGTGCTGCAGGATCCACTGGAACGAAGGTGCCATTCGCTGTGAATTTCCTGTCCGTGCAGCTCCGGGGGCCGGAGTTGGCGAACTCACCGCTCCAACGTTCGAGCAGTGTCAGGGGTGAGACCTTGATGCTGGATTCCCGCATTTCGGGAACTTACAACGGGCAATACTGGGTGGGCACACCTCTCGGTGATGCCACCGGATTTCTCAACCTGATTGAGAGAACGGTCGGGCAGCTGACTTCCAAGGGAGGCACGATCTCCTTGAATGCGGGTGACAGGATCGCTCTCAATCCCGGTTCCTCGCTGGATGTCTCGGGAGGGTGGGTCAACTACGGCGGGGGGTTTGCATCCACCACCAAACTCCTCTACAGGGGGCATCTGGTTGATATCGCCCAAGCCACGCCGGACCGCGTCTATGATGGGATCTACAAGGGGGGTGGCACCGTTCAGAAATATGAGAAGTGGGGGGTGACCAAAACATTTTCCGCGAGTCCGCTTGATCCCATGCAGAAGCGTTACGAGCCGGGATATCTGAACGGTGCGAACGGGGGTAGTATCCTGCTCCAAGCCCCCGCCATGCAGTTGGCCGGATCCCTCTTGGGCGAAGTCGTCACCGGTCCGAGGCAGGTCAGATCCACGGCCCTGCTCAGCACGCTTCCTTCCCCTTCAAGTCTCAGTCTCCAGATCAAGAACAGCAGGATCGAGGGATCCGGTGCCGTCGATGCATCCCCGTACAAGCCCGATTTGTACTTTGCCGCAGGGATGAACGATGCCTCCGGCTCTTTCAATCTAGCAACAATCACCCTTGGGGCGGGCTTTTTTGGTGATCGGGGAATAGGCTCCCTCAAGATCAACAACCATGACGGGTCGATCACGGTTCCATCCGGCATCCAATTGGGTCTCTCACCCGGTGGATCGTTAAGCCTGGCTGCTGCCAATATCGACTTCGATGGTATTGCCCTTGTGCCGGGTGGAATGATCGATTTCAAAACGTACAATGTCAGTTACGATCAGGCTTGGGAACTGCAGGGAAGGGTGACATCGGTGTTTCAGGGATACGATGGAAAGGGAATTCTGCAATTGGGAACGGGTGCCATCCTGAGTACTGCCGGAAAAATCTCCTCAAATTTCGGATCCGATGCATTCAGCGGTCCGATTGTGAACAACGGCGGATCCGTCTCACTGTCCGGATATTTTCTGAATCTTGAAAAGGCCAGCATCATTGATGTCTCGGGAGGGGCTTTGGTAGGGGCCGTTGCTCAACCCGCTCCGGTCTACGGCAATGCCGGAAGCATTGTGATCAGCGGCGGGCGTGATCTGGATGTGGGTACCATCAACGACGGAAGCCTCCTGCTGCGCGGATCACTGGCAGGTTTTGCGGGTCCCGGATCCCATCCCGGTTCGCTGACAATCGAGGCACCCGCAATACAGATTGGAGGTGCCGTTACTGACAGCAGGATTCTGGGCCTTTCGCCCGACTTCTTTAACCATGGGGGATTTTCATCCTTTACTCTTTCAGGAACGGGTCTTCGTGGAGATTCGGGTTCCTTTGCCGACGAATTGCCGGGCATCCGCGTAGCCGCAGGTGCTGTGATCCGTCCCGAGGTGATGAACAGGATCGTCACCATGTTGGGTGGGTTGCGTAACGTACTGCAACCGGGATGGATGAAGCCCGCAGTCTCGATGACGTTAAATAGCAAGGGACTATTGGATCCAAAGAGCACGACTCCCGTCGTGATTCAGGGCAGAACCGTCTTGGAGGAAGGCAGCCTCATCGATCTTGCTCCACAGCTCTCTCTTTTGTCCACAGTCTCCACTGTTCCAGTGATCATGGGATCAAGCCTGTCGGTCGGAGGCAAGATTCTGGATATGGGAGGTGTGCTCAGTGCCCCGGGAGGAAGTATCAGCCTGAGTGGAGCCGGGTCATATCCTGACAACAATGATGCTCCCGAAGGGGCCCTTCGGACGCTCACATTAATGCCTGGTGCCGTGGTCTCCACGGCCGGAACAAGCGCATTCCTGCGGGATCCGTTGGGATATGGCAGAAGGGTTGGGGCCGTGATCAATGGTGGTTCCGTGTCTCTTTCGGGAAATATCTCCCTTGCGCCGGGATCCTTGATAGATGCTTCGGGAGCAAGCGCATCGCTCTACGCACCGTCGCTTGTGACAGGAAGGGATGGATCCTTTGGCAGGCAGCAAATGAACGCCCTCACCGCATTCTCCCGGAGAGCGAAAGTTGACAGTGACGGAGGGGTGATCGAGCTCAATGGCAAGCAGATGCTGATCGCCCTGGGATCTTTGAGATCAACGGCAGGCGGAGCCAATGCGAATGGTGGCACCCTCAAGGTCTCGTCCGGTCGCTTTTACAATATCAATAAGGGGGAGGATCTCGGTGTCGATCCCCGCGATCTGAATCTGTTGGTGACGCAGGATTCCGCATCTTTGGCAGCGGTGATCAGTTCCGATGTGGCTGCCGGGAAATCGGCACGAGGATACTTTTACTCGGATGCCGTACGCGAAGGAGGGTTTGATGCTGTTGAATTGGGTGGGAATGTTGAATTCTCCGGCCCCGTCGCATTGTCACTCCCTTCCAGTATCAGGGTTGCGACCGGTGGTGTGATTTCCGCCGACAACAAGGTGTCGCTCTCCGCGACGCATGTCGCGTTGGGAACTCCCGTGATCGGATCCCTTGCCTTGGGGGATCCCTCCCTCAACAATGCGTTCGATCCTGCCCAGAATCGCTTCATGAGTTCTTCCCCGGGGATGGGCAGCATCTCTGTCAAAGCCCGAATCATCGAGATAGGAAACCTTTTGTTCCAGGGGGTCAGCAAGGCCGACCTTCTTGCCGATGGTGGTGTCATCCGGGGAGACGGAACCTTCAATATCTCCGGGAGCCTGTTGATGAAAGCGGCCCAGATTTCTCCTGTGACCGCATCCCGCTTCACGGTGGCGGCCTATGCCAATGGTTCCACAGGTGGGGAGATCGTCGTCCAACAGTCGGGGGATTTGCCATCCCTTCCCCTCTCCGCCGGAGGGGTCCTTTCCCTTTATGCATCCAAAATCATCCAGAACGGCACGCTGAGCGCGCCGTTTGGAACGATCAACCTTGGATGGGATGGTTCGGGAGCCTCACCGAAGGATCCTGTGAGTGGGTCGGGAATCGTCCCCGGAAAGAGCATGCCTGTGACTCAAAGCCTGACCCTGGGCGCGGAGGGGCTGACATCAGTCTCCGCAATCGACCCTTCGACCGGTCGAGAAATGGCAATCCCCTACGGAATCATGATCAACGGCACCCAGTGGATCGATCCCACGGGTCAGGACATCTCCGCATCGGGTCTTCCCTCCAAGGGGGTGAATCTTTCGGCGGCTCGAGTCGTGACGGAAAACGGCTCCGCAATCGATGTGAGGGGAGGTGGGGATCTCATCGCTTATCAGTGGAATGCCGGTTTAAAAGGCACCGTCGATCCCTCCGCGCAGCCGCTGGGCGCTTGGGATGGTGGGAAAAACTACAGCCAAGGTTCCAAGGTGATTTACCATGGGAAAATCTTCTCTGCCAGACAGTCAGTGAATGGAATTGCCCCCGATATTGGAATCTACTGGTCGGAAGCAAAGGAAAGTTATGCGGTGATCCCGGGTTTTGGCAGCGATTTTCTGCCTGTTCTTCGATTTCCGGATAGCAGCAAAACAGCCGGGGATCCGGGATTTGTCTCATCTTCCCTCTCACTTGGTGATAAGATCACGCTGGCGGGTGGAGATGGATTGGCGGGAGGAACCTACACGCTTCTCCCCTCCCGCTATGCCATTCTTCCGGGAGCATGTCTGATCACTCCCACCGGCCTGGCCCAGGAAAGCGAACCCTCTTCCCTAATCCGTCCTGATGGAACGGCCTTGGTCGCAGGCTATCGATACAACGCGCTGAACTTGGGCAGGGGATTCAATCCGATTAACCAGTTGTTCGAAGTTCTTTCTCCCGGGAGGACCAGCGAACGCTCTGATCTTGGGTTTGTATCGGCTTCGTCCTTCCTTCCCTCAGCCCAGAGATTTTCACCGGTCAAGGATGCGGCGCGTCTTAGCATCAGAGCCACCACGGCGATGAATCTGCTTGGATCTGTCGCGGGCAACGGTGCACCGGGCGGACGCGGTGCAAACATCGATCTGAGCAGTAGTCACCGTTTTGAGATCGGCGGGCAATCAGACCCTTCCTCTATCGCGCTTGACGCCGCGACCCTGAGTTCATGGAAGGCAGGAAGCCTTCTCATCGGCGGTGATCGCCGCTTCACAGAAAGCGGAGTCACGATCACTCCTTCATCGTCGTTTATTACGGTTCACCAATCCCCCTCGGCGCTTGCGGCTCAGGATTTGATCCTAGTTGCTTCGGACGGTATCATTGTTGAGGAAGGGGCCGGAATAGTCTCGACAGGATCATCTGAAGCAAATGCCGCCACAGTTCAGGGAAATGGTGCGGCGATCAGGGTTTCTTCGGATCAGGGATCCTCACTGGTCCGAGCTGGATCGTCAGGAAGCCCGATCACGGGATTCCACATTGCCGACGGGGCGCTTCTCAGCGGCGGATCCATCACCCTCGACTCGTCGGGTGCAGCATCCGTCGCTGATGGTTCGCATATTGAGGGGGGGGCTGTTACGGTCGCTGCAGGCGCCGTCAACCTCTCATTTGACGGATCCAAGCAGGCCTCTTTCCTGAATCTTTCTGGCACTGCTCTTTCAGGGATTTCGAGTGTGGATTCCCTGACCATTGCCAGTTACTCGGGGATCACCTTTCGCGGTCCGGGGCAACTCGGGTCTTCCGAACTCAAGAATCTGACCCTGAGGGCCGGATCGCTCTCGGGTGACGGCAACTCCGATGTAACCATCCGTGCACAAAGGATTTCGCTAGAGAACACTATTTCGGCCACACCGCTTGCGTCCGTTTCGGGATCTGTCGGAAGGAAGCTTGAGATCACTTCGGATATTCTTGTCACCGGCAATGGAAAGATGGTTGTCTCTGGATTTCCCGATGTCTCAATTCAGGCATCGGGAGGAGTGCTCGGTCGCGGGGACGGGGGTGTAGCCGTCAACGGAAACCTCACCATCAGCACCTCTCTGCTTGCAGGGGAAGCATCTTCGCAAAGCCTGATTGAGGCAACGGGAGTGCTAAAAACAGTGGGCATGCCCGGAACTCCGCAGGTCGCATCCGGACTTGGAGCCGCCCTCCTGCTGAAAGGTAGCGCTATTGATGCGGGGGCTCGGGTGAGCAGGCCATCCGGTAAGATCGCCCTGGAAGCCTCTTCCGGAAAAGTGACCGTCTCCTCCCTTCTGGATGTCGCTGGGGTCACCACCGCGATTCACGATCTGATAAAAACAACGGACGGTGGAGACATTGTGTTAACCAGTAAAACGGATGATGTTCGGGTCACTACCGACGGCCTCCTCAATGCTGACGCTCCCTCCCAAGGAGGGAATGGAGGTTCCATCAGCCTAATCGCAACTCTTGGAACGGCTTTGATCGAGGGGGGAATAAGCGCACGATCACCGCAGGGAGAAGACGGTGATTTCACGGCAGATCTTTCAAGATTCGGATCTTCAGGGGACCTTACGCCGCTCGGGGAATTGTTGTCATCAGCAGGACTAATGGGTTCTATATCCATCAGGATACGCAATGGGGATGTCATGGTTTCGCGTGTCAAGGCATCCGAGTATGCCCTCTCCGCTGACAATGGTTCCATTGTTGTCAACGGGCTTGTCGATGCATCGGGTCCGACGGGCGGAAGCATCTCCCTGATTGCCGGCAAGAGCATCATTGCAGAAAAGGATGCGTTTTTGAGCGTACGTGGTATGGTTTTTGATAATTCCGGCAACGGCGGCTCCATCACGCTCGAAGCTGGTGCAAACTCCCTGCTGGCAGGCGGTGTGGCGAATGCGGCTCCCACGTCGCGATATGCGGACGGAATCCACGTGATTGATATCCGGCCCGGTGCTGTTTTGGAACTCGGTGTTGATCAGGCGGCCGTTGCGGGTCAACTCGCAGGGACCCTTCACTTGAGAGCTCCAAGAACGGTTGATGGGTCGGATCTTCAGATCAATCCCATCGAGGGCCAGATCAAAAACGCCTCATCCATCAGGATGGAGGGTTTCGCGCGGTATGACGCCGCATCAATCACCGATGCCTCGATTGACTCATTCAAGGAAACTGCATTGACCGATGCGGCCGCCTTCATGGCCTCCGTGAATTCAAAACTGGTCGGTCAGCACCGGACTCTGAGCCTGGTTCCATCGGTTGCCGGAATCTCCGAGTTTAATCCGGGGATCGAAATCCTGAATTCCAAGGGGGGACTTGTCCTCAATGAGGATTGGGATCTCTCGTTGGAGCGGTATGGAGTCCAGCGAACAGTCACGGATTTGCTCGGCAATCCCACCGGATCGACGATCGGCACGAGTGCCGGTTATCTGAGGCTGAAGGCGCTCGGCGACATTACTTTCCTTGGAAGTCTTTCGGACGGATTCGGCGACAGCATCAATGCCGCCTCGCAGTCACCCTCTATTGACGGCTCCTCCTATGGTCTGCAATTTGCGCAGCTCCTACCCCTGCTGGACACCGGGACGGGGAAGATCGGTCAGAACTCATGGAGTTACTCCATCACTGCGGGGGGCGACCTAGGTGCCGCAGATGTCTCTGCCACAAAAGGCATCGGTTCTGTAAGGTTAGGAAGGCTGACTGATAACGCCAACATAACGAAGAATCCCACGGGGGAGAATGCCGTGACCGCATCATCGTTGGAGGGTAATTACCAGGTCATCAGGAGCGGAAACGGCAGCATCCAGATCAATGCCGGTGACGATATCCAACTTCGCAACCAATTTGCGACCATCTACACGGCCGGAACCCTTTTGCCGGATCAAACCCTGGGTGGAAGGTTCGATATCCCTTCTTCGGTTCTTTCGTTGCTGGAGGTCGGTAACAACTCAAGCACGCTCGGCATCTATCAGCAACCGACCTATTACCTGCCGCAGTATTCGGCCATGGGGGGCGATGTCAGGTTAAATGCCGCTGGCAATATCCTCCGGGTGCAGAAACTGACCAAACAATATGATGCCAAGGGAAATGAGATCCAGACCCCCTATGAGAAGGATGCATTGCTGACGGCGGACTCATCGCGTCAGCTGCCGAGCGGGTGGCTCATGAGACGTGGACAGGTAAAAGCGGACGGCAGTTGGGATATCAAAACCAGCGAGATCTTGGATCCTGACATACCCGAGGTGGCTTCGACAACATGGTGGGTGAACTATGCGAATTTCTTCCAGGGTGTGGGGGCATTGGGCGGTGGCAATATCTCCCTCACCGCCGCGGGTGATATCCGCAATATGGATGTTTCCATTCCGACCCAAGGCCGCCTCACGTCAAGGGACGTATCCGGCGGTGCGGTCTTGAAGCCATCGGAGGGCATTCTGACGGAAACCGGCGGGGGTGATATGATTGTGAGGGCTGGAGGTGACATCGACGCCGGCGTCTACTATGTGGAGAGAGGGGATGCGAACTTGCGTGCAGATGGTTCGATTGTTTCCAATAAGACGAGGGATGCCAGGGGGGATTATCTGAATGCACTTTCCGATCTCAACAACAATGCCAGTTCTGCGAATCCGGAAGCCGCCACATGGCTTCCGACATCCTTCTTCGCCGGTGGCAAGTCGCGGGTATCGGTTGTTTCAAGGGGAGATGCGCTGCTTGGTCCGGTCGGCAATGTCTTCCTGATGCCTCAAGGCATCAACAACGACCTGGCCTACAAGAACTATTTCTCGAGTTATGGACTCGACCCGGCCGAGGGGATCGCCGATTTCAGTGCGATGTCGCTGGGAGGGGACATCACGATGCGATCGCAGTTGCTGTATGCCCCGGCCTTCCAGACTTGGGCACTGCATAACGGGGTGACGAAAAACGGAGGAAAATACCAGCCGTGGGTTCGCACGGTGGAGGCGGATCCGGGTTCCACCGAACTCAGTGCGGGTGCGGGCTTGATGGTGCCAAACATCCGACTGACGGCGCTGGGGGGGGATCTTTTGCTTGAAGGAGCATTGACCATGGCTCCCTCCCCGACGGGAAATGCCTCCTTAGCAGCCAAGGGCGATATTCAGGGGGTTTACAAGCAGATAACGGGAGTCTCTTGGAACACTTCCCAGATCAATCTTTCGGATGCTGCGACGGAAAGCATTCCTTCGTATGCGGCACCGCTTTCCCAGTCTTCGGATTTTGCCTCATCGCCGGGAATCGGTTCGTACCTTGCATCGCTCAATGCAGCGCTGTCCGAAACAGCATCCTATTCGGGAAATAACGGCGCAATCCAAGGCAAGATAGCAAGGCATGACCAGAATCTTCTCCATCGCGGAGATAGCAAGCCGATGCTTCTTTATGCCGAGGGGAATGTTTCCGGCATCCAGTTCTACTCCCCCAAAATGGCGAGGATCATGGCCGGCAATGATCTCAGCGATGTTGCCATCTCGATCCAGCATCTCAGTCCCTCTGATGTGAGTGTCGTGTCGGCGGGTGGCATGATGAGGCTTTATGATGCCAACACCGAGCGTTTGACGGCTGCGCAGGATGATCTTTCCAATCTGGATCCCAGACTTCCAAGGCCCGCACCCAGAGGCGGGGATCTTCAGATCAGCGGTCCGGGTATCCTTCAGGTGCTTGCCCGTGGAGACATTGATCTCGGCACGGGTGATGTGAGGGCGGATGGAACGGGGGTTGGAATTTCCAGCATTGGCAACGCTCGCAATCCGGCCCTGCCATTCGAAGGTGCTGATATCTTTGTCGGGGCCGGGTTGAATCTTCCTTTTGGTTTGAATGGATCCGCTTTGGATGTTCAGTCATTCGTGACCCAGGCCAAAGCACTTCCGGATGCAGCCCAGTATCTTCAGTTCCTCAAGGAATCGATCTCCCAAGGAGCAAGCAGTGCCTTGGAGTCAAAAGTTGCGGGAATGACATCCCTGGACGAGATCCTAACATCGAATACCCTCACTCCTGAAGAGCGCGCCAGATTGGGGGCGTCCCTCTTTTACATCGTGCTCCGAGAGGCGGGCAGGGATTACAACCGGGAAGGATCCGAAACTTTCGGAACCTATGCAAACGGTGAAAAGGCAATCGCTTCCTTCTTCAAATCAGGATCTTCCGGAGACATCAGGATGAACTCCCGTGATATCCGCACCAAGAGCGGGGGTGGCATCAACATGATGGCTCCTGGTGGGGGTATATCACTTGCTCCGTTCGCGATTAGTTCCAGCACCACCCCTCCAGGTATCGTTACGGAAAGCGGTGGCGGCATCAATATTTTCACCAAGGAAAGCGTGAGTTTGGGCATCGGCCGTATCTTCACGCTTCGCGGAGGAGCCATTATGATTTGGTCCGATCAGGGAGACATTGCCGCCGGATCATCCGCCAAAACCGTGGCCACGGCACCTCCCACAAGGGTCGTGGTCGATCCCCAGAGCGGTGAGGTCCTCACCGATCTTGCCGGTCTTGCCACCGGTGGTGGTATCGGCGTGTTGGCGACGGTCAAGGGAGTCCCGCCTGGGAACGTTGATCTCATCGCTCCGGTGGGAGCGATTGACGCAGGGGATGCAGGTATCCGTTCCACTGGCAATCTGAACCTCGCTGCTGCCCGGATTTTGAACGCGAACAACATCTCCGTGGGTGGCTCCACTTCGGGGGCACCGGCCGCACCTCCACCGCCAGCTGCTCCGAATGTGAGCGGTGCCACGGCTGCATCCTCCGCCTCTGCTGCCAACAATGCCTCGGCGCAGGCCTCCACGAAGCCTTCTTCCGATCAGCCGAAGGATGAGGCCCCCTCGGTCATCTCGGTCGAGGTGCTTGGTTACGGAGGCGGCGATGGTTCTGCCGAGGAGGAAGAATCTAAAAAAGCAGCGGTCGGTGCATCCGTAGCGCCGCCGCAAGCTTCTCTTTAAAAAGGCCATACACTGCGTCTTGAAGGAGTCTGGTTCAAGGAGCAGCTTTTTTTCTGCTGTCCCGTTCAAGGTGGGTTAGGTCAGTGGGATTTGCCTCCGAAAACAAGGAGTGACTGCAGGAAACTTTAAGATTGTAACGGAATTGTAACATTTGGCCAGTTCCCCGCAGGATCCTATTCAGGTACTTTTAAAAACCATTTTCCCTCATTCGTGGAGGGTGTGGAACGATCCCAAACACTTGAAAATCCCGCTTCATCAACGGAAGACGATCAGGACGGCAGCCGGAGGGCTGACGGCCCTGACGTTTTGCGTGCTGATGACTTTCTTTCAGGGTGAATTTCAGGTTCTAGGCGCTACTGCAGATCCACATTCCGCCGTCGATGACCTTCCTCCCCCGGTTCCCTCTGTGGCTGCCTCTCCAGACGGGGGCGGCACCAATGCAGTGGACAGGAGTCAGATGATTTACATCAGGGAGTTCCGGGTCATCGGCTCCCACCAACTGGACCGGGCTGAAATCGAGAAGGCGGTGTATCCATTCATGGGGCCGGAGCGGACCCCTGAAGATGTGGAGCAGGCTCGGGCCGCTTTGGAAAAGGCTTTTCAGGACAAGGGATTTCAGACTGTCAATGTCCAGATTCCCCAGCAGACGGGTAAGCGCGGCATCGTCTTCCTGGAGGTGACGGAGGCCAAGATCGGTCGCCTGACCGTGGAGGGATCACGATTCTTCTCTCTGAAAGCCATCAAGAAGGGAGTGCCATCGCTCCAACCCGGCACTGTTCCAAACTTTAACCAAGTCTCCAGTGAGATCCTAGCTCTGAACCAGTGGAGTGACCGGCAGGTGATCCCGACGCTCACTCCGGGATTTGAACCCGGTACCGTTGACGTGACACTGAAGGTCAAGGATAACCTGCCTTGGCACGGTAGTGCCGAGTTCAATAACAGGTACAACCCCAACACAGTTCCTTACCGGTTCAACCTCGCAACAAGTTACGACAATCTGTGGCAGTTGGGGCACTCGCTGGGCGGCTCATTCCAGGTAGCTCCCCAAGACACCTCAAACGCCCTTAATTGGAATGCATTTTACACCGCCCGATTTCCCAGGATCGACTGGCTCCGCCTGAACCTCTCCTACGGGGAACAGAACAGTAATGTCTCCACGCTCGGTGGCACGGCCGTCAACGGAGCCGGCCAAACGGCGGCCTTCCGATTCCTGGCAGCGCTTCCCAACGAAAAGGATTTCAGTCATTCGATCAGTGCGGGGATGGACTTCAAGCATCTCGATCAGGCGGTCAACCAGACCACGTCGGATGCGGCGGTCGCCGAGTTGCCTCCCACGCCCCTTGACTACGCGCCCATTCGGATGAACTACAACGCGGTCTGGGCTCCGAAGGATTCGGTGACGATCTTCGACGCCAGTATCTCTTTTGGTATCCGAGGCGCGATCATCCCCGTGTATAACCTCGGCACATACGGCAACGAGCAGCAGTTCGCCGATCTCCGGTATAACTCGGACGGGGGGTTCTTTGTCCTGAAGAGTGATCTCTCCCACACGCATGATCTTCCCGCTGGATTCCAGATCTATGGCAAAGTGCAAGGCCAGGTTTCACCCGAACCTCTTGTCTACAGCGAGCAGTTTGCGGGC
>CANIBV010000030.1 GCA_947466005.1 Spartobacteria bacterium | reverse complement strand
GCTGTGAGAGAAGTCGGTCGGCTCGGGCAAGATCATCCTTCTTGTCCTCGACTTTGACCTCGGCCTCCTTGACCTGAGCCTCCAGCAGCGCGACCTGAGCTTGTTGCGCCGAAACTTTTGCTGCGGCGTCCCGGGTGTCCTGACGGAAAAGGGGATCACTCTTTTTTACCTGATCCCCCACCTTCACGAAGATATCCGTGATAAGCCCCGGCAGGATCGGTGCCACAATGACATTCTCGTTGACCGCCTCCACGATGCCGCGGGCTCCGATGGAGTCGGCGTAAGGAGCCCGAGAGGGCTCGACCAGCGGAACCGGCGTCGGCTCCGGCTTTTTTAGACGCAACACGAGGAGCGTAACCGCGACGATTCCCGCAAGCGCCAGAAAAATACTGAGACGTTTAAGCATGATGATATTCGGAGGCGGAACAACTTTTTACCACCCTGCCATCTTCCATCTCCGCAATCCAATCCGCGAAGGAAAAAATGCGGCTGTCATGGGTGACGACAATCACGCAGCGGTCGGGGGCGCAGGCACTCCTCTTGAGAAGTTCCAGGGCATGGTGGCCGGTCTTGGCATCCAATGAGGCAGTCGGCTCGTCGCAGATGATGAGCTTGGGGTCATGGACAAGGGCGCGAGAGATGGCCACGCGCTGCTGCTGTCCCCCTGAGAGCTGTTTTGGAAACGACCGCAGGCGCCCTCCCAGCCCCACATCTTCAAGGACTGCTGCTGCCTTTTCCTCGGCCTTGCGGTAGTTCCAGCCCTGCAGGATGAGAGGGATAGAGACATTCTCTACCACGGTGAGGGTCGGGATCAGGTTGAACTGCTGGAAGATGAACCCCACGTTCCGGCTTCGGAAGAGGGTGACTTCTGCGTCGCTCATCGATCCAAGATCATGGCCGAAGACACCGATGCTGCCGGAGTCTATCGACAATGTTCCACAGATCACGCTCAGTAGTGTGGTCTTCCCGCAACCCGAGGGACCGACGATCATCGTGAGTTCGCCGCATCGGGCCTGGAAGGAGACCTCGCGCAGGGCATAGGTTGGCGAGTCGCCATTGGGAAAGGTCTTTGTGACCTTGTCGACAGTAACGGCATTGGGATCCACCCCTCCTTTCGATGAATCAAGAGGGCTCATTTGAAGACGACCGCCGGCTCGAGTTTGGCGATCTTGCGAAGGCCGATCGCGGCCGAGAAGCAGCAGATCAGGATGATGATGATCGCCACAAAGACCGGCACCTGCCACGGCATGAAGAAGGGGGGCTGTTCAAGTTTCAGGACCTTGTATCCGAAGATCGACGTCAATCCCACACCAAGCCCGAAGCCGACAAACCCGACGGAAAATGACTGGAGAAAGACCATCGCAGCGAGAATCGGCATGCGTGCCCCCATTGCTTTGAGGGCGGCCAGGTAACGGAGGTTATCCAGGATGAAAAGGTAGAAGGTCTGGCCGGCAATTGCGATGCCGACGATCACCCCCATCAGCACCACCGTGCCGAAGGAAATCGGGATGCCGGTGTTCTTGATGTACCACCAGATCGTGTTCCAGAAGAGGTCATCCCTCTCGTACGCCTGAAGCCCGGGCAGCGCGCTGATCCGGAGCGCCAACTCCCTTGCAGAAACACCCTGCTTCGGCTCCGCCAGCACGCAGCTCATCATTTTTCTCTGAGGCTTCGCAAACTGCAGCGCCCGGTCATAGGTGGTGTAGACGTAGGGCTGACCGAGGAAGCTCCGGTTGGCATGGCAGAGAGCCACCACCCGCGCGGTCTTGTCGTTGATCTCGAAAGTGGTGCCGATGTCGATCGCGATCCCTTTTTTGCGGAATTTGGCAATGCCGACCTGGTCGATGATCACGGCATCAGGCAGGCGAAGGTCCTCGATCTTTCCCTTCGTGATTTCCATGGGGCGACCGACAAAGGTCGCCGTGTCGAGGCCCACCAGCTGAACATTCTGGAAGGAGCCGTCGCTGAGACGGGCCTGCTCAATGCCGACATAGAGGGGGACGGCCCATTCGACACCAGGCACCCCGCGCACCCTTGTGACCTCGATCTCGCGAAGTGGGATCACCTCGTTGACCTGCTCCACCTTTGCATCGAAGACCCAGACCTTAGCTCCTATGTTGCGGACCGTCGCCGTGGTCCAGAGCATGAGCCCGCAGAAGACCGAGGCCTGCTGCGTCATCAGCAGAGAGCAGAAGGTCAGCCCCACGATGAGCATCATGTATTTCGCCCGATCCCGAAAGAGCATGAGAAGAGCGATACGGAGCATGGGAGGAGAGAAGGATGAAACCTGAAACTGGAAACCTGAAGGGGAGAATGTGCTGAAGTTAACGCATCAAGAGGAAATTCACTTGCTGAAGATTAGGGCGAATGGATCTATGCCTCTGCGGTTGCTTGGTACAGGTTCAAGCCTCAGGTTTCCTGCTGCGCTACCGCGCAGCAATCTGCCGCTCTGCATATTTGGCCAGCATGTCGTATTCAAGGTTCACGCGGTCTCCGGATTTCAGGTCACCAAGGTTGGTCTGCTGCAGCGTGTGAGGGATGATCCAGAGCCCAAAGCGCTCCTCTGCAAGGGAAGCTACCGTGAGGCTGACACCATTCACGGCAATCGACCCTTTCTCGATGAAGTAACGGGCTCCGGCTTTCGGTAGCGCGATGATCAGATTGAGATCTGCTCCCTTGGTTTCTGCGGAAAGGACTTCTGCAGTGGTGTCGACGTGTCCCTGCACGAAGTGACCGCCGAAGCGTCCATCGGCGCGTAAGGCCCGCTCAAGATTAACACGGGAACCGGCATTAAGGGCGCTAATGTTGGTGAGGGAAAGCGTCTCACCCAGAAGGTCAAAGCTCGCAACCCCGTCCCCGGTGGAAGTGACAGTAAGGCAGCAACCATTCACAGCAAGGCTTTCACCAAGCGAAAGTTCCCGGGCGATCGTAGTCTCTAAAATTAGTCGGGAGCCATCACCGCGCTCTTCAAGGGCTCTGACACCCCCGATCGCTTCAACTAGTCCAGTGAACATGCTCGGATGCTACCTGAGAAACAACCAACCGGCCAGCACGAGCACAGGCAGGAGGATAGGGAGGGCATAGTAGAGGATGTAGCCGAAGAAGCCGGGAGGCCTCGCGCCGAACTGCGCGACGATGCTCTTGACCATGAAATTGGGGCCGTTGCCGATATAGGTCATGGCTCCGAAAAAGACGGCTCCCATGGAAATAGCGATCAGGTGCTTGGGATCCTGGGTGGCAATGCGAAGGACATCCTGAGGGTTGCCCAGCGTCCCTCCCTGCAGACCCAGCTCCACGGAGAGGAAGGCCAAGTAGGTGGGAGCATTGTCAAGAAACGAGGAAAGGATGCCGGTCATGTAGTAGAAGTGGACGGAACCCATCCCGAGCGCCCCGGCCAGTTGCGAGGCGTGATGCTCCAGATAATCAAGGGCAGGAACCATCGTGGCAAAAATCCCCAGAAAGAGCCACGCCACCTCCTTGATCGGAGCGAAGGTGAAGTCGTTCTTCTCATGCGTGAGCCGCGGAGTGAGATGCCACGAGAGGAAGGCGGCTGCCACCATCACGATTTCCCGCCAGGGGCTGGGAGAAAAAACCGCCGAGAGAATAGCTACTAGGGGGAGCAGGTTCCCCAATCCCTCAAAGGCCCAATGCTCTTCGGCGGTCTCCTCCTCCCGGATGGCTCGTGGAGCTCGCAGGAAATTCTCGCGGTCGATGAAGTAAAAGATCCCAACCAGCAGCCCCACCACCAGCAACCAAGGCCTCCAGAGGTGCTCGAGCGTCCACCAAAACGGGACTCCCTTAAGGAAGCCCAGAAAAAGAGGGGGGTCACCGATGGGCGTAAGGCCGCCGCCGACATTGGCGATCAGGAAGATGAAGAAGGCCGTGTGGAATCCGGTGATGCGGTATCGATTCATCCTTACCCAGGGGCGGACGAGCAGCATGGAGGCTCCCGTGGTGCCGATAACACTAGCCAAAACCGAACCAATCAGGAGGAAGAGGACGTTCTTCCAAGGGGTGGCTTCACCGGAGACCCTAATGTGGATACCCCCCGCCACAATGAAGAGGGCGGCCATGATGACGACAAAGCTGATGTACTCATGCAGAGGGTCAATCAAGCGGCCTCCCCGTCCAAGAATCAGCAGGTAGTAAAGTACCGTGCTTCCACCCAGGATCACCGAAACCTTGGGATAATGACGCTCCCACCAGTGGTGGGCCAGCAGCGGCATTAATGCGATCGCCAACAACTGAAGGACGAAAGGCGCGAGAAGAAGGGGGCCGGGGAGGGAGTGAAGGACATCCGGTTGGCTCATGGCAACCAGTCTTTTTCATGGACAACGGCCTAATCGCGAGCAAATTCAGTCACCTTGAATTTACTCAACCTCGTCCGGCTTCTCTTTTTAGCATCACTCCTGCCACTTGCAGGATGCGCTTCCGTCAGCGTGGGGAATATCCACCCTAAGGGAACTCCTCCCAAAAAACTACCTTCCAAGATCTACGTGCAGGAATTTGTGGCCCCCTTGGATAACTTCAGGGTCGACCGCAATGAAAAGGACTTAATGAACTTCATCAAGCAGGAGCGCCACGCTCTTGCCTCAGACTTGGTAGAGCAACTCTCCAAGCACATCGCCCCCGCCGAAATTCTCACTGATGGCAAAGCTCTCCCCAAGGGTAACTTCTGGCTGATCCGTGGAGTCTTTGACCGCGTCAATCAGGGAAGCCGCCTTCTCAGGATCGGCATCGGTTTCGGCGCCGGTGGGACCAAGCTGGAGACCCGCATTGCAATAGATGATCTCTCCGGCAGCCAACCCTCACCCTTCCTCTCGGTGCTGAGCACGGGGGGGTCAGGAATGGCACCAGGCGCCTGGGCCGCCTTCACTCCGGCAGGGGTCTTTTTCATTCCTGGAGCAGTTGCCAATGCAGGAGGTGCCTCGCTGGGAGGCCTCTCCATTGACCGCAAACGGACCGCAAGAGAAATCACTGCAACTCTCTCTGAGTACTGCTTCCAGCAGGGGTTGATCACGGAGCACCGGACCAGGCGCCCCAAGAAGCTAGGAATACTGCCTTTCATCCAGCGCCCTGATTTCGTGATCTCCAAAAAGGGTCTCTAAGAAGGGCTCCATATGGAGTCGCATATGGAGTCGCATATGGAGTCGCATATGGAGTCGCATATGGAGCAGCCCAAGGAGTGGGGCCGACCTCTCTTGATTGCCTTGCTTCAAGCGATGCTTTTCAAGCCCGCTCCGCTCTGATTAATTTTAAAGGCTGCGCATTTTGCCGTCACTCTTCCCATCCTTAAACACAACTATCCATGACCAACACACTGCGTAAAACCAAAATCATCTGCACCCTTGGCCCCGTTAGCGAGACTCCGGAGCGACTTCGTGAGATGATTCTCGCGGGCGCAAACATCTTCCGGCTCAACATGAGCCATGCGCAGCATGATTGGGTCCGCCAGATCGTCCCCACCATCCGCTCCATTGCCTCAGAGCTCGATATACCGGTCGGCATCCTCCTCGACACGCAGGGACCTGCAGTTCGTACCGGCGACCTACCCACGAAACTCGACCTTAAGGTCGGTGACATTATGGAGTTCACCGTTCGCGGGGCCCGTAGTGAGGAAGTATACTCGGTGAACGTCAATTACGACGGTTTGATCGATGACATCAACGAGGGGGACGTCGTCCTCGTCGACAACGGCGTCATCCACCTCAAGGTCCTCTCCAAGATCAATAACCGTATCCGCTGTGAGGTGCTGACCCCGGGAGCCCTCGGCTCCCGCCGTCACATCAACCTCCCCGGCGTGAAGGTGAATCTTCCTCCCCTCACCGAAAAAGACATGGCCGATGTCGCCGTCGGCGCCGAGGTTGGTGTCGATTTCGTCGCGCTCAGCTTCTGCCGGGAGCCTTCCGACATCGTCGAGATGCGTCGCGTCCTGGCACTTCATGGCAGCAACGCGCGCGTCATTGCCAAGATCGAGGACCAGAGCGCTGTCAAACTCATCACTGAAATCATCCAGGAGACCGACGCCGTCATGATCGCCCGCGGCGATCTTGGGGTTGAGTGCCCGATGGAGGAGCTTCCGATCATCCAGCGCAAGATCCTCAAGGCAGCTCTCAAGATCGGCAAGCAGGTCATCGTGGCAACCCACATGCTCGAGTCGATGATCGAGAACCCCGTTCCGACGCGAGCCGAGGTCACCGATGTCGCCAATGCCGTCTTCGAGCAAGCCGACGCGATCATGCTCAGCGGTGAGACCACCGTCGGAAAATATCCCGTCGAGTGCGTCAAGGTCCTCGACAGGATCGCCCGCCGCATTGAACGCAGTGGCAGCGCCCACTTTGCCGAGCAGACCTCCCTGCTCAATCCTCGCCAGAAAACCGCCCGCTCCGGCGTCGTTCTGGCCGGCTCCTTTTCGAACGCCTCCCTGGCCATCCTTACCCGTCATGGTGAGATGGCGGACTACACCAGCCACATCCGCCCGGAGCACGCCCCCATCTACGCCATCACTCCCTCCGAGGAAACGGCCCGTCACCTGACACTCAACTGGGGCGTTCTCCCTCTTGTCATGCCATTCGGAAACACCCCCGAAGAGTCGGTGAAGAATGCAGAGGAACTCCTCCTCTCGCGAGGCCTCCTCAAGAAGGGCGACCAGCTCATTGTCATGAGCGACATCATCGAGGGGGAGGAGAAGTTCGACTCCATCCAGCTTCGGACGATCTAATCCTAATCTCCCGGGGACCTGGAGCTCTCCTGCCCGCCGCTTCACACGGAAAAGCTCGCCCAGGCAACTAGGTGAGCTTTTTCATGTCCAGCGAGACCTGCTTTTTCTCCTGCTTGTATCCTTTCAGGGCGCTGAATTTCCGGTTCCTCGCTGTGCCCTCTCAATGGTTCGCCCAATCGACGATGCGCTGGGCGTCATCGAAGATCACCGGGGCATGGCTGCCAAGTTGGACAAGGATGAGATCCCTTCCTCCTTTGCTGTAGCTGCAAATGAGGCATTTGCCCGCTGATTCCGTGTACCCTGTCTTCATTCCGTTGAAGTACGGGGAGCGCTGCAGGAGTTTGTTGGTCGGATCGAGGAAGCAGAGGCGCCCACTGGCATAACGGAAGCAGTAGGACCGCAGCGCCATGACCTCCCTAAGGTCTGGATTGCGGTAGGCTCGGAAGGCGATGCGGGCCATGTCACGAGCGGTGGAGTGCTGGGCGGCGGGGAGGCCATGGGGATTCACGAAGTGGGAGCAGGTAGCCCCGCAACGTGCAGCCAGGCGATCCATCTCACCTGCAAATACCCCGAGACTTCCGGAATGTGACCGGGCAAGCGCGGCGGCGCAGTCGTTGGCGCTCTTCACCAGCATCGCCTTCAGGAGTTGCCGCCTGGGGTAGTTCTCTCCGGCACGGACACCCACCTTGGTCGGTTCAACGGTGGTGTCCGCCATTTCGATATGCACCGGAGAATCCAGCGGATCCTGTTCGGCCACGATCAACGCGGTCAAAAGTTTCTGGGTGCTGGCAACCTGACGCGGCTCGTCGGCATTCTTTTGGTAGAGTGTCTGTCCGGTGCGGGCATCGATCAGAATTGCGGAGACAGCCTTGATGGAGGGGGCATTCGCGGGCCAGACAGAAGTGGGTGCGTGGGGGGCAACGACGGTCTCCTGCTGTACCGGGGGTGGCATCCGGGATGGCGCAGGTTCATCGAGAGCACACCCCGCGAGCAGGAGCATCAGCCCGCAAGAAACGAATAATTGAAGCAATGGCATTACTCTTCCGTACCTGCAAAAACATCTCGAGCAAGCTAAACAATCTGACGAGCATGCTTCCGAGCTTGACCGAAGGACGCCCACAGAACGAACTGCAGATCCATGTTTTTCTCACCGCGGCACGAATCCCGTCATCCTTTCCTGGCGCCGTTGATTATTGCGGTCGTCGCCCTGGCGGCCATCGCGGGATCATTCCTGCTTGATACGCCGGTGAAGCACCTGGTGCTCGATTCCAATTCGGGTCACTGGAGCAGGAGTCCTATCGCAGGACGCCTGAGTGAATATGGTGACTGGCCCGAATTAATGCTCCTCGGAGTCATCGGGACGCTCATCGCGCGTTGGTTCCGGAATGTCCGATGGCAACGAATCCTGATCGCCGCAATGATTGCCTCCACGTTGGCCGGCATGACCGTAAATCTCTCGCGACTCACGACCGGGAGAACCCGCCCTCGTGCCGCCGCCGAAATGGGATGGTATGGACCGAGACAGGCGGAGAAGTGGCTGATCGGTGAAGCCGATTTCAACAGCTTTCCCTCGGGTCACACCGCGACGGCCGTCGGGTTTGCGGGGGTTATTCTTTTCGCCGCACCGGGATGGGGTCTCCTTGCCCTTGTTGCGGCGTCCTCCGTTGCGCTCTCCCGCATCCTGCTGGGAGCCCATCACCCCTCCGACGTGGTCACGGCAGCCACCATGGCTCTGGTGATCGCCTGGCTTGTCTGGGAATTCCTCGGCAGGCGGGGAAGGGTGGATTGCATCGTCAGGCCGCCACTGAATAATCGACTTAAGGAACCACTGATTAAATCGCATTGAGGCCGTTGTGGGATTTAATCAGTGGCTCCTTAACTAGCTGCTCTATAGAATATTCTTTCCGCAAGAAAGGATCCTAATCTGCGTATGCAATCAGCGAGCGCACTTCGATCGGGGCAAGATGGGCCCGACCACCCAGCACCTTGAGCTCCACGACGAAGAGGGCGAGGAGCACTTTCGCCTCCAGTTGATGAAGCAAGTGAAGGGCGGCGTGAGCCGTTCCGCCGGTAGCAAGCAGATCATCCACGAGCACAACAGCCTCACCCTGCTTGATGCTGTCGCAATGAATCTCAAACTCTGCCGACCCATACTCCAACTCGTAGGCGTGGGAGATCGTGCGGAAGGGGAGCTTCCCTTTCTTACGCACGGGGACGAATCCAACCCCCAGCTTGTAGGCGAGGGCCGCTCCAAAAATAAATCCCCGGGCATCAAGCCCGACGATCTTCGTAGGGGAGAACTTAGAGCATTCGGCAGCCAGACGATCGATGGATTCGTGGAAGAGCGCTGCATCTTCGAGCAGTGGAGACAAATCCCGGAAGAGAATCCCCTCCTTGGGGAAGTCGGGGATGGAACGGATCCCAGTCCGAAGATCGGTCGCAGGCATACTAGTCTCCGAAACTGATGCCCACAGCCCGGGCCGTCTCGACAAGCTGGCTGGAGGGGGGAACCCTTTTCAGCCGGTGAACCGCATCGGCGATCGGGACATCCAGGACCTCGTAGTTCTGGTAGCTCACCATGGTTCCGAAGCGTTCCTCCTTGGCGAGTTGCACGGCCTTCACACCAAAACGCGTTCCCAGAATGCGATCGAGTGTCGTGGGATCACCTCCACGCTGGAGATGACCCAGCACGCAGACGCGTGTCTCCTTCCCGCTACGGGCTTCGACTTCCTTCGCGAGCATTTCCCCCACGCCCCCCAGTCGCCATTCGCCACTGGAGGATTGCCTCCGAAACTGCTGTCCATGGCGTGTGCGCGCACCCTCGGCGACAACGATCATCGTGCTCTTGAAGCCCGACGCATCGCGGCGCTGGACAACCTCAGCCACCTTCTCAAGGGAAAAGGGAATTTCCGGAATCAGGATGACATCTGCGGCACCCGCGATACCACCCCAGAGGGCAATCCATCCGGCGTGACGGCCCATCACCTGAACGATGATCGCCCGTTTATGACTCGCCGCCGTGGTGTGGAGCCGGTCGAGCGCATCGGTCACGCAGGCGACAGCCGAATCAAACCCAAAGGTCATCGCTGTCGCCTCGAGATCATTGTCGATCGTCTTCGGCACGCCGATCATAGGGAATCCCGCGCGGTAGAGTTGAAGCGCCGTGCTCATCGAGCCATCACCACCGATCGCAATGACGGCGGAGAGATTGAGGTCACGGCAGGTCTTGGAAGCCTTGCCGATTACCTCTTCGGGAATCATGGCCTTGTCGCCACCCCCAATCTTCGAGGTGAAGTGTCCCTTGTTAGTGGTGCCCAGGATGGTTCCCCCCACCTGCATGATCCCGGCCGTATTCTCACGGGTCAGCGGCATCGTGTCGCCGCCCTCAGGTAGCATTCCCTCGAAGCCGTCACGAAATCCGAGCACCTCCCATCCCATTTCCTCGGAGGCGCAGTAAATCCCGCGCAGGACGGCATTCAGCCCGGGGCAATCTCCCCCGCTCGTGAGAACGCCAATTCGTTTTTTTGACATGACGTTCGTGAAAGGCGTTGGTGCGTGTTACAGGGAGTTGGAGGGCTTGGCCTGACGACCCTTCGCCGCCCAGTCATTGTAGAGAGCCCAACCGCGCTGAACAAGCGCCGCTCCCTCCTGCTCGCGATTCGATCCTCCAAGCAGGACCACAACGATCCGGCGCGGCGTGGTAAAGACAGTGTCTCCCTGGCGGGACACTTCGGGCGTGTGCTCGGAACTCAGGATGATGCAATCTCCGGCACGGGAAGTGCGACCGGTCTTCACCCCGTCGATATGATCGGCACCCAGCAGCTTGTTCGTATTGGCAAGCTGGACGCCGAGGCTTGCTCCTCCGCGTTGGATATGGATCTCACGGGTTGGCTGCGAGACATAAAACGAGAGACCCGACTTTGAATAGGCGTATCGCGTCAGACGTGCCAGATCAGAGGCCGAGGAGTAGGGGCGGGCCTGTCCCTCGGGCGTGTCGAGGCCGTGGGGATTGAGAAAAAGCGTGCGGCGCATCCCCAACTGGCGGGCCAGCGCATTCATCTGCGAGACAGTGTTTCCGATGGGATCAAGACCCGTTGGATTAGGGAGCGAGCGACCGAGGTGATCAGCCAGCGTCACCGCCGCAACATTGTCAGAATTCAGCAGGCAGGCAAACAGGAGGTCACGGAGCGTCAGGACATCTCCCACCTGAAGACCGAGCGGATTGATCCCTCCCGTGGTCGAGATCGCTGCTTCCGGAACAGTCGCAGTCTGATCGAGGTTCCCCTTCTTCAGGTCCGACCAATCGAGTGCAACCATGGCCAAGGCCAACTTGGTGAGGCTCGCAATCTGAAGCTTTTGGTTGGCGTTCACTCCCTCCAGAATGCGACCGGTCTGATTATCAACGATGATCGAGCTTTCGGCTCGGAGGGATCCGAGCGGAAAGGCAACTATCAGTGTACAGAGAATAAGTCGGGTAATGAGCTGCATAAACCCTCTCGCGATAAGGCTCACAGCATTTTTTTGCAATCCGGAACTAGAAAAGACGGTTTTTGGATTGAAGGATTCGTTTGAATTTTCTCTATGGTGGCTCAGGGGCATCGTAAAATTGGATGCGGTGAAAAACGCCCAAGACGAGCGGGCGCGAGCGAGCAAAAAGCGTACGCCCTACTCTAAGTACCCCTAGTATTACCGAAGAGTTCAATCTGAATCCTCGGCGCGAAGCGGAATCCATGCTCGAGGCATAATTCGGCGACGAGTGGCCCCCTTTCACGAAGGGTCTCAACGTCGATTCCCTCCGGCATAAGCAGAACTCTGTCGCGGGTGAATCCCGGAATGGCACCCACTTCGTTAAGCAGTTCTTCGATCTCGGGAAGATCCTCGACCCGGGTCACCACAAACTTGAGCTGACTGGAGCCTCTTTCCAGCCACTGGCGGATGACGTCGGGCTGCAGGCGGGTCGATTCGTGGCGCTCACGCCATGCGCCGGCCATTTCCAAATCGGGGTTTGAGTTTGCCAGTTTGGGGCTAAGGGACGCGAGATCACAGGCGATCCCCCCAGGCGCGATCGTGCCCGCGGTCTCGATTGTGATGTGAATCCCCTCGGCACGGAGAGTTGCGGCCAGAGCCTCGATGCCCGAAGCCACCATCGGCTCCCCCCCGGTCAGCACGACATGAGGGCAGTCGTAGGAGCGTACTCTCTCCATGATCTCCGGAAGATCCATCTCTTTCCCCTCGGGATTCCAGGAGGCATACGGCGTGTCGCACCAGCGGCAACGGAGGTTGCAGCCCGAGGTGCGTACAAAGACGGAAGGGACTCCCAAAAGCAATCCCTCCCCTTGAATCGAATGGAAGATCTCCGAGATGCGCATCAGGTAATTGAAGATTCCGGTTTCAATTCAGGTCGGAGGGGCAACGGGCCTGACTTCAGGTAGGCGGTTGGATCGGGGGTCCCAGCGATCAAAAAAGCCTCCCGCCGTTCTACGCAGGTTCCGCAGGTTCCGCAGTGGATCTCGCCACCCTTGTAGCAGGACCATGTGTGGGAAAAGTCGACGCCCAGCTCTGCCCCCCTTCTCACAATGGCGGCCTTGTTCATCGCCACGAAGGGCCGCAGGAGTTCTATCCTCGCATAGGTGCCCTCCCGGATGGCGCTAGCCATGGGCTCCATAAAGCTCTCGCGGCAGTCGGGATAGATGGCGTGGTCGCCGGCATGCGCGGCGATGACGACCCCCCCGGCACCGCAGCTCTCCGCAAAGCCGGCGGCGATGGCGAGCATGATCCCGTTCCGGAAGGGGACCACCGTACCGCGCATCGACTCCTCCTCATAATGCCCGTCGGGAATCTCCCCGCCGCTCCGCAGCAGAGCGGACTGAAACTCACGGGCCACAAAATCCAGCGGGGCCGTCTGGTGGGGAATCCCCGCCCGGGAGCACTGCCAGGCCGCCATGGGCAACTCACAGGCATGGTGCTTCGCCCCATAGTCGAAGCTAAGCGCCGCCACCACCTCGTGTGCACGGAGGGCATCATAAAGGGCGGTGACGGAGTCAAGTCCGCCGCTCAGCAGGACGACGACCTTCACCTGCTTTTTTTGGAGGAAGGAACCTTTCTTCCCTCTCGGGTTGCCTCATGCACCGCTTCCACCCGGATGCCAATGCCTCCGCGCGGGGAGAAATCCCCGACTACCACGGCATGTCTTGGAGCAATCGCCCGAACCACATCGTCCAGGATGCGGTTGGTGATCCCCTCGGCGAAGACAGCCTGGTTCCGGTAGGCCCCAAGGTATTGCTTGAGCGACTTGCTCTCGATGCAGCGGCGGTCAGGGGTGTAACGGATGGTGATTTCAGCGAAGTCGGGCTGACCGGTCACCGGGCAATGGGAGGTGAATTCCTTGGTGAAAAAGGTGACCTCGTAGTCGCGGGCAGAAGGGCTGACGAAGGTCTCCAAGACCGCTTCATCCGGTGAGGAAAGCTGCGGCATCGGGCCGCCGCCCAGCAACGTGAGAGAGTCGGGGGCATTTGTTTTCGTGGTGAGAGCGGCGCGAATGGTGCCGCTGGTGGTGGTGCGAAGTTTCCTAGCCATACGAACGATGGTTCCCCAGAGGTCATCACGAACCAAGCCCGAAGTCACTCCGTCGCGTGTTCCTTCAACAGCTACCCCCTTTCCTTGGCGTGCGGGATGGTGTAATCAGAATGAGTGCTTCAGGTCCGTCGTCAACGAATTCACCTCCTCTGGTTCATCCCTCTGCTACTGGTCGTTGCGGCTGGCGTGACGGGGGGTGCGATGCTCTTCCAATGGTTGCGTAGCGAAGAGTGCCGCCTCCTGATTCAGGAAAGAACCTCGGGCGCCCTGCATGCCTCGGCCAAACTGGCTCCACTACACTGGGGATGGCTCGGAGTCTCCTCCTCCAGCCTGGAGGCCTCGGGATCAGAAACCTCCTCCCTCAAGCAGCTCAACGCCGACGGCCTTCACGCACGACTGCGGCCCGCTTCACTCATGCAGGGATACTGGGTCATCGAGGAGATCTCCCTGGAAAAGCTCACCCTT
>CANIBV010000029.1 GCA_947466005.1 Spartobacteria bacterium | reverse complement strand
GGGTATGCCGATGGATCGGCCGGTTACCTACCGATGCTGGCGGGAACGCTTGATTCCCGGATGCCTGGTGCCAACATCGGACGTCTCGACCCCATTTTGATCACGCCACAATAAATGAACTCATCACGACTCACTCACCGCTCCGCTCTGCTTGCCTTGGTCCTCCTGCTTGCAGGAGTCTTTTTCCGGGTGATCCGGGTCGATCTGTCTCCCGGTACTCTCCCTAATTTCTCGCCACTCATGGCGGCCGCGCTGTGCGCCGCCGTCTTCATTCCGGGATGGCTTGGCTTGGTCGTTCCCGTGGTGGCACTGCTGGTTTCCGATGCGCTCCTGAACCTCCACTACGGTGCTCCGTTCATTTCCGCCCAACTCCTCTGGACGCTTCCCTGCTATCTGATTGCCGTGGGGTTCGGTTGGATGCTCCGCGACCGCAGGGCCGGTCTCTGGCCGATCCTCGGAGGTACGCTCGTGGCCTCGGTGATCTTCTATCTCGTGACCAATACCGGAAGCTGGCTGGGGTTGACCGCCTATCCTCAGAGTTTCGCCGGATGGTTGCAGGCTATGACCACAGGACTGCCCGGCTATCCGCCGACTTGGACCTTTTTCCGCAATAGCCTGATCGGGGATCTTCTCTTTGCGGGATTCTTTGTCGCCGTGGAGCACTCTCTGAAAGCCTCCGCCGGGCGTGCTTCCGTAGTTGCCTAAGATGTCAGTGAGTGGCCAACCACTTCAGGGCCGGGCCGATCCGATCCCGCCACGAGCTCAGGTCGTGTGTTCCTCCTTCAATCCGCGCGATACGGAACTCCCTGTCATCCTCCCATCCCTTGGTGCGAAGGATTGCTCCGAGTTCGCGGTGGTACGGTTCGTAACACTCATCAAGCCCCACCGTCCCATAGTCGAAATAAACACGCGCCTTCTCGGGGAGGGCGGCGCGATCCTCCAGTTCCCTCAGCATCCTAGAGTGCAGTGGAGGGGCTCCCTCGGCTCCCTCGAAGGAGCTGGAAAGACATGCCGCCGCCCCGAAGAGATCGGGATGATAGAGAGTTGCGCACAGAGCGATGATGGCGCGGTGTCCCGCGCCGCAGATCCAGCGCGCCCGGGAAGAATCCAGAAGGCGGAACTCCGCTGCCAGCTTCCGAACAACGGAGGCCGGATCAATACTGGAAGGATCTCCGTCGACCGAGGCGACGATCATCTCGGGCAGGATTCCATCGCGATGCAACCGTGCAACATGCTGCCCGGCATCAAGCGACTCTTTCACCCCTTCACTCAGGACAAGCAGCAGCGGAAAGCGCCTCGTGGCCATGCTCCGGTAGCTTTCCGGCGTGCTGACTCTCAGGGTCAGTCCCCCCTCTTCACTGGTCTCAATCTCGTCCTGCATCCACGAGCGGTAGCACGGCAGTAATAATTCTCCAATCCTTCACATTCACCTTCATCTCTCCGAGCATGCCCACCTCACTTCCCAACCACGAATCCGACACGCTGCTACGCGAACTCTTTGCCCGCCGCATCGCCCTGCTCGACGGAGCAATGGGCACCATGATCCAGAGGCACCCGCTGACCGAGGCTGATTTCCGTGGAGAGCGGTTCAAGGACCACAATCACGATCTCAAGGGAAACAACGACCTCCTCTCCATTACCCGTCCCGATGTGATCAAGGGTATCCACCGCGCCTATTTCGAGGCGGGGAGCGACATCGTCGAGACAAACACCTTCAGCACCACCACCGTATCGCAGGCCGACTACGGACTCGAGGATGCCGTGAGGGAGATCAATCTGGCAGGAGCCAAGGTCGCCCGTGAGGCCGCCGAGGAATACATGGCTTCGAACCCCGGCCGGCGCGTCTTCGTCGCTGGTTCCGTAGGTCCCACCAACCGCACGGCCTCCATGTCGCCGGATGTGAACAATCCCGGCTACCGCGCCGTCACCTTCGACGGACTCGTTGTTTCCTACGCCGAGCAGATTGAGGCGTTGCTCGACGGGGGAGTTGACCTGCTGCTGTTGGAAACCGTCTTTGACACCCTGAATCTCAAGGCTGCAATCTTCGCCTGCGAGGAAGTCTTCGAGCGACGCGGCATGCGCTGGCCGGTCATTCTCTCGGTGACGATCACCGATGCCTCAGGCCGCACCCTTTCAGGCCAGACAGTGGAGGCCTTCTGGAACTCCGTCCGTCACGCCAAGCCTCTGGCCGTGGGTATCAACTGCGCCCTCGGTGCCGCCGAGATGCGCCCCTACATCGAGGAACTCTCCGACATCGCCGACTGCTACATCAGCTGCTACCCGAACGCGGGCCTGCCAAATGCCTTCGGCGGCTACGACCAGTCGGCCTCCGAGATGGCGGCCCTCGTCGCCGACTTCGCCTCCGAGGGCTGGATCAATGTGGTCGGCGGTTGCTGCGGCTCCACGCCGGAGCACATTTCCGCGATCACGGAGGCTACCCGTCTGCACCCACCCCGCAAACCCTCCACCCCACTGCCCGCCACACGACTGAGCGGACTCGAGGCGCTGACCATCACCAAGGGGAGTTCCTTCATGATGGTCGGGGAACGGACGAACGTCACCGGGTCGCCGCGTTTCTCCAAACTCATCATCGCGGGCGATTACGAGACCGCCCTCTCGGTGGCACGCCAGCAGGTGGAGAGCGGTGCCAATATCCTGGATGTGAACGTCGACGAGGGGATGCTCGACAGCGAGGCGGTGATGGAGACCTTCCTGAACCTCCTGGCCGCCGATCCGGAGATCAGCCGCGTGCCGATCATGATCGACAGCTCCAAGTGGTCTGTCCTTGAGAAGGGAGTGAAGTGCCTCCAGGGCAAGTGTGTCCTCAACTCCATCAGCCTCAAGGACGGGGAGGAGACTTTTCTCAAGCGTGCACGACTGGCCCAGCGCTACGGAGCGGCCGTGATCGTCATGGCCTTCGACGAGGAGGGGCAGGCAGCCACCAAGGCGGAGAAGGTGCGCATCTGCACGAGGGCCTACCGCCTGCTCGTGGACGGGATCGGATTCGACCCCGAGGACATCATCTTCGACCCGAACATCCTCACCGTCGCCACCGGGATCGAGGAGCACAACAACTACGCTGTCGACTTCATTGAGGCCGTCCGCGAGATCAAGGCGACGCTTCCCGGGGCCAAGACCAGCGGCGGTCTGAGCAACATCTCCTTCTCCTTCCGTGGCAACAATCCGGTGCGCGAGGCAATGCACTCGGCTTTCCTTTACCATGCGATCAAGGCGGGTCTCGACATGGCCATCGTGAATGCCGGGATGCTTGAGGTCTACGAAGAGATCAAGCCGGAGCTTCTCACGCTGGTCGAGGACGTGCTCCTGAACCGACGCCTTGATGCCACCGAGCGCCTGGTGGATTACGCCGAGGGACTCAAGGCTGCAGAGGCTGCCGGTGATGGCTCAGCCAAGGAGCAGAAGACGGAGCAGGCATGGCGCTCGGGAACCGTCGAGGAACGCCTCCAGCACGCTCTGATCAAGGGCATCGTAGACTACATCGACGCGGACACTGAGGAGGCCAGAAAGAAGCTGGGCCGCCCCCTTCTGGTCATCGAGGGACCTCTGATGGACGGGATGCGCGTCGTCGGCGATCTCTTCGGTGCGGGCAAGATGTTTCTCCCCCAGGTGGTCAAGAGTGCCCGAGTGATGAAGAAGGCGGTCGCCTACCTCACCCCCTTCATGGAGGAGGAGAAGGCGGCCGCGGCAGACACCAGTGCCGCCCCCAAGATCCTCATGGCCACCGTGAAGGGAGATGTCCACGACATCGGCAAGAACATCGTCGGTGTGGTGCTGGCCTGCAACGGCTACGAAGTGGTCGATCTCGGCGTCATGGTTGCGTGCGACAAGATCCTGGCCGCCGCCCGCGAGCATAAGGTAGACATCATCGGCCTGAGCGGTCTGATCACCCCATCGCTTGACGAGATGGTCCATGTCGCCCGTGAGATGAAGCGTGCAAAGTTCAATATACCGCTCCTGATCGGAGGAGCCACGACGAGTCCCGCTCACACGGCGGTGAAGATCGCGGGGGAATATGACCATCCCGTCATTCATGTGCTCGATGCCTCGCGCGTGGTCGGCGTTGCGGCGGAGCTTCTCTCGGAGGATCGCAGGGAGGCCTACCATCTCCAAGTGGAGGCCAACCATCAGCGTCTCCGTGAGGAACACGCCGGAAAAAGAGCCAAGGGGGAATTGCTCCCGATTGAAGTCGCCCGTGAGAATATCACCCCGATCGACTGGGCTGCAGCCGATCTTGCCATGCCCGAGAAGACTGGAGTGCTGACATTCGACGACATTCCCCTCGCCGAGCTTGTTGAGCACTTCGATTGGTCCCCCTTCTTTGCCGCGTGGGAGATGAGGGGCCGCTACCCCGGCCTGCTCTCCGATCCTGAAATCGGGGCTCAGGCGACAGAGCTTCACCAGGACGCCCTGAAGGTCCTCGAGACGATCGTGATGGAGAAGAAGTTCCGCGTCCGTGGAGTCTGCGGATTCTGGCCGGCCAACCGGGTTGGCGACGACATCGAGCTCTACGCCGATGCGGAGCGCTCCTCCGTGATCGGAAAGTTCCACACACTCCGCCAGCAGAACAAGAAGCCTGCCGGTCAGTCTAACTATGCCCTGGCTGACTTCATCGCCCCGCGCGACTCAGGCAGGATCGACTCCATCGGGGGCTTCGCCGTCACGGCAGGCCCCGAGGTGGGCGAGTATGCTGATTCCTTTCAGAAGAATCATGACGACTACACCTCCCTGCTGGTGAAAGCGATCGGGGACCGCTTTGCGGAAGCCGCGGCGGAGTGGCTTCACAAGCAGGCGCGTGATCTCTGGGGGTTCGGCAGGATGGAGAACCTCACCAAGGAGGAACTCATCCGGGAGAAGTACCGTGGCATCCGTCCCGCCGCCGGCTATCCGGCGGGACCCGATCACACCGAGAAGTGGGAGCTCTTCCGACTTCTCGATGCCACCAAGCACACCGGGATCACATTGACCGAGAGCCTGGCGATGTATCCGGCCAGCTCCGTCTCCGGTCTCTACTTCGCCGCGCCCGAGGCCCGCTACTTTGCCGTAGGGAAGCTGGGTCGCGACCAGATCGAGGACTATGCCAAGCGCAAGGGCATGTCCGTCGCCGAGGTGGAGAAGTGGCTTGGGCCGTATCTGCAGTATGATCCGGACTCGGACCTTACCGGCCTCTGCCAATAAGCAGGCTTGGTTGGCGCGCGGGGCGTTGTTGCCCTGCGGTCGCCGTATAATTGTCTGCCGATCATCCCCGATCAGGCATCCTTGGATCTGCTGATCCTCGGACTTCTCGGCCGTGGCCTCGAACGACTTCGACGAAGGAGAAGCAAGCAAAGCCGCGTTCCCACGCGCCTTTTCTACGGCTTCCCTTGGCCCCCTTGCTCTCCATCCGATCTTACGAGCTAGGGAGAGGCTTATTATTTTCGTTTCTAGACGCCTTGTCTCAATTGTCTTATCAATGAGGTAGCGACATGGCGAAGCCTCCAGAATCTATCGAGCTCTACTGCAGGGCAGCTCAAGAATACAAGGCTTCCGACCTGATCCTGCAGGTGGGGGAGCCACCCATCGTGCGCGTTTCAGGAAGTGTCACTCCGATGGAGGCGCCGGCGCTCACTCTTGCGGACCTGAGGGAACTCCGCGTTTTTTGCGGCGTGCCGGAATCAGCCACCGATCACGATGCCAGTTTTGTCGCGGCCACGGGCACCCGCTTTCGCGTGAACTTTCACCGGCAACTTGGGAACGAGGCAGCAGTCCTGAGGCGCATTAATGCCGCCCCACCAGATATTGATACACTCGGTGTTCCAGCGGAACTCCTCAAGGAGATGGCCTCCCGTCAATCCGGCATCCTGATTGTTTCGGGTCCCACCGGTTCCGGAAAGTCAACGACCCTGGCTGCTCTCCTCGAGTGGGTGAACAACACGATGGAGCGTCACGTGGTGACCATTGAGGATCCGGTCGAGTTTGTCTTTCACCGCAACAAGTCCCTCTTCACCCAGCGGGCCGTGGGGCTAGATACAAGCAGCTTTGCCGAGGGGCTCCGCCGTGCCCTCAGGCAGGCACCTGACATCATCTTGGTGGGAGAGATCCGGGATAGGGAAACGGCAACCGTGGCACTTCAGGCCGCAGAGACTGGCCATCTCGTCCTCGCCACCCTCCATGCCTCCGATACCAGCGAGGTGCTGGAGCGCCTGACGGCATTTTTCCCTGACGAGGAACGGAAGGGACACCTTCAGGTGCTTTCGGGCCAGTTGCTGGGTGTGCTCTGCCAGAAGCTGCTCCCCTCGACCAGTGAGGGGAGGGTGCTGGCCTGCGAATACATGACCAATGTCGGAGTGACCCGGCAGTACATCCAGAACTCCCAGATCCCCGAGCTTCGCGATCATCTCTCGATCGCCAACCCCACCGAATCGCAGGATTTTCTGCGATCCCTGCATCAGCTTGTCCTGTCCGGGGTTCTTGCCGAGGAGGCAGCGCTGCTCGCATCACCGAATCCTGCTGAATTAAGAAGGCGCCTGAAAGGAATCACGGGTTCCATGACGGGGAACTAACGGAGGAATCATCATGAGCGAACTGCCCGATGTTGTGGAACTGCTAAAAGAGGCCGTGGCTGCGGGAGCTTCTGATGTCCATCTCTGCGCGGGACTTCCTCCATCGATCAGAATGAAGGGAGCAATCCTACCCTTCCACGAGAGGGTCCTCACTCGACAGGAATGTAGGGAGGTCATCCTAAGCATCCTCACGGAGGCTCAACGCGCCAGATTGGAACGTGAGCTGGAGCTTGATTTCGGACTTCAGGTGGCGGGTGTGGGACGATTCCGTGGGAATGCCCACTTCAGTCGCGGGGCTCTTGAAGCGGCTCTCAGATTCATTCCGGAGGAGATCCCCTCCCTGGATCAACTGGGCCACCGCCCTTCGATCACCCAACTCTGCGAGCTAACTAGGGGCCTTGTCCTGGTCACGGGGATGACCGGATCGGGAAAGACCACCACCCTGGCAGCCATGCTCCGCCGCATCAGCGAGACGCGTGATGGAGTGATCGTCACGATCGAGGATCCCATCGAGTTCTACTTTAAGAGTAACCGCTCCATCATCAAGCAACGCGAGATCGGCACTGACACCATTTCCTTTCCGGAGGCCCTGAGACACGTTCTCCGGCAGGATCCCGATGTCATCATGATCGGTGAGTTGCGAGATCAAGAGACCCTCCGCGCAGCACTCACGGCGGCCGAGACCGGTCACCTCGTTCTGGCGACACTTCACACCAACGACGCACCCCAGGCGCTTGATCGCATTGTTGATTTCTTTCCTGGTGACGAGCAGGAGCAAGTCACGGGGCAGTTGGCCAATGCGCTTGCCGGCATCGTGGCCCAGCGTCTAGTCCCCTCCGAGGATGGCCTCGGCCGCGTGATGGTGAGTGAGTTCCTTGCCAACAACAGCGCTGTGAAGGGGTGCATCCGAGATCATCGCTTCGAGCAGATCGTCGGACTGATGGAGATAGGCCGCAAAGATGGAATGCATACCTTTGACGATGTGCTTGAGGAACTCTATCTGGGGCGCCGAATCAGCAAGGAGGAGGCGGTGGCCGGGGCGAGGGATCCATCGCGGATGGAGGCACTGCTCCGAACGCCGATCCCGAAGGGAAAATGATCGGTGCCGGGCGGCCTTTCCTTCGCACGGCAGCGATTGGCCTCCTTTCTCTCGCCTGTTATGAGAGTGGGGGCGTTCTTCAGGGAGCGCCAATCGACCTCTCCAGACCTCCTGATCCGGAAGATCAGGTATCCTTGGCTCGGAAGGGGCGGTTGGGTGAGTTTCGTAATTCTCTTGGGGATGCCCTGGTCTCGCAATGGAGAGCCTCCAGAAACGGCAGCCCCGGTTCCAGTGCTCAGGAGAATTTCGCAAAGTGGATCGATCTCTATCAGTGGCTGGAACTTCTGGAATCTGACGAGGCTGTGATGACCAAGAGGTGGCTCTCCACACACCTCTCGATGAGTTCGGAGAAGTCACCCCAGGGAGAAAAAATCCAAGTAACCATTCACCAACCCGGTTCGCCCCTCGTCCATCGCTACGATCGACTCCAGCATCATGTGACCGAGCAGGTTGCGGCGGATCCCAGCATGCTGGGGCGTGTGATGGGGGAACTGGTTGCCCAACCCTTTGCTTCACGCAACGGTCCCCTGATCGGCCGGCTTGAGCCGGCCTTTGTTGAGACGACTCTCTCAGACCCAGGCTTTCTGAGGCTCTGGTCAGAATCTTACAGCGAGGATGACTTTCAGCCCAAAGTACTGCTCAATCTGCAGGCCATCTGGAAGTCTTCCCCGGCCGACTGGCGAGAGTTTCCTGCTCTCGCTCTCGCCATCTCGCTCGTCCTAGATCAACCCGCACCCGCTTTTTGGCCCCACCATCAGGTGCCTCCCACCGATGTTCCAAGAATCGATCCCCAACCGGCTGAAGTCTTCAGCCAGTGGGTAAGGGCATCACGTCGGGGGAAGCTCAGGGTTGATCCGAAGCTCTTGGCTGTTCGGGAGCTCAAGTTTGTGATCGATGCGCCGCTGGATCCCGGGGAGTTCGATGCGGTGAGGGATTTCCCATCCCTCTCGCACGAGAGCCTCCCTCAATTCTTTTCTTCCATTGCCTACGACCGTGGGCGTGTTGCCAAGAATGTCTATTCATGGCCCTGGGGAGGGTACCGCCTCGCAAAGATCCGTGAACATGGCGGCATCTGTGTCGACCAGGCCTACTACGCCGCGATCTCGGGCAAGGCTCTGGGCATTCCGACGATTTTCTTTGCGGGTCAGGGAAAGGATGGAGGGCATGCGTGGGTCGGTTATTTCAAGGGAAGGAAGAGCTGGGATCTCAATGTCGGCCGCTATGCGGAGCAGAACTATGCCTCCGGGGAGGGATTGGATCCGCAGAATTGGGCGCCGATCACCGACCACACCATCGAGATGCTCACGCGTCATCTTGGCAACACGGATCCCCAGAATGCCGCGCGCAGGGATCTTGTGATGGCTTGGAATTTTCGACGTCGGAATAATGCCAGTGCCGAGGGGCAGGCCCTGCAGAGCGCCAGGATCAGTTGTCCCGAGAATCCCCTTCTCTGGAATGCCCTGGAGGACTGGCTGGCACGTACCGGATCACCGGTCTCGGAGGTCAAGGCCCACCATGAGGCGGCCATCCGCCAGTTTGGAAGATTCCGGGATATCAAGGCCCAACATCAGGCAGCCCTCGTCAGTCTGGCACTCAGATCGGGTGACGCCACAGCCGCGGAGCGACTTTCCGGTCAGATCGTCCACGAGAACCGGGGCAATCGTACCGACATCAGTGCCACGGCAGCGGGTCAGCTGATTGCCTCGCGGTTGGAGGCTAATGATCCGGAAGGGGCACTCCAAGAATATGATCGCCAGCTTCGATTGCAGGGTGCAACCGGGGGAGGTGATTTCTTTTATAAGGTGACAGTTCCTTTTGCTTCGAAGTTCCTTTCCAAAGGGAGGCCTGATCTGGCGCGTCGTGTCTTAAAGAGAGCCTACGAAACGCTCAAGCCGACGAAAGGGGAGATGGTGGACCGTGACTTCCGTAAACTCTGGCAACAGGCGGGAGGAACAACGTAGAGGAATTTCCTCCGTTGAGTCCCACTCTACGCACTGGAGCGGACTTTCTCTTTCCTGGACTCCCTCTTCTCCTCCAGAGAGCTGATTTCCGAGGCAAGTTGCCTCTGCAGATTCATGATGGCCGGCTCATCGCCGGCCACTTTGGAGATCTCCCCGTCAAGGAAGATCCGCTGCTCCGCAATGCGTGCTGCAAATTCCGAGTCGATCTCGGCGAGGGCTTTCTTTTGCTTCTCAGTCACCGTGGTCACGGGGGAGCTCTTTTCGAGTCGGTTCATGGCGAGTTCGTAGGCCGATTTCATATGGTCATTCATAGCACCTTCCGTCGTAATGCGGCAGGGAATTTGTGGATTGCACGCGGCACGGTGTGCATGGAGAGTCTGCCGATGTCCACGATCCAGTTGCTCAGTACAGATTTTGACGGAACTCTCACCGATACACCCCATGGGCAGAAGTGTGTGCCCTCGTTGGCGGTCGAGCTTGAGTCTGTTGTCCGACAAGGGGCGATCTGGGTAGTCAACACTGGCCGCCCGCTTGTGAGCGCCCTGGAGGGGATCGAGAGCTTGCAGGCTCCCGTTCAACCCGAATACATCCTCACGAGCGAACGCCACATCTATAAGCCTGACGGGTTGGGTGGGTGGCATGATTACGGGGAGTGGAATCAAGTCTGCCGGGAACATCATGATCTGCTCTTCAAAGAGTGCGGGCATTACTTCAACGAGATCGAAGAACTTGTGGGTCGTTACGACGGAGTCATCTTTCAGGAGAGTGTTGATGGTGTCCCTAGCGGTCTGATCGCACCGAACGAGGGAGTGTTGGACGAATTGATCAGTGAGTTGAAAACCTTGTCCGGAAGGCCTGAAGATTTTCATTACCAGCGCAGCAATATTTATCTGCGATTCTGTCATCGCCGTTATGACAAGGGGAGTTCCTTGGCGGAGCTCAGTCGGCTCCTTGATATGCCAACCTCGGACATACTGGCTATCGGCGACCATCAGAACGATCTGGCGATGCTCTTCGGGAGTGTCGCTGCGATGGTCGCCTGCCCCGCGAATGCCCATCCAAGCGTGAAGGAGGCGGTGATCCAGGCCGGCGGTCACGTCTCGCTGCTCGAGGCAGGGGAGGGGACAGCCGAGGCGATCCACCTTTACCGCACGGGCAAGAAAAAGCCGCTGAAAGGTCAGTGACCCTTCAGCGGCTTCTTAAGTTTTGAATGGTTCTGAACGTAACGAATTAAGCCTTCTTTTCCTGAAGCTTATAGTGACCTTTTCCTACCTTCTTGATTTCGGCCATTTTGCTGCCTGTGCTGCTGAACCAGACGTGCACGTTGGCATTCTTGACGCCGATCTTTTTGGAGAGATCGGTCACTTTCATTCCGGCATCTCCAGCCGCCTTGAGTGCGGCAAGGATCTTCTTCTTGACGGCTCCGCGGGGAGCGCGCTTGGCGGTGCGGACGCCGGTCTTCCTGGAAGCTTTTGTCGCTTTGGTTGCGTTCTTGGCGGGACGGCCGCGGCGCTTGCCTGTGGGACGAACGGGCTTGCCGGTGAGGAGGGACGCAAGCTGCGCCTCGATTTTTTGGATTTCACTCACGAGGGCTTCCTTGCGCTCCGTGAGTTTGATGAGATTGCGTAATGCGATTGAGCTAATGTTTGATAGATTCATAACACTATTTGTTATTTAATAAGTTTAATTTCATGACAAGTATTAATTTAGAAATTATTCCACCGTCTTTTTCGCTCAATAGTGATTTAGCTTATATTCCGGAGGTTGGGGAGGTTGTCGTTCTTGCCGCCGACATACGCCCCGCAACCTCCCCTGATCTCAATGGCCTTTCTTTCGATGAGCAACGGAGAGCACGTTCCATGGGCGCGTCCGAGGTGCGCGACCGTTTCGTGGCGGGACGGCATCTGCTGCGACAGACCCTGGCGCCATGGCTTGGCATGGATCCCTCGGCGATTGAGTTGGTGGTGGGGGAGGGAGGCAAACCGTATGTGAAGCAGGATCCCTCGCTTCACTTTAGTATCTCGCATAGCGGAGAAATGCTGCTCGCCGCCTTTTCCCGAACGGACATCGGTGTCGATCTGGAGCGTGAGAGGGACATTGAGACGGAATCGCTGGCGCGACGTTTCTTTTCCGCGGAAGAGGCTCAGTACTTGGCTGGTTCCCCGATTAAAGGTAAGGAAATGGAATATTTCTTCCGTTTCTGGACCTGCCGCGAGGCGGCCATCAAAGCGGATGGGCGTGGCATGGGGGAGCTGCTAGGTTCCACGCGGGTGATCCTCCGCTCTGAGTCCGGCGTTTCCGAGTCCGCCTCATCGGAGTCGCTGGGGGTGGAGATTGGTAACGACCTCTGGAAGGTGATCCCATGGCGTCTGAGCGGCGGTTATCACGCGGCGCTCGCCTTGAAGCAGCAGGCGACTCTTATTCACTGGCGTGATCTCAGATAGCTGCTAAATTCTACCGTTCATGTCATTTCAGGATCTAGGACTCTTTGAAGCCGTTGTCCACGGTGCACAGCGGATGGGTTATGTGGAGCCATCTCCGATTCAGGTGCAGGCCATTCCCCTCGTCACGAAGGGTGGGGACATCATCGCCTCCGCCCAGACCGGCACCGGTAAGACTGCCGCCTTCGGTCTCCCGATTCTCAGCCGCCTCAAGGAATCCAACGGCAAGACCCGTTGCCTGATTCTGGAGCCGACCCGCGAGCTGGCGCTTCAGGTTGAGGAGGCCTTCAAGGAATTCGCCGCATTCACCAACTTGCGCACCGTCGTGATTTACGGTGGTGTCGGTTATGGCGCCCAGCGCGAGGCTCTCCAGAAGGGGGCCGATATCATTGTTGCCACTCCTGGACGCCTGCTCGATTACCTCCAGCAGGGTGAGATCAGCTTTGCCGATCTGGAGATCCTGGTTCTCGACGAGGTGGACCGCATGCTCGACATGGGATTCCTTCCCGATGTGCGCCGTATCGTCGAGCAGTGCCCCAAGGAGCGTCAGACCCTTCTCTTCTCCGCCACCGTCCCCGAGGAGATCGAGCGCCTCTCCTCCTGGTGCCTGCGCGATCCCGAGAAAATCTCCATCGGTGCCCGCCGTTCGGCCGCCGAGACAGTCAAGCATGCCTTCTACCCCGTGGCTGCCGCCCAGAAGTTTGACCTCCTCAAGGCGATGCTGGATCGCACGGATTACCACAGTGTGCTCATTTTCTGCCGCACCAAGGATGGAGCTGACCGCATTGCCCGCCAACTGGAGAGCGAGAGTCACAAGGTCGCCGTCATGCACTCAAATCGCTCACAGCAGGAGCGCATGGATGCCCTGGAGGGATTTAAAACCGGTCGCTACGAGGTCATGATCGCGACGGATATCGCTGCCCGAGGCATCGACATCGCCGGAGTCAGCCACGTGATTAACTACGATGTGCCCCAGCACCCGGAGGACTACGTCCACCGCATCGGCCGAACGGGCCGTGCGCAGAGTGAGGGTGATGCCTTCACCATCATGACGGCAGAGGAGCTCCCTCATGTGAAGTTGATCGAGGCCTTCATTGCCCAGAAGGTGCCCCGCGAGAAATTGGAGAACTTCCCCTACCTCTTCACCATGCTCTTCCAGGAAGAGGAAGCCGCCAGAGTCCTCAAGAACATCCGTGGGGCACGCACCCTCAAGGGGTACAGCTACGGAGCCAAGCGCCGCCGGTAAGATCTGGCAAATAGACCCACTTATTTTACCCTTTTACCTTTTTACCCATGGACCTCGCCATACGCCCTCCTCGCAGTCCGCGCACCCGCCTCGGCGGCTTTGTCATTCTCCCACGCATGCTCGACAAGGGGCGCGCTCAGTTGGCTGGCAAGAACGGCGAATATCATTATAACTGCCCCCTTGACGAACATTTCATCAAGTTTGTCGGCATTGATCCAGAGGCCCTCCTCGTCGAGCTCAAGACAGGAAAAGGGGACGGAGAGATCCTGGAGTGGATCACCGCTCATTCAAAGAACAAGCCGACCGAACTCGAGATCACCGCTTGGTCGGCATGGCAGGAGACTCGGGTTCCCTCCTCGGTGGAGAACCGCGAGTACATGCATGAAGCCCAGAAGAAGATCGCACCAGCCCGTGGAGACATCTTCGGATGGTTTGACCTTCTGGATGTGGACGACTTCGTGACCTTCGGCGGGAAGGCATAGGAAGGCGGATCGTCCTGGTGCACCGATTTGCATCCCGCAGTATAAGCTATACAGCGACGCTTGCAGGCCTAGAGCTGGATCGAAACTTCCAAGCCTTTATGAAGCCTTCGAGAACATTTCCTGAATCATAAATCGTGATTATGTGTACTCGTTAATGATAGCATT
>CANIBV010000028.1 GCA_947466005.1 Spartobacteria bacterium | reverse complement strand
TCACAACGATGAGCGAGGGGACCAGGCGGGTGAAGCTCTCCGAGGCTTTCAGGGCCGAGGTGGCCACCACTTCGGCGATGATCGCGACCATCAGCAGAAGGTAGGAGGACATGGGGAGCCAGGGGGAGGGGGTGAATGTTATCGAGCGTTCCCGAACTTCGCGTGAAGCCAACTATAGGGAAAGCGATTGCCCGGGCAGTCGGTCGGTCGGGGGTTGATCTCCTTGTGGGCATGGACGATCGCTTTCTTCCCCTGGGTCTTCCCAACACGGTCGCGCAAGTAGGAGACCAACTCCTCCAGCGCACCCATTTGAGCTTTGGTGAGTGTGTCGCGGTTGAAATCGCCGACGAGGCAGATACCAAGGGCGATGTCGTTGAGGTAGTCACTGGCCACGTGGCCGCCGTTGATTTGCTTGGTCCAGCGATTGCCAATCTCGATCTGACCGTCACCCGAGCCATGGCCGTCGCCGATCACGAAGTGGTAAGCCAACCCGTTCTGCATGTGACGCACTCGGAGGTGGTAGATCTCAAAGATGCGGGCATTTCCCTCACGGGTGCCGCTGTTGTGGACGACGATATATTTCCATCTGCCCCTGCGCACCGGAGCTCGGTCGATGGCCGCGCGGGTCGAGGTGCCCAGGTAGCGGTAGGATCGGTGCGATCCGAAGAGTCGACTCCAGAGGCCTCCGCCCGCCCCGGCGGTAGCAGGAGCGGGAGTTGCAGCCGGCTCAAGGCCTTCGGCCATCTCCACGCCTGACTTCTCGATGGTGATCGGCGCGGAGGGGGTGGCTCCATGAGGGAGTGGGAGAGACAATGAAGAGTGAGAAGCGGCTCCAGTCGAAGTAGCAGCAGTTGCAGAGAGGGCGGTGGCGGCTGCGTGATCGAGGGCTGCGTGAGACACAGCGCTCCCCGGTGATGCCGAGCTCGAAGATGCCGAGGGATGGGCCGTTCCTGCGCTTTGGGAATGGGAGCTGGAAGGACTACTCTTCTTGCTCCGGGATGATCCCGGAGAAGTCGATTTCTTCTTGGTGCCGGAGGAACTGCCTTTGTGAGAGCTGGAGGAGGAGTGTTTGACTGAACCCGAGGCGCTCTTGGTGCTGGATGCGCTTGATTTTTTCTTGGCGCCGGATGTGCCGGAGTGCGTTTTCAGGAAGAGGGCCTTCTTCTCCGCATCGGTGAGCTCCGCGCGGAGCGAAGGGAGAATCGCTCCCCCGAGGAACGTCCCGAGGGAGAGAATCAACAACGCTCTCGAAGCTGCTGCGACAGGAAACAGAAACACGACGTGACGCTACGGGCTTTTCCTGCGTTTTGAAAAAGGAATCTCTCGTTTCCTGTAGTGAACCTTCACGAGGTAGAGTCCGGGCGCGGGAGCCATTGCGGGATTCGGCCAGGGCTTGCCTGCTGCAAGCCGACGGGTGAAGACATCAGCGTCCTCCTTGCCCTGCGCGACCCGGACGATGCCGCCCACGATCATCCGGACCATGCGGTAGAGGAATCCATCTCCCTCCACAGTGAGTGAAATGGAGTGGCCCCGTTCTTTCACCGCGAGGCGGCGGATCGTGCGGACGGTGCTCTCGGGAAGTGATCCGGAGTCGGCGCAGAAGCCGCGAAAGTCATGGGTGCCCTCCACGGCTGCAGCCAGTTGCCTGATGACCGCTCGGTCAAGTGAGCCGTAGAGATGCCATGTCTTCTGATGAAGATGAGGGGGGAGGACGGGGCCGTGCCAGAGTTCATAGCGGTAGATCTTGCCGCTGGCCGAGAAGCGTGCGTGGAAGCCTTCCGCTGCGCGACTGACCTTCATGACGCGAAGTTCCGGCGGGAGTGAGGCATTGAGCGCCGCCAACCAGCGTTCCGGCTCACTCATCCGGCCGAGTCGGCCGAGTTGCTCCCGGGAGAGCTCGAAGTGAACCGTCTGCCCCAGCGCATGGACGCCCGCATCCGTTCGTCCCGAGCCATGGAGGATCACCCGCTCGCCGACAATGGTGGAGACGACATCTTCCAGTGTGTCCTGCACGGTATTCCCTCCGCGCTGGCTCTGCCAGCCACGGAAAGCCGTTCCATCATAGGCAATGAGGAGGCGCAGTTTCATCGGAGAGGAGAAGCCGGGGGTGGGGCGGCTCTCTAAAGCAGGGCATTAGAATCGAGCCAATCCTGCAGGATCTGGACGGCGGCAGCCTGATCGATGACCTGTCGCTGGGCGCGGCTATCCATTCCGGCTTCCTGGAGTCGTCGCGTGGCTGCGGCCGTGGTGAGGCGCTCGTCCCAGAGAATCACCTTTGCGGAGGTGAGAGGCTTCAGGGCCTCGGCGAGGGCCCTGCTTTTTTCCGCGGCGGGACCGTAGGTTCCGTTCATGTTCCGCGGCAGTCCGATGACAATCACCGGCGAGCCTTTTTCAGCCGCCACGGCCGCAATCTCCGCCGCGCTGCGCGCCCCTGTGCTTGCCCCTGCCGTGACCTTCAATGTCTGCAGCGGATGGGCCATGAACCCCATGTCATCGCTCAGGGCGAGTCCTATGCGGGCGGATCCCGGGTCAACGCCGAGTGCGCGGGAAGTAATGTTCACCCGCCCATGACATCGGAGAGTTCTTCGGTAGGCAAGGCAGGGGGCAGAAAAGGATGAAACCTGAAACTTCAATGCTTCTTGAATCGCCCCTGATTCAGGCGTAAACGGTTGCCGATTGATTGATTCCGGATTGCGCGGAGGCGCATTGAGGAGTAGTGATGCCTTATATGTCACAGCTTTCCCTCAACAAATTTTCTGAAAACCTTCCAGTGAGCGGAACCATCGGACTCTCCCAGGCCGCAGCGGGCCTCGGACTGGGCCTCCTGATCGCCGACAAGATCTCCGGTGAATCCCGCCGCCGTGCCGGATCCGTTCTCCTGATCGCCGGGGCTCTTGCCCTCGCCCCCGTTATTGCAAGTGTCGTCTCCCGAGTGAGGAACCATCCCCACTCCTCCAGTCGCGCGCGCCGTCAGCTTGAGTCGATCCGCGAGGACATCGGGTTCACCGATTCCGAGCATCTGATTTAGGGCCCTGGTCCGGCACTCCAACAAGAGTGATGGGGAAGAAAGGTCCTGTTCCGAGGCGTCTCATCCTCGCCTCGGCGTCACCCCGCCGCCGCGACCTCTTGATGGCAGCCGGATTCGAGGTGGTGGTCAGGCCCGCCGAGGTGGAGGAACTGACCGGGGGACTCTCGGCTCGTGCTCTTGTTCTGGCCAATGCCGAGCTCAAGGCGCTCAACGTGGCGGCTCACACGCAGGGTGACCTCGTTCTTGGGGCCGACACGATCGTCGTTCTGGATGGGGAGATCCTGGGGAAGCCCCGCGATTTGATCCATGCAGCCGAAATGCTCGGGCGTCTTGGAGGGAGGGCCCACGAGGTACTCACGGGAGTCTGCCTGCTCAGGGGTGGAGGGGTGACTCGTTGCAGCTTCGTCGAGTCGACGCGTGTGGCCTTCCGTCCGCTGGATGAGGCAACCATTGAGGCCTACCTCGCCGACATCGATCCCCTCGACAAGGCTGGATCCTATGCCGCCCAAGAGGATGGCGGACGCCTGATCGAGCAGATCGAGGGCTCCATGGAGAATGTCATCGGACTGCCTGTCGCCAGAGTGCTTGCCGCGATCGGAACCCACTTCACGGAATCACTGGGAGGGTAGTCTTGGGGTGAACCTCACAGGGGGGGGCTTTCTTCGGGGACCGGATCACAAAAAATCCTTTTTTCCTGCTTGCGCGGAGGGAATCCCCACCCGAATGTTACCGCTGATGAGGAACCAGCTGGCAATCACACGGGTGGGGAGGCGAGGTGCCCTATTTTCCGTTCTTCTTGGCCTGAGCCCTTTGGGTTTGGGTTTTAGTTTTGCTTTTGGTTTGGGTTCCTTCGTCTTCTTGGGGGCCTCTTCACTGCGGGCGCAGGGCGTCCCCCCGCCTCCCGTGCCTACTGCTTCGCCCTCCAGCGCACCTGCAAATACAGCGACCCCTCCTGTAGGTACTACGAACGCAGTGGCCACGGATGCCGCTCCCGTGGTCGGGGCGCAGGGTGCTTCTCCCGATCCCAAGGCTGCCCAGTCCCCCGCTGCTGCTATCCCTCAGCAACCCCTCTCCCGTGCTGCTTCCGAGATGACCGCCGCGATGGAGGGTCTCAAGGCGGAAGGGAAGCTAGCGAGTAACAGAGCGGTCTCTGCCGCCGTCCGCAAGGTGATCGACCACAACAGTACCCAGCATGAGATCCCCGCTCCCACGGGCGCGAAGGTGATCGCAGTGCACAAGCACCCGGGTGATCTGGTCAGGGTGGGGGATAAAATCGTCACCTTGGAGTTCAACGGGAAGCAGATCCCCATCCTCGCCAAGCAGGATGGCATCATGCAGACCATCAACGTCAGCAAGGGGGGGGTTATCGGCAACTCCAGACCCCGCGCCGCCAAGCACATCCCGCAGCAGGGTTCCATCCTGCTGACGCTCCGGAATATTTAAGAATCTCTGAAGATGAAGATCCGTATCAAGGCCGGTCAGTTGAAGAACCTGAAGGCATTGCTCCTCTTGCTGGGCATCCTGATAGGGAGCCCCTCGAGCCTGGAGGCAGAGGGATTGGGAGCGGTCTCCACATGCCCTGAGGCTCCTAAAATCGCCGCCGCCGCCATTGCTTTTTCTCTCTCGTCCCAGTCGGGCCTGAACGGAGCCCAGGCAGCCGCGCAGATCCGCAATATCGTTCATCAGGCCACACTCTCAGCTCCTTATCTTCCCGCACAGATCGCTACAGCAGCCTTCGCGGCGCTCTCGAAGGCGGCGACTGACACGGCTCAAGCTGGACAGTCACTGCCCAACAGTGCCTCGTCAGAAGGGGTGAAAACCGCCTCCGCCCAGCAAAGCATCACTTCCCCAGCGGGATTCCAGGAGGCCCTTGCCTCCATTACAGCGGGCGTCATCTCCGGATCGGCAGGCGACGGCCACGACGTTACCGCCCTCGCCAATATCTTAAGTGCCATTTCCGTCGAGTTGGTCACGGCCGCCGGAGAGCAGGCGGCGGCAGCAACCGTCATGAAGCAGGAGGGTAAGCTGACTGATTCCACCACACTCCCGATGGGTGCTGTCGAGGACGCGGTCGCGGTCACCAAAGCATTCGTTGCGGCGGCGACTTCCATGGCCCTGCAGCTCGGCTTTAGTCCCCAACAGGTGGGCCTGGCACTTAATACTGCCGCAGGGGCCGCTGCGGACTCTGCGGGTAAGATGAGCCAAGTAGCCGGAAACGTGGCTGGGAATGTGGCCGGAAATGTAGCTGGGCAGGTGGCGGGCCAGGTGGCGAGCCAGGTGGCGAGCCAGGTGGCCGCGGCCGTCGCCCAATCAATCGCCGCCTCAACATCCACGGCCACCACGCAACAGAATCAGCAGAGTCAGAATAACGATCAGAATGCTCCCAACCCAACGGATGCCGGACTCCCAGGTGAGTCACAGAACCCCTTTACCGGCCCTCCCCCGATTCCCCGGCTGACGCCGACGCCAGACCTTCTACTGATAGAGAATCCAGCGCCCTCGCCAACGCCTGCCCCCACGCCTCCCTCCTCCTCACCGGGAGGGACGGGTTAGGCTTTTTTCCAACAGGCGTGAGGTGTGAGGTACGAGTCGTGAGGGGATTCTTCACCCCCATGATCCTTGGCTCCCGGTGATTCTCATTCGGCTATACCGACGCTTCCGCTCATGGTAGGGTGACAATAACCCACTGATCACGGATGCCCTCCCTCCTTTCGCCCCTCCTCCGTGGATTCTAAGCAGGGGAAAACCATCTTTGCCGATCCGCGCGGGATTCGACGCCGCGCTCTTCAGGTCTCGGTTGTGCTCGGCACGCTCCTGGTGACAGGAGCCACGGCATACTTTATCTGGGGCTTGCTGATCGGGCCGCAACTCCAGCTCCCTGCCGCAGTGCGAGACTTTCGCGCACGCTTCAAGGCGCTCCCCGCGGCCAAGCTCCCCCCATTGGATGCGAAGGGGGACTGGCGCAGGATTCATGGCCCCCAAGCCTCCGCTCTTCCGAGGGGTGCCGCCTCCCACCCGATATCCGGCCCGGTGGTTCTTGGCTATGTCTCCCCATCCGACCCTGCGTCGCTTCTCTCTCTGGAACGTCACGCCGATGAGTTGACGCACGTTGCCTGTGATTGGTTCAGTCTGTCGGGAGTGGAGGGGACCCTGGAGGAGAAACCTTCCGACAAGGCCCGTCTGCTCTGCGTGCGCAAGGGGCTCGGCTTCCTCCCCATCCTGCGTAATCTGGAGGGTGATGACTGGCAACCGGAGGCGGTGGAAGCGCTTGCCTCAGCGCCCGCCGCCGAGAGGGGCGCCTTTTTGGACAAGTTGATCGGGCGGCTTCCTCCCGGATCCAAGGGACTCCTTCTGGAGTTGAGCCAGCTTGACCCGACGTACAAGGCGGAGATCGCCCTGCTGATCAAGGAACTCGCTGACCGGCTCCATGCCGCGGGGAGGGAGCTCTGGTTCACGGTGCCCACGGGGAATGATTTTGACTCCTTCGATCTGGAGGTCATCGCGGCATCGGCTGACCACTTGGTCGCCGCCCTTTATGATGAAAATTCGGAACCCGACGAGGCCGGCCCGATTGCCAGCAGTGACTGGTTTCAAGGTTGGTTGAAAACGATGATGGTCTACGGCGACCCGTCCCAATGGGTGATAGGCCTCGGCACATACGGGTACGACTGGAGGAAGGACACGAAGACGGTGGAGGCGGTGGGATTCACCGATGCGATGGCTCGGGCCTCGCAGGCCGGGGTGGAGCCCTACTCCGGCGTGGACTGTGCCGAGGACACCCCGAACTTCAACTATCTGGCAGGCCCCGAGCAGAACCAGGAACACGAAATCAATTTCCTCGATGCCGTCACGTTCTTTAATGAGCGGCGCTCCATCGCCCCCTATCATCCGGGTGGCATCGCTCTCTATCGGCTTGGTCAGGAGGATCCTGCTGTCTGGGATGTCCTTCGGATGGATCCGCTCAAGCCGGCGAACTCGCGAGCGCTTTCACTGCTCTCTAGGATCTCGCTCGATGAATTGATCGCCTCCACGGGGAGTGGCGACTTCATCAATGTGGGCGAAGCCTCCCGCCCCGGGGAGAGGAGCGTCGTTGCCGGAGCGGAGGGCTACCTCTCCGAGCAGTACACGAAGCTCCCAATGCCCGAGAGCATCATGCGTCAGGGGGATCCGGGGCCGCACAAGGTGGCGCTGACTTTCGACGATGGCCCTGATCCCAAGTGGACGCCGAGGATTCTCAAGATCCTCAGGGAGAAGAAGGCTCCGGCTGCCTTCTTCGTGCTCGGCACCCAAGCGCAGCATTACCCCGACCTCTTGGAGCGCATCGCGCGTGAGGGTCATGAGATAGGGAACCATACCTACTCGCACCAGAACCTCACCGAGGCCGGTGACCAGCAGATCGAGTTGGAACTCAATGCCACGACCCGACTGATCGAGGCGGTGACGGACCGATCCACGGCGTACTTCCGCCCCCCCTATAACAGCGACGGGACGCCGACTCAGCCCGGTGAGATGCGGGCGCTGAGGGTGGCACGGGATCTCGGGTACCTCACCGTGACCCAGTCAATCGATCCCGATGACTGGGAGCGCCCCGGCGCCGAGGTCTTGGTGACAAGGGTGAAGCGTCAGCGCCCCGAGGGATCCGTGATCCTGCTGCATGACGGGGGAGGGGACAGATCGCAGACAGTGGCTGCCCTGCCCTCAATCATCGACTACCTGCGAAGCAGAGGCGATCTCATCGTGCCTCTCTCCGAAATCATCAATCTCCCTCGCGATACGGTGATGCCGCCGCTCCGCGAAGAGAATCAGCCCCTCTCGGCCCGCTATGTCTACGGCGGATTTACGTTCCTCCGTTATCTCGAGACCACCGCCTGGACGCTTCTTGTCGTGGTGACCCTCCTGGCCCTGCTGCGGGTTCTTTTTTACTCCCTCTGCGCCATTCGTCACCAACGGCAGGAGAGGAACAACCCTCCCCCCGAACCCGCCTCTTTCCCTCCCGTCAGTGTCCTCCTCGCGGCCTACAACGAGGAGCGGGTGATTGCCTCGACGATCAGTCATTTGCTGGATGCCGACTATCCGTCGGCGCTCGAGATTATTGTCGTGGATGATGGCTCCAAGGACCTCACTGCAGCCGTTGTTGAGGAGATAGCTACCCTCGAGCCGCGAGTGAAGTTGATCCGTCAGTCCAACAGCGGCAAGGCGCATGCCCTTGCGAGGGCGATCTCCGAGGCGCGTCATAAGACGCTGGTCATGATCGATGCCGACACGATGGTAGTTTCGGACGGACTTCGGAAGCTGGTGGCTCCCCTTGAGGATCCCTCCGTGGGTGCTGTCTCGGGATACATCCGGGTGGGAAATACCAAGCGCTGGCTGGGTCGCTTTCAGGATCTCGAGTATGTCGGGGCCTTCGAGATTGATCGTCGGGCGCAGGATCTTCTGGGGTGCATCGTTGTGGCGCCGGGAGCCCTCAGCGCCTTTCGAAAAGAGGCTCTGGACGAGGTCGGCCCCATCACCAATGAGACGCTGGCCGAGGATACCGATCTAACCCTTCAGCTGCACCGGCATGGGTGGAAGGTGCTTTTTGCCCCCAAGGCATTCGCCGACACGGAGGCTCCCGAGAGCGTGAAGGCGCTCCTCTCTCAGCGCTTCCGTTGGGCGTTCGGCACCCTGCAGTGCCTCTGGAAGCACGGGGAGGTCACCTTTGCCCCAGGTTCCGGGTGGCTTGGTTGGTTTGCCCTTCCCTCGATCTGGATCTTTCAGATCGCCGTGGTGGCGGTCACCCCCATTCTGGATGTCATGGTACTCTGGTCTCTCTGGCTCGGACGGGGTGCGGCAATCTGGCCATACCTTCTGGCCTCGGTCCTCCTGGATGTGGCCTTGGCTGTCGTGGCGCTTGCCCTTGCAGGAAGAAAACTGCGCGCCGCCTGGCTCAGTATTCCGATGAGGCTTCTCTACCGCCCCCTGCTCGGCTATGTCGTCTGGAAATGCCTCTTCAAAGCCATCGGCGGGAGTTGGGTGCGCTGGTCCAAGTTGGAGCGCACCGCCTCCGCTATCCGGCAGAAAGAGTCCGTACCCACCATCATGTCATGAACCCATCCATTCACCGATGCGCTGACCGGATGATCCTCCTTCTTCCTGGGTTGCTCTTTTTTTTGGGTGCCCTCCGCGTCATTGGGGCGGGAGAAGGAACTTTCACGCATCTTCAGATTCCTCAGAGGGGGGCCTACACCGGCGCCTACTGTGACTTCGGGGATGGGGAGGATGGCGTCATGCTGGAGTCGCTCGAGAAATTCCAGGGCCTCACCGGCAAGCACCTCGCCCTCGTGGCCTTTGGATCCTTCTGGGCCCGCGATGAGTTCCCCTCGGAGAAGGTGGCGCTTGTCCGCTCCTACGGAGCAGTTCCCCTGCTCTTCTGGTCGCCATGGGATGCACCCTTCGACCAGAATCGCGGGCCGGACCGCTTTTCCCTCAATGAGATCCTGGCCGGCAAATGGGATGCCTACATCGACAAGTGGGCCGATGCAGCGGCCAAGGTCCCATCGCAATTCTTTGTATCCTTTGCCTGCGAGATGAACGGCACATGGTTCCCCTGGTCGGGGCATTTTTACGGGAAGGGTCCGCCGACGCATGGAGACGTGAATAATCCCTCCACCTGGCCCGGTCCCGAGACGTTCAAGAAGGCCTGGCGCTACGTTGTCGACCGTGCGCGGGCCCGCGGAGCCACCAACATCCTCTGGGTCTTCCAGCCCAATAATTACTCCTACCCGAGCATCCCTTGGAATCTGGCTGCCGCCTACTATCCTGGCCCGGAGTATGTCGACTGGCTGGCTCTTAGCGTCTACGGGAAGCAGTACAACGATGAGGACTGGACCCCTTTCCCTCCCCTCCTCCAATGGCCCTATCAGGAGCTCTGCAAGCTTGATCCGCAGAAACCAATCATGCTGGCCGAATGGGGTGTTGCCGAATCCCACAAGGCCGGCGAGGACAAGGGGGCGTGGATTGCCGGCGCCTTCCAGGATATGAGTTCGCACTACCCGCGCCTCAAGGCCGCTGTTTTCTGGCATGAGCGCTGGCAGAATAAGGACGAATCCTACAGCAACCTCCGGGTGAACTCCTCCCGTGGTTCGCTCAAGGCATACAAAGAGGGGGTCGTGAACCCATTCTGGCTTGGAAGGCCGGAGTGGAAGACTCCTTAAGTGGGGAGGCTAATCAGGGGGGTGATCTTTTGGGGTCACACCCTGCGGAGGGTTTTGACCGGCGGGGTGTCAGTGGATAGTCTTAGCAGATGCGCTTGATTTCCTACAAAGACCGTGGCTTTGACCGCGCCCTTGCCGAATTGAACCGTCAGGCTGAGCCGCGACCTGAAGTCCGTGAAACAGTCTCGGAGATCATCGCTGCCGTGCGTAAAAAAGGGGATGCCGCCCTGCTCGATTATTCCGTGAAGTTCGGCGGCCCCAAGATTTCACCGGGCAAGATCCGCGTCACGCCGGCAGAGATCAAAAAAGCCCGCGCCTCGCTGACGCCTGAGATCAAAAAAGCCCTAGCCGCATCGATTGCGAATGTAACGGCCTTCGCCAAGAAGAGCCTCCGCAAGAACTGGTCGATGAAGAACGCGCAGGGCGCCGTGGTGGGGGAGCGCTTCGATCCATTGCCCCGGGTCGGCCTCTACATTCCCGGGGGCACAGCCCCGCTGGTCTCCAGCGCGATCATGACCTGCGGCTTTGCAAAGGCCGCGGGTGTTCCCGAGATCGTTGCAGTGACCCCTGCGGCAGCAGATGGAACAGTGGCCCCTGCGCTGCTCGCCGCGCTCGATCTCTGCGGGGCGACGGAAATTTACCGCGTCGGAGGAGCCCAGGCGGTCGCCGCCCTGGCCTACGGAACCAAGACAATCAAGCCGGTGACCAAGATCTTCGGGCCAGGCAACGCCTACGTTGTGGAGGCGAAGCGGCAGGTTTTTGGCCGCGTCGGTATCGATTTGCTCCCCGGCCCCAGCGAGGTGCTCGTGATTGCCGACGCCAAAGCCAATCCCGTCTGGGTGGCAGCCGATCTTCTGGCCCAGTCGGAGCATGGCGCGGGTAGCGTGGTTGTCCTGCTGAGCGATTCCAGTAAGCTGATCGCGGCCGTTCAGAAAGAAATAGAACGCCAGTCAACGCTCTCGACGCGGCCGGAGCATCTTGCAAAAGCAATGGCCAACGCGGTGCTGGTGCGTGTCCGCGACATGGCCCAGGCGGTGGAAATCGCCAACGGATTCTCAGCGGAGCATGTCTCCCTCGCCGTGCGCAAACCCGAGGCGCTCGCCTCCAGGCTCAACTCGACCGGGGGCATCTTCCTCGGCGACATCTCCCCCGTGGCCGCCGGGGATTTTCTTGCAGGGCCGAGTCACGAGCTTCCGACCGGGGGGGCGGGCAAGGCTTTTGCCGGCCTCACGGCGGAGCAGTTCCAGCGTCGCACGAGCCTCGTCCGTTACGATGTCGCCTCACTCAGGAAGTCACTCCCGACCATCGAGACCTTCTGTGCCATCGAGGGGTTGGATGCTCACGGGCGTTCTGTAAGCCTTCGGCTAGGTAAATAGACTGAAGGCTGAAGGCCTTTAGGTTCTAACCTGAAGGATCGGCTCCCGATTGTACGATTCTTCCCTAATAGTCTAACAGCCTTCAGCCTAAACAACCTACCAAGCATGCTCTGGAAATTTCGCAATCATGAGTTTGATCTCTCTACGCGCGGGTTGATTGTCGGGATTCTCAACGCCACGCCCGATTCCTTCTCCGATGGGGGATTATTCCTGGATCCAAAAGAGGCGGTGAAACATGCCTTGGAGTTGATCGCGGAGGGTGCAGATGTTCTGGATATCGGCGGTGAGTCGACGCGTCCGGGGGCGCTACCCGTTGCTGTTGAGGAGGAGATGCTCCGCATTCTCCCCGTGATCAGGGCACTGCGCGCCGTCACCGATGTGCCTCTTTCCATCGACACGTCAAAGGCCGCAGTTGCAGAAGCCGCCCTAGAAGCGGGCGCCGACATTATCAATGATGTCACGGCGCTGCATGGTGATCCTGGGATGGGGAAAGTGGCTGCATCAAGCGGCGCGGGTCTGATCCTGATGCACATGCAGGGGAGTCCCCGAACCATGCAGCGGAATCCCTCCTATCCGGATGACGATGTTGTCCGCACGGTGGCAAAACTTCTTTCAGAACGCAGGGATGCCGCCCTAGGCTTCGGCGTGGACGCCGCCGCAATCATCCTCGACCCCGGCCTGGGCTTCGGTAAAACCACGGCTCATAATCTGGCCCTGCTCCGCGGCATTCCTGAGTTGGTCGCACTTGGCTCCTCCCTGCTGCTCGGCCACTCCCGGAAGTCCTTCCTTGGGAAGATTCCTGGGCTGGGCGCGAGTCCGGATAGAGGTCTCTCCGCGAGTGTTGCCTTGACGGGTCTGGCTTACGCGCGCGGAGCGCGTCTTTTCAGGGTTCATGAGGCCGCGCCTCACCGGGAGGCGCTTTGTGTCACGGAGGCAATCCTGAGCGCATGAACGATTTTATTCACCGCGTTCTCGGCGTTGCCCGCGAGTTTTGGACATCCGGCTTGGAGATCCTGATCCTCGCCTTGATGCTCTATTACATCTACATCTACCTGCGCGGCACTCACGGAGCGCGGATCCTGATCGGGCTTGCGCTTGTCTTTCTGACGCTGACCTTCATCTCCCAGCTCCTCGACCTTGCGGTGCTCGGATGGCTCTTGCGCAGTTTCTCGGTCTTCCTAGCCATTGCCCTCGTCGTGATCTTTCAGCCCGAACTCCGCCGTGCGCTCAATGAACTCGGCAGCCACCGCTTTTTTACCACGGCCCTTCAGCGGCGTGAGGCGATCGAGGAAATCACCGATGCGATGTTTGACCTCTCAAGCAAGGGATTCGGAGCGCTTGTTGCCCTTGAGCGGGATATCAGCCTGAAGCCGGTCGCGGCGAGCGGCGTGGAGCTGGACGCCGAATTTTCCAAGGAGCTTCTCCTGACCATCTTCCATCCCAAGACCGTCCTGCATGACGGGGGGGTGATCGTGAGCGGTGACCGGATCGTGGCCGCGGGATGTATTTTTCCCCTAACCCAGCGCGACGATCTGGACCGGACCATCGGGCTGCGCCACCGAGCCGGCCTCGGCCTTTCGGAGGAATCGGACACCATCGCCCTGGTTGTTTCCGAAGAGAACGGGCAAGTTTCCATTTGTCACTCGGGGGGCATCGAGCGCAACCTCAATGTCGATCGGTTCCGGAAGCGACTCTCGCAGCTTCTGATCCGCGAAGAAACTCATGCAAAGGATACTGCTGCACAACTGGAAAGAGAAACTGGTCTGCCTGCTTCTGGGGGCGGCGCTCTGGTATCTCATTCATCAAAACCTAGGTCCAGCTCCCGAGCATAATCCCCAACGGGGAGAGAAAGCCGAATCAGCCCGCTCTGCCGCGAGCCACGGAGCCAAGTCTCCCAAAAAGTAAACTCAAGGAGTAACCGATCATCATCATGTCAGGACGCAAACTATTCGGCACGGATGGCATCCGGGGAACGGCAAATCGATACCCAATCACACCGGAGATCGCCTTGAGATTGGGGAGGGCGGCGGGGATTCTCCTCCGTCGGGAGGGGGCAACCCAATCCCGTTTTGTCATCGGAAGGGACACCCGCCGTTCCGGCCCTATGTTTGAGTCCGCGTTGGTTGCGGGGCTGACCTCCGTGGGTGCGGAGATCCTTCTGGCGGGCATCGTGCCCACACCGGCCGTGGCAGGATTGGTCAGGGAACTCGGAGCGGATGGAGGTTTTGTTCTCTCTGCCTCCCATAACCCAGCAGGGGACAATGGCATCAAGCTTTTCGGGGGGGATGGTTATAAACTGGATGACGCCATCGAGGAGCGCCTTGAGCAACTGATTCTCACCGAGGAGATCGATTCGATTCGTCCCGAAGCAGGTTCCGTTGGCACCGTTTCGAGGATGAACGATGCCTTCCACCGCTACGGAAGTCAGGTGAAGGCCAGCGTCCCCGGCATGAGTCTGCATGGTCTGCACATCGCCGTGGATTGCGCCAACGGGGCCTCCTTCAGAACCACCCCGCAAGTTCTACGTGAGCTTGGAGCTACGCTCTCCGTCTTTCATGCAGCGCCGGATGGCATGAACATCAATGAGGGATGTGGCAGCACGCATCCCGAGGAGATAAGCCAGCTTGTCCGCGAAACCGGTGCTCTGGTCGGCATTTCCCACGATGGCGATGCCGATCGACTCCTCCTCTGTGACGAGCGGGGAGTGCCGCTCGATGGAGACGAAATCCTTGCGATGATTGCCCTTGATGCGCTCAAGCGAGACACTTTGGCTGGCAAGACGCTCGTCGCCACGGTCATGAGCAACATGGGCCTGGATGAATGTGTTGCTCAGGCCGGAGGGGTTGTCGTGCGCACCGCAGTCGGCGACCGCTATGTGGTCAAGGCGATGGTGGAGGGGAACTTCTCCATCGGCGGTGAACAGAGTGGTCACCTGATCTTCCGAGATCATGGCACGACTGGTGATGGGTTACTCGGTGCCCTGCAGGTCCTTCGGATCATGACGGAGAGCGGTAAACCGCTGAGTGAACTTCGTGGTGCCCTGCGAAAATATCCGCAGGCCCAGCGGAATCTACAGGTGAAGGAGAAGCCTCCGCTGGATTCCTTGCCGGAAGTTTCGGCCCTCGTCTCGGAGACCGAAAGGATGCTGGCAGGGAAAGGTCGAGTGCTCCTGCGCTACTCGGGCACTGAGCCGAAAGTACGACTCCTGATCGAG
>CANIBV010000027.1 GCA_947466005.1 Spartobacteria bacterium | reverse complement strand
TGATGACCTCAGGGCCCTTGGAAGGTTCTGCGCCGGCGACGGGCTCCACCTCAACCTTGGGTTCTGCGACGATGAAGACCGTGAGGTCCGCATCAGTGGTCGCCTTGACGCCAGCAGGAAGAACGAGATCCCGGACGTGGAGGGACTGGTTGAGACCAAGGGCGCTGACATCGACCCGGATGATCTCGGGGAGATCCTTGGGCAAGCACTCAATCGCAAGGGAGCGAAGGCTGTGCTCGAGAAGTCCGCCGTAGTTCTTAACGCCGTCGGCTTCACCGAATGGTTCGACGGGAACTTCCGTGTGGAGGAGCTCATCCATGGCGACCTCAAGAAAGTCGACGTGGAGGATGTCACCGCGCACCGGGTGGTGCTGGACTTCCTGAATCAGGGAAAGCTTGGTCGTGCCGTCGATGTCGAGCTCGACGAGGATGTTCTCACCGATGGCATGCTTGAGAATCGCCACAATCTCGCGGTTGTTGATCTCAAGGTTGGCAGGCTGATCCTTGTGACCGTAGATAACGGCGGGGATGACGCCGCGACTGCGGAGGTGCTTGACGGAGTTGCGGCCGACATCGGCGCGGGGCCGGGCGGAAAGTTTGACCTGTTTTGCCATAAGATTCGGAAGGTTGGGACGGATGTTGCTGGAGTTCTATTGCTTGAGTAGGAACAGCGAGCTGACCGACTCGCCATCATGGATGCGGCGTATCCCCTCGCCGAGCAATTCGGCTATGGAAAGAACCTGCACACGATCCCCCGATCCTTTGCGGACGGGGACGCTGTCGGTGGTGATGAGCTCCTTGATTTCGGAGCCCTCCAACCGCTGAACCGCCAAATCTGTCAGCACTGCGTGCGAGACGCCAGCATAAATATCGCCCACCCCTCGGGTGCGGAGGATTCTGGCGGCGCTGGTCAGTGTTCCGGCGGTCTCGGTCATGTCGTCGATGATGAGGACATTCTTCCCCTCGACATCACCGATGACGTGAAGTGCATCCACCTCGGTAGCGCTGCGGCGGCGCTTCACGACGATCGCAAGACTCGCTCCGAGAGCCTCGGCGTAGGAGCTGGCCATCTTCACCCCACCTACATCGGGGGCGACGACGACGAGATTCTGAATCTCCTTCCTGCGGATGTAGTCGACCATCACGGGCATGGCGTAGAGGTGATCGACGGGGATGTCGAAGAATCCCTGCAACTGCTGGGCGTGGAGATCCATCGTCAGGACACGGTTCACGCCGGCGGCGACCAGGATGTTGGCCACAAGCTTGGCAGTGATCGGGACGCGAGGCTGGTCCTTGCGGTCCTGGCGTGCGTAGCCAAAGAAGGGGATCACCGCCGTGATGCGTTGGGCACTGGCGCGTCGGATGGCATCCACCATGATGAGGAGCTCCATGATGTTGTGGTTGCTCGGCGGGCAGGTCGGCTGGACGATGAAGACATCGCGGTCGCGGACGTTGTCATTGATCTTCACGAAGGACTCTCCGTCGGGGAACGAGGTTACAGTGGCGTCTCCTAGGGGCTGCCCGAGGTAGGCGGCGATGTCTTGGGCGAGCTTGATGTGGGCCGAGCCGCTGAAGATACGGAGGTCAGGTGAGCCGTTCATAAAAAGCTAGGCTACAGTCATGAGACGCAGAGGCGCACTACAGAAATCCAGCGAAGAGCAGTTTTTTCGACAACCCCTCCCGGATTGTCATTTTGTTCCCGCTGCGGACTGCTCAGAGTGGAGTGATGCATTCCTCCTTTCTTCATTGTGCGCTCCTCATTCTTGGCGGACTGGCAGTCGCCGCGATCCTCACCCGGATCGCCTACGCCGCCACCGATAGGATCGCCCAGGCCCCATGGCTTGACCTCTTTGTCAGCCTCTTCACTTGGGCCCCCTGGGTCTCAGGGGCCCTGCTCGACGGATGGATCGGAGTCGCCGGAGCCCTCGTCGCCCAGCTGGTTTTCCTACATGTGTTCTGCCTCGTCCACCGAGCCATCCGCGGACTCGGAAAGAAAAAGGGGCGCACCCTCACTGATGCACAGGGACGGGTCCTTGGGCCCTTCCGCAACCAGCTCTGCCTTATGGTCCAGACCCCGGCCATCTTGGTCTTCGCACAGGTTAGGATCGCGGAAATTCTCCTCTATCCAGCGATCGCGTGGCTTGGGAAGCTCCCCACCTACCGTTCCTCCGAGTGGGTCAACCTCTCCCGCCACAAATACGATAACCTCATCGGTTACGACCTCCTCTGGTGCTGGTACTGCGACTGGATGACCGGCATCTGGGCGCTCGGCAGCGAGATGCTCCGCAACATCGAGTCCTTCTGGTGCCCGATCCGCTTCCGCTTGCCAGTGAAGAACGCCAACATCGCCACCGACTTCCCCGACGTCGCCAAGTGGGCGCCCGCCGACGGCACCATGGAGGATGCCGTGCGCGCTTTCGAGGCCCACTACGACGGGAAGCGGAAGAACTCCTGGTGGGGGCATCCTGAGCGGAATCCTGAAATCAAGAATCCCTAAAAAACGGAAACGACAGCCGATTAATATGGAACTCAGGAACTCAGGAAAAATTCAGCACCCGATATTGTAACGGCATCTTATCTCAAGAGCTGAAGCAGTTGTTCACCTCGAGACCCCGTGACTTTCAGCAGAGTCGAGCCTAGCAGCGACTACCGCGCCCTGCGCCTCCTGAGCGAGACCGGGCGCTGGGAGATAGGACTCAGCCCCTACCAGTACGGGGTACGCCTCCGCATGGGTCTTGCAGGCAGGCCGCCCTCAGTCATCGACTTCTGTCTCGGCTACGAAACGGAGATCTACTCCCCCATCCTCCTCGCCGTCATGAAGCGACTAGAAGGAGTCGCCGAATCAGCTGCCGCACAGGAGATCGATGAACTCTTTCCCTGGGCCGGGACTAGGCCGGATCCTGCAGTGCATCTGAAGGAACTTCTGAATCTACCCGAAAAGGACTCGCAATAACTTTCCCCGGTTTCGGAAAAACGACCGTGGGATTTTTCCTGGATTTGCCAACAAGCCGGGTTTCGGCCTGCTTGACTTTTTGCTTCTTGGTTGGGCTTTGATGATCAGTAATTTTTTGATTGATGTTCCCTAAGTGCTGCGAGCCTACGCCCGGCATCCCTGGTGGCGGAGATGCGGGGCTAAACATCTCTCAATTTGGCCTCTTATCGTCCGGATCTGTCGCGGCTCGGTAAGAATCCAAGACGGTCTCCGCACCCTTCCAGCCGGAACGTTGCCTGACATCGGAGGAACCCGCCAGATCGCCCGGCGCGGAAGCGGGGGCCGGGTTCTCATTGCTGCGAAACTCCCACCAGCACTGGCCGCAGTGGTTGTGCTCGTGGTGGATGACGAAGCCCGCCTTTTTCATTACCGGGCCGACCCAGCCCATGCAGTGGTCGCAATAGTCGCCGTAGGCCTGCAGATTGTTGCGGAGGAGAAACCCCTTCGTGGGGCACTCGTGCACGTCGCTCCGGAAAACGCCGGGCTTCTCGGTGAATGTGTATCCGGCGGCCTCCTCGCTCAACGTGTGGGCCCAGTATTCTTTCATGCCGGCAAACCCCTTTCCGATGATCAGTTCCGCCGCGTGGCGTTGGCTGTCGCCGGCGATTGCTTCCTCCCAGTAGCGGCGCACAAGCGGCTCCCCACCCTCGCGCCTCAACCACTCGAAAGTCCATTCGTAGTGGGCGCAGAAATCGTAACAGCCTAGCATGTGGCCTCCTTGATTGCGGAAAGCTCCTGCGGCGGCAATGCCGGATCCGCCCTTCGGAACACCTGCCGGCACGACCCGTTCCCGCCCTCCACACGAGCCGTGAAACCAGCCCGCGCGGACATCGCCTCACCGATGAAATAGCACTGCTGGCAGAAACAGGGAACAATGTCCCGCGCCCCATGCCGCAGGTGGGCGATGGCCGGGCACGTATTCACGCGCACGACAACCTCGTTACTTCCCTCTTCCACCTCGACCTGGGCACCGGGCTCGGCCTTAAAAAAGTCGCGCCAATACTCGGCCACGGCATGCAGGCCCCGCGCACGCCAGTCTGCGGAGACCGGCGCGAAGTAGGATTCTCCTAGGTCGGTCCAATACCGTCGGAGCGCCTCCTGACCAAATTTCTCGAGGAGGAATCGGAACGTTGCATTGATCGCGAAATAAAAATCCGCAGCCCCGACCGGCTTGGTGTCCGTGTAAGGAAGACTCATGCGGTCGATTTTCCGATTTTTCCCGAAGGAAGAAGCCATTCCTTTTCCGTTCGCAAAACGCGGGCGATAGCCTGGCAGCAGGATGGGGTCAACGGATAGTCCGGATAGTTCCGCCAGGAGCTGAAAATTCCCATCTCGACCAGCAGCTTCTTTTCCCCGGACAGCCAGCATTTGATCGTTTTCCCGCCGTACACCGCAAACATGAGCCGGTTCATGCGGCGTTGAAGATTCTCCGCCAGTTCTAGATCGCCACAGGCAACCGCCTCCATCATCCGTGCTGCCAGCCAGCCGTTGAAAACGCCGCCGCCAAGTAGAAGCCCATCGTAACCCGCCTTGAGATAGTCCACGCAGTTGAACTCATCGCCGTTAAGTAACACGAGGGAAGGCCTCCTCTTCTTTGCCGCGAAGGCGATCTTCCGCCGCTCCGGATTCGCAGAGCTGTCCTTGACCATGACCACATTTTTTTCCGCGTAGATCTTTCCAAGGATTTGATCGGGCACATTGACAGCTCCATGAGAACCACGATCATAAATGCCCACGGGGAGCGGGCTGTTGCGGATGGCTTCAAGGTAGAGGCCGAGAATGGCCTTGGGATCTTTACGCATGAGGAAGTTGGGGGGCGCAATGACAGCCAGATCGGCACCGCTGTCCTTTGCCGCATCAATATTGCTCAGGATTCTCGCGGCAGAATCGTCGGTGACCTGAACCGCCAGCGGAAGCCGACCCTTGGCACGATCAGCCACCAAGCGAACCAGATCCCGGCGCTGCTCATTGGTCATCCAGGGGCCTTCCCCGTTCGTGCCGTTGAGGAAAAGGCCTTTGATCCCGAGCCTCAGATGATGGTCAACCATCCGCTTGACGGAGGGGGGATCCAACTTCAGATCCTTTGTGAATGGAGTGGGAACCGCGGACCAGACGCCGCAGGGGATTGTTATTTGTTGTTTCATATTGGAATAGGACAGGCTAAGGCGAAGGCCAAGAAGCAGTGGTAGTCCTCTTATTTATCTCGGTAGAATACCATGCATCCCCTCCCTCTTTCTAGATTGAAGATGTAAATCTCGTTATATGGGCTCATGGAGTCACTTTACAGAGTAATAGTAAGCCATAGAGCCTGGTTTAAGGGGTTTACGCCTATAACTTTCCTCCCTAATGGGGGAGAGCAAAGAGCCATCGCATTTGCACCGAGGCGGTTGAGTCGCCCAAGAGGGCGGGCACTACCTAGAAAGTGCAAAGTAACTGCAAAGCGCACTTTTTTATTAAAGAGGCTAATCGCCTCTAGACCCGAATAGAAACTTGGTGGATCGGGAAGGACTCGAACCTTCAAAGAGGGTGAAACTCGAACCTTTCGGAAGCACTTCAGATGCTAGGGATTGCTAGCGACGGGGTGAGTAACTGCTTGCGCCCAAGTTTTCTTATGTATTCCCGACAAGGAACCTCAAAGTAGCGGCACGAGAGTTCGGAGATCTAGCCTGATCAGTTGCTCGATATAACCGGAGAATGTCTGCTTGGCCGCCTTTGCTACACGTTTAGCCACCTGCTTGAGCTTAGCGGGTCAAGGCGGAAAGTGATGGCGATTTTCGCGCTCCTTTCTTCCACAGATGACTAACAAGCCCTTAGGTGGAGGGGCTCAAGCTGTGGAGATGCCTAGATTTTTAGAATGCCTCTCCATCCCCCTCTAGATACTTTTTGGGGGCAAAGATTATGCTTTCTGCGAATCTGGGGGATAGATAGATAGCCCACTATGGCAAAGGGTGAAAATCATCGTGACAACATCACGCCTCCGGGGATTCTGAAGGATCAAGCTGGTAAAGCCGATGAGGCCTTATCTCCCTCATACGGCCACGGTCCCTTCACTCGACCTCTGCCGAGACCGAGCGGCTGCTGGGCAGGCTGTGTTCGAAATCCCTGCTGCCTCACAAACCGCCCAGACCTCAGACCAAAAACCTCTTAAGCAACCTTCCGACGATATGCTATGACCAAGGCCACTAGCCCAAGTCCGCACAAGGAATAAGTGGAAGCTTCGGGGACTGCGCCGACGCTGGCAGACTTTCCCAAGGGGTGAGTTTTGCACCCAATACGCGCGCGTATTGGCCCCTAAATGCATTTCTACAGAGTAAAACCCCAACAAATCCCAACACCTAGAAGTGGAAAAAAGCGGACGTTTCTAAACACTCTACAGAGTAAAAATGCCAACCTTTGGCAACTCCCCCTAAAAGGAAACCCGCAGCTTACCGAAACACTCCAAATGCTAGGAATTGATAGGGGTTGATGTTTCTTGTTGCTCCTTTGTAATACATGGAGATTATGGGCGGATGTCTGACTATTCCAAGGGGGGGCAACCCCTCCACGGGCAGGGCAAGCACTCGGCAACTCATCGGGTGCCGAGTCACATCAATCGGAAGATTAAAAGTCTGTGCCGAAAAGAGCAGGCCGCACGCGTACAGAAGCCCCAGCACGATCAAGCTGGTGAGCAAGGGCCGGCTTTCCCTAACGCCTAGAGGTAGGGAGACCCAACCCCTCCCAACCAAGTGGGAACTGTTTTTCTTGGGAACCTCTCATAGAAACAGAGTGCCAGACGGCCAATCGCCGTTGTTCACGGACCCGGAAGAGATGCCTTTGGAAGGGGGGACACTAGAAAAAAGTGCACAGGGCGCTTTTCTTTCAACCTTCCCAAAAGCCCCTAGAGGCAGCGTTTAAGCTGGTGGACCGGGAAGGACTCGAACCTTCAACCAATTGATTAAGAGTCAACTGCTCTACCATTGAGCTACCGATCCATAGCCTGCAAAAAACAGGGTGTGTAGGTTTACCTGAACCGCCACAGGATGCAAAAGGAAAAGTGGAAAAAGCGGCGGCATGGGCAAGGGGGGTATTTTCAAATCCTCCTTTGTGCAGAAGTCCATGAAGGATGACTGCATCTTACCATCCGATGCGATTTCCCTCCTGATTGATCCTCGGCAGCCCTCTGCGGCTACCGCGCCAACTACTAGCATGAAGGGAACAGCCACTGGCAGGGTGGCAACCATCAGGGGAGCCGCTAGAATCACCGAGTCGAGTCGCTGAGTCACGAGAGCGAGTGCCCCCCCCCGATAAAGAGCTTGCTGGGGGATTCCCTCGACGCATTACTAGTGCGCTGCATGGATACCAAGACTCTGGCCGAAGCGCATCTGATGAATCCGCTGGAGGAGCGGATCGGATACAAGTTCCGTAACTCGCTGCTCCTCGCCGAGGCGCTGACCCATGCCAGCATCTCGCTGGAGCGGAAGGATTACCCCTTTGACAACCAGCGCCTTGAGTTCCTGGGGGACGCCGTCCTGCAGCTCGTGATCACGGATGAACTCTTTGCCCGCTTTCCCGACTCCAGCGAGGGGCAACTCACCAAGATCCGGACGCGACTGGTCTCGCGCACCGCGTTGAAAGAGCACGCCAAGACCCTGCGACTCGGCGAGCATCTGATGATGGGGCGGGGGGAGGAGGCCAGCGGAGGCCGTGACCGCGACTCCACTCTGGGGGACTCCTTTGAAGCCTTGGTCGGCGGGATCTATCTAGACGGGGGTCTGAAAGCCGCGAAGAGCTTCATCCTAAATGTCGCGGACGATAACTTGGAAGCCGTCATGGCAGAACCGGAGGAGATCAATCCCAAGGGGAAGCTGCAGGAGATTCTTCAGGGTGTGGCCGCCAGTTCCCCTGTCTATGAACTTCTGGAAGAGAGCGGCCTGGAGCACCTGAAGCACTTCCGCTGTAGGGTGGTCTGGGAGGGAATCAATCTCGGTGAAGGCTCAGGCCATAGCAAAAAAGCGGCGGAAGTCGCAGCCGCCGACATGGCTCTCGTAGCAGAGCTGTGGAGTTCCAAAAAAACCAAGGGGAGCGCCGTCGCGTAACGCCTCCTCATCTGCAGTCTACCGCATCCCTCTTCTTTCACCCTCCTTTACTCTTTATTCCATGGACCCGATCAACTTCCCTAACCCCAACCTCCCCCTCGTCGCACTGCTCATCGGCGGGCTTCTGGCGGGCGTTCATCTCTTCGGTCTCGTCGCGCGCGAGACCTGCATCACCTGGGCACGCACCATTCCCCGCTCCCGCTTCTGGGGAACGACGCTTCTCGCGCTTGCCACTCTCTGGACGCTCTACATGACGGCCACCACTGACCTCGGTGAGTTCTCCCCCATGAGGAACGCCATCATGATTGGAGTCGTCGCGGCGGCCTTCCTGCTTTGGAAGTTTGTTCCCGATTTCCTCTCCTCCAGGTCGCTCGGTTTCCTGCTGCTCCTCGCCGCGCACCCTGTGCTTGAGACGACCTTCCTGCAGGCAGGGTTACTCAAGGTCGCCCTGGCCGTACTGGCTTACGCCTGGGCGCTCGTCGGCCTCTTTCTCGTGGGAATGCCCTATCTGCACAGGGATGCGATCGCATGGGTCTCGGAAAAGCGCGGGCGCTGGGATCTCCACTGCTGGGGGGGCCTCCTCTACGGACTACTCCTCCTTCTCGACGGGGTGAGGTTGGAGATGATGGGGTGACAGGAGGAAAAGGATGCAGGTTGAAAACCTGAGACTTGAAAAAGTTTGTGGGGCTCACTTCCTCTGAACTCGGGTTTCAGCTTTGCTTGCCCGGCCGTTGCTTCGCGTCCGTTACTGCAGGTTTTCAGTTTTCTCCCCTAGAGCATTCTTGCTTATTCTCTAGACAGTCTTTGTGGTGGCATGAGGCATTGGGCTGTGTCGCATCGCTCGGGCAGTAGTACTGTGACTACAGCTGCTTCGCTTGCTCCTTGCCCACTACCCCAAGGCATCCGCAAATCCCTTGTCTACATCTCAATCAAAAACGCTCTACTCGCACCTTAGCGCCTTCACCGGATCCAACCGGGAGGCAATCCAGGCCGGAATCAGGGCGGCGAGCGAGCAGATGACAAAGGCGCTGACGCAGATCAGGGCCACGTCCGTCGGCACCACTTCGGCAGGGATCTCGTTGAACTGATAGATGCTGCGGGGAAAGATCTCCACGCCGAGCACTGAAGCGAGCCACTGACTCACTTCATTCCTCCAGCGGATCAGGCTCATCCCGAGGATCAGTCCGCTGACCACTCCGATGATGCCGACAACCATTCCCTGAACCACGAAAACGGAGACGATCTGCCAGGTGCGTGCGCCCAGCGCCTTCAGCACGCCGATCTCCCTGGTCTTCTGCACAGTGACCGTGATGAGGGTGTTCATAATCCCGAAAGCCGCTACCAGGATGATGAACATGAGCAGGAAGAACATCACGTGCCTCTCCATCGCGATGGCATCGAAGAGCTGCTTATTCAGATCCATCCAGCTCACACAGGAGAGCTCCTCTGGAATGTTTTTCCTTAGCTCTTCGCGGATCTCGGCAGCGCTATTTGGATCGGTGGTGCGCACGGAAATCCCGTGGATCGATCCCCCCAGCCCGTAGAGTTCCTGGCCGATGTGCAGTGGAACCAGCAGAAACTCGCTGTCATAGAGGTAGCGACCGCTCTCGAAGATCCCGGTGACCGTCAACTGCGTCGGCAGCACCAGTTGGCGAAGCGATTCGACGTCACCCTTCGACGACTTTCCCTGGGAGGACTTTCCCTTGAGGCGGTCAAGCTGCTCGAGGACCTGGCCGAGATTGCCCGGCGAGTAGATCGTGATCACGTCACCGACCTGAACACCTAGGGTCCGGGCAAGCTCCGATCCGATCACGGTGCTGTCCCCGGCAAGGTCGAGCTTCCCGGCAATGATGAACTTGGAGAGGTCACTGACCTTCTGCTCAAGCTTCGGCTCGATTCCGCGAATCTTCGGAGCCAGTCGCTGATGGTTAAACTCCACGATGACGGGCCCCTGCACGAAAGGAGCGGCAGCCACCACTCGGGGAGTCTTCTCAGCCCTCCCTACGAGGTCCTTCCACTGGTCAATCAGGCCGTTGTTGGTCACGAGGAGATGTGCATCGAAGCCTATCACCTTGCGCTGCAGTTCCCGTTCAAATCCCGTCATCACAGACATCACCAGAATGAGCACCGTGATGCCCAGGGTCACCCCAAGCACGGAGATCAGTGTGATCACTGCAAGGAAGGTGCGCTTCGGCTTGAGATACCGCGCCGCGAGGAAAAGCGGGGCAGGCAGACGCGAGGACATATTAGGTTAAAATGAGGAAAGTCTAGACTCGTTAAAAGTGTTAAAATGATGGTGCTGTCCATTAACGGGACATTGCCCGATTCAGTCAGCGATCGGCGCCCCGACGCCCCATTCCTCCCCGTCAATTATATTACCCGTCTTACCCCCTCCTTTTCCGTGCCGGCCAGGCTCAATAAGGATCTTGCTGGCGATGAGGGCTGCCACACAGATCAGGAAAATCCCAAGGAAGTAAATACTATGCCTCCTGAGGTGAAACGGTCCCTCCACGAGATCCATTCCGCCAAGCGCATCCAGCAGCCCCCCCCAGAGGAGAGGTGCAACTCCCGCGGCAAAGCTAGTGATGACTGTCGAGATCGCGAAGTAGTGGTTCTTTCCCTGCGCCGGAACGACGGCCATCCAGAGGTGAGTGTTGGCCATGGTGAAACTAGACATCGCTGCGCCGCCAAGGAAGTTAAGGATGAGCACAAGCCACCAACTCGGCGAAATCACCCCCGCGGACATCGCGAACCAGAGTGCAAGCACGATGGAAAAAACGAGCAGGGAGACCTGAATGAAGGGGATGCTCCCGAAGCGGTCCACACGCACACCCAGCCACTGAAGAATCAGCATCGGCCCGAGAAAGGTGAACGCGGCAAGCCCGTAAATCAGGGAGGGTGAGAAATGGGCTTGATCCCTCAGATATTCCACCGGAAAAACACCGAGCCCTCCCGCCATAAGGACAAAAAGGAGGCCAAAAATAATCCAATGACGAAACGGAGTCAGACGCATCATTGCGATGAGAGGGACGTTCTCCGAGGATCTGGCGCCCGTCTCCTCGTGCTTCGTGTCGGGAATGAGGCGTAGATATAAAAGGCTGATGGCAGCGGTGATCACGGAAACCCACAGCACCAGCGAATATTTCCACGGCTCCACGTGCCCCTTCATGAGCAACGCCGCGACAAGCATGGCGATCAGGAAACCGGCATTGATGAAGGTGTGGTCGATGGAGATAAAGCGCCCCCGGATCGGAGCGCTCACCTGATTTGTTACCCAGGGGAGAAAAGCGGCCGCCGAGATCCCCCTCAAAAGATTGAAAAAGAAGAGGCTCGCAACCAGTAATCCGAGGCGCACGTGATTGGAAAAAAAGCAAAGGAGCGGCACGACCGCCGCGATGGCGATGAAGAGGGACCTCAAGCTCCATCCCAGCAAAGCAAAGGAGCGGTAACTGTATTTCCCAAGATGTCGCGCCGCGGGCAACTGGAGTATGGTCATCAGCGGCGTTAAGGCGGCGATGAAGCCGAGGATCAGCGAGTTGGCCCCAAGGTCCTTGGCCAGCAACACCGTCGGCGCTCCCAGGATGATCTGAAAGCAGACCGCGTTGTAAAAACCGAACCAGTGGAAGTTGAAAACCCCGCGCGCATACGGAACGGGAAAGAGGCTCAGGGGGCCTCTGTATTCGGCTGCACCGACCACGTTCGGTTTTCCGCCGTTACTCACGTGTTGGAACCGGCCCCCCGGAGGGTGGCATCATCAGCGGCGGCGTGGTTTCCGGCGCTCTGAATTCTCTGCTTGAGATGGGGAAAGAGGATCACTTCACGGATAGACTCGGCCCCCGTGAGGAGCATCACCAGACGGTCGATGCCGATACCGATGCCTCCCGCGGGAGGCATCCCGTACTCGAGCGCGTCGAGGAACTCGGTGTCGATCTTCTGCTGTTCCTCGCCGGCCTGATGCTCGAGACGCTCCCTCTGGAGATCGGGATCATTCAGCTCGGAGTAGCCGGGGGAGATCTCCTGACCGTTGATGATCAGCTCGTAGACATCGACCTTCGAGGGGTCGGCATTGTTGAGTCGGGCCAGCGGCACCAACTCCTTCGGGACATGGGTGACGAAGCAGGGATCGATCGTCTTCTCTTCGACGAGTTTTTCAAAGACATGCTGCGTCATCTCGAACTCCTCCGGGCAGTGCGAGATGTCGAGCTTGAGCTCTGCGCAGCGAAGAATCTTGCCTGCCTTATCGAGTCCGAACCATCCAGGAACTGCTTCTTCGATCAGGTCGTTGTAGGAGGCCCTCTTCCAGGGGCGCGAGAGATTGATCGTCCGCGTGACATTCCCCTCCCCGTCGCGGTGGTGGACCTGATGGTCGGCATTGCCAAGCATCACGGCGAGATGGCAGATCAGCTCCTCGACCAGCACCGACATTTGTTTGAAGTCGGCAAACGCGCAGTAGGCCTCGAGCATAGTAAACTCCGGATTGTGACGGCGGGAGATCCCCTCGTTGCGGAAGCTGCGGTTGAGCTCAAAGACTTTCGGAAACCCAGCCACGAGCAACCGCTTGAGGTAGAGCTCGGGAGCGATGCGGAGGAAGAAGTCCATGCCGAGAGCATTGTGATGCGTCTTGAAGGGCTCGGCGGCAGCGCCGCCAGGGATCGCCTGCATCATCGGGGTCTCCACCTCAAGGAATCCGCGGTCATCGAGATAGCGACGGATCTCACGCACGATCGCCGAACGCTGGCGGAAGATGTCGCGCGATGAGGGATTGGCGATTAGATCCAGATAACGCTGCCGGTAACGTGTCTCGGCATCCTGCACGCCGTGCCACTTGTCAGGAAGGGGGCGCAGTGACTTGGAAAGGATCACTAGGCGCAGAACCTTCACGCTCGGCTCGCCTGTCCGCGTGGTGAAGCATTCGCCCTCCACTCCGATGAAGTCCCCGATGTCCAGTTGAGCAGCGACCGCAAGCGAGGTCTCGTCGACCTCCTTGGAGTTCACGTAGACCTGCATGCGACCGCCGATGTCAGAGAGATCGAGGAACCGGCTCTTCCCCATGTCACGGTAAGCCGTGATGCGGCCGGCAAGAGTGACGACGCGCCCCTCGGAAAAGCCGTCCCTCACTTCGGCCACAGTGCCGCTTGTCTCAAAGGCCCCGCCGAAGGGGTCCACCCCGAGGTCACGGAGGGCCTGAAGTTTCTGCCGGCGGACGGCTAAAAGTTCGCTGATAGGTGACTGGTGTGACTGAGGTGACTGTTCCACCCCGAGAGATTGCCTGAAAAGGCCGCGCATGGCGAGCAGAGAGGAGTTGGGGATATCTTCAAAGCAAAAGACGGACTCAAAAAATAAAATGGGGGTGCAGATAGACGGAACCCCGCGGCTCCCATCCCTTTTATCACCTTTATCCCTGTGAATTTCCTTTCTTTCCTCCAGCCAATTCTGCGGCGAGGCGAACAGCTGAGAGGAAGCTGTCGGGGCGGGCCTTGCCGGTTCCGGCGATCTCGTAGGCGGTTCCGTGGTCGGGACTCGTCCGTACAAACGGAAGCCCCAGCGTCACATTCACCCCGTCGTGGAAACCCAGCAACTTCAGGGGGATCAAGCCCTGGTCATGGTACATGCAGAGGATGGCATCGAACTCTCCGTTGGCGGCCCGCCAGAACACCGTGTCAGGGCTTAAAGGCCCCGAGAACGCGGCGGCGGGGAATGCGGCAGCGAGGAGTGGGAGAGCGGGTTCAATCAAGCGCCCCTCCTCGTCACCAAGATCCCCCTGTTCTCCTGCATGGGGATTGAGTCCCGCCACGGCGATACGGGGAGACGTAATTCCGCGCCGTTGCAGAAAGGCAGCAAGGAGCGATCCGACGCGCACGATCTCCTCCGTTGTGAGCAGTGAGGCGACCTCACGTAGCGGCACATGGGCTGTCACCAGAGCCACGGTCAACGGGCCTCCCGTCAGCAGCATAGCAAAGTTATCCACTCCGGCCCTCGCCGCGAAGAACTCCGTCTGACCCGGGTAGCGGAATCCGGCTTCATGGAGATGTTTTTTGCTGACCGGCCCGGTTACCACGGCGGCCAACTCCCCGGCCATGCATCGCCGCACGGCTTCCTCGAGCGAGGCAATTGCCAGCTTGGCGCCATCCAGATCAGGGTGCCCCGGATTCCGCGGTAGGGAATCGCCGATCACCTCGAGACGCACCCCATCGGGCGCTTGGAGCAGGGCCTCTGCCAGCAGTTCGGGACCGACACCCGCCGGATCACCAGCCACCAGACCGATCACGGGGTGACTTCCAGGCTTCCTTGAAAGAGCGGCGGCAGACATGCCCTCGAAGTTAGAGAATCTTGATATACGCCTTCTCCCGAAGACCCTGCAGCCAGCGCTCCTGACCCTTGAGCTTCTCCTGCTGGACGAGAACCTGCACGATCTCCTGCTGCACCTCGGAGAGGGGCTTGGTGATGGATGGCTTCTTCGCCTCCACCATCAGGATGTAGTAGGAATTATCAAGCGGGATGATCTGACTGATCTCACCCGGCTTGAGCGAGAAGGCCACACTGGAGAGTTCCTCGTTAAGCGTTTTGCGCTCGACCCATCCCCAGTCGCCACCGGCCTCGTTCGTGGAGTCCTCGGAGTACATCTGGGCCAAACGATCGAATTCCGCGCCCCCGGCCAGTTTTTCCCTGATTTCCGCGGCCATCTCCTTCTTGCTGCCGGAGGGATCTGCCGGTGCATCGCCGGTGACAGCTCCCTCCTTGAGGACGATCAT
>CANIBV010000026.1 GCA_947466005.1 Spartobacteria bacterium | reverse complement strand
GGGCGACAAGGAGACTGCTTGCCGTCTTGACGCCCTGTAGTTTTGCAAGAATCTCGGCATCGTCGAAGCTGGGATTCATTTTCTTCATATCTGCCACAACCTCGCTCAGCGCATCAATGTTGCCGGAGTTGGCCGCATTGACCAAACGGTTGCAGAGTTGGGCATACGCCAGGGTCTTTCTCTTCTCATCCTGCGTCAGGAGCCGGACGCTGGGCAGATATTCCCCTTTGGTGAAAACCGACGCGAGCTGACTGGCCGCGCTCTCCATTTCGCTTTTCTCCAGAAGGTATTTGTAGACCTTCACCCCCTCGTTCACATCGCGGATGATCTCGTTGGCGAAGGCATCGAGTTGACTCAGGCTCTTGAAGGTCCTGCTCGCTCCCTTCATTCCCGTGGTGAGGGCGTTTTGGAGGCTTTCGACGCTCAGATTCTCGAGACCCATGTGAACACCCGAACCGGAAAGGGCCGTGGCGTCACCACCTTGATTGGAATAATCATTGCCAACACTAGCCCCTGCCGCTGTACCATCCCGGCCGCCTCCTGCCGATGCTCTGGGTCCATGGCCTCCGTTATTTTGACTGCCCGTGGCGACACCCCCTTTGGGGGCTGCATCGGCAATCAGCTTTACCTGCCCAGCCGCCTTGTTGTACCCCATCTTGTCAGCCATCTGCTGAAACTGCTCCAGCGACTGGTCTCCATCGTCAAACAGGGCGCGGTAGAACCGGTCGATGATGATGACATGCTGATAGCGACGCTGGACGAAGAGTTGGAGGATCAGCGACTGGAGTGCAAACTTCGACTGCACCTCGGCACTTGCGATCTGATGTTGGTTTCGCTGAATCGTCTGCTTCAGTGAGGCGACATCACTCTTGGCTGGGTCCATTTTGGCCAGACGCAGCTCGGTCTGGTTGGCGTCGTTATCAGCCACATCGTTCTTGCTCGGGGCGATCGATGTCAGCGTGAGGGATTGGGCCGCATGAAGCTGATTGTACTGAGCCACACTCAGTTTGCTTTCAAGTCCCCGATCCACCTCGGTCAGCCTTTGGATCTGCACTTTGGCGTTGGCCGCCGCGTAGACGGCGTCATGGATGGTCGTGCAGTTGTCGGCATCACTCTCGAACTCGGACGCCAGGGGGAGAAGGTTGAACGCCTCGTCCTGATGCGCCTTGGTGGCGTTTCCCGGCGCCAGCAACTCCATAATCTTGGTGATCCTCTGGCGGTAGAGCTTTGCGGCCTCGGATGTCTCTGCGGGGGCGCTCAAGTACTTCTCAAACTGAATGGCAAAGGCCGGGTTATTCCACATCGAAAGAAACGTGTTCGGTTTCATATCGACGATATTTTTCTTGGCCTTCAGGTTCGCCTCAAACATGGCCTGGCTGCCGATCGCCAGATTGTCAGCAGCCCCGGTGAGTGGGTTACCCTCTTTGTACTGCTGACCCGTCTCACGGATGGTCTGTGCGTTGGGTATCTGCGCCGAAAGGGCCCCGCAACAAAAAACTGCAATGAGGACGAGTGAAGCGGCCTTCATGATGGTGATGTTCATCTCTCTCCTGGTTCTCATGGCTTTGTTGCTTCCTCGACCTTCAACAAGCCGTTCTCAATCACTTTCACCTTCATGAGGTAGTGCTGTCCTTTCTGGATCGTGAGGCTGCCGAGTTCCAAGGGAATCAAGACGGGAAGGATCGCGCGGGAGCCGTTTTTCCCAGGCTGCTTCAGGGTCACTGAAAAGAGCCGTCCCTTGGTGGGCGAGTTCCCAAGTGCAGAGTCGATCTCCACGTCGATCTTGTAGGTGTTGCCCCGAAGTGAATTGGCATTCTTGTAATACTCCTCGGCATTGAGCTCTTCCGTTGTCCGCAGCGAAGAACTTGTTCCTCCCTGCTGAAAGACGAAATAAGCACCCGCTGAAATCAGCACGAGGACGACGCCGATCAACCAAGGTGGGATCCCTTGGGATTTTTTCTTTCGAGACATTCAAGTAACATCTTCCTGCTGCTCGGGAAATTCAAATGGAATCACTCGATTTCACCCACCCTATTTCCCCCCTCCAATCGCCGGATTCTCTTGCGATACAGCACGCCGCCCGGTCCCAAAGTTGCCGGATCAATCGCCGGCTCGCCAAAAAGACGGTCCCAGATCCGTTCGTAGGAATGGGCGGCCAAGGGGATGGATGTGCAGAGTTCCAGAGCGTGCTGGTAAAAACCAAGGGGACGTTCGCGAACAGCCTCCCGGCTCACGGCAAACTGGGCCCCCCCTCGAAAATGAAAGAAGGCCGGTGAGGCCGCACCAAAGAGCTCTTCATGCAGTAGCCCCGTAGAGAGTTCACTCCCCTCCGGGTTCTTGCTCCAGGGAACAAAGAGACGACGACCCTGTGGGTCGTCCGTCTCATCCAGAAACCCATACCAGACAAAGGGGACTGGAGAGTTCGCCCCCACCTCTCTCTCCTCGCCTGAGGCCAACGTCTGCAAGCAGTCGTGAAAGTCAGGGGCATGATCAAAGGGATGCCCCTGGCAGAAGACCGTGATCGGAGCGAGCGAATCGTAACGCCCGACCAGGTGCCTCAAATAGGTCCCGGCCTCCCTTCCCTCATTGCTAAGCGGGATGACTTCCATTCCGTCCCTCTTCGGGAATCCGGGCGGCATCGCGGGGGATACCCCCTTGTTGTAGATCGTGACGCGGACGGATTTCGGCACCCTCCTGATCCATCGAAGATCCTCTTCAAAACGGGCGACGACGAGTTCGATCTGAAAATCCATAAAAGAGGCTCTGTTCGATAGGAGTAAACGGAGCTTGGCTAGTAGATGCGAGTTGGATTAATAAATGCCTCCCCACATCCCTATAGATGAACATCCTGATCCTTGCCGCGGGGTACGCAACACGCCTCTACCCCCTGACCGAAAACAGGGCCAAGCCACTTCTTGAAGTGGCCGGTAAGCCGATGATCGAGTGGGTCCTCGACAATCTTGCCCCGATTCCAGACATCGACCGCGTTTACGTGGTGACGAACAACAAGTTCGCCAAGTCCTTTGAGGTGTGGGCCGCCGACTACAAGACAAAGGGGTCTGAAGGCGCGAAGATGGAGTTCACTATCGTCAATGACGGCTCCATGAGCGATACAGACAAGCTCGGTGCCATCGGGGACATTCACCATGTCCTGAAGACCCAGAACATCAGTCATCAGGACCTGCTCGTCGTGGCGGGTGACAATCTCTTCAGTGCGCCTGTCGCAGCATTTGCCGAAGCAGCCAAGAAGCACCCGGCAACGCTCGCCCTCTATGACGTGGGGAATCTCGAGGAAATCCGCAAGTACAATAACGTCTCGACCGATGCCGAGGGTGTGATCACCCACTTCGAGGAGAAGCCGGAGCAGCCCAAGACTACGAAAACCGGCATTGCACTCTACTACTACCGCTCTGACGTGCTCCCGATGATCGATACCTACATCGCCGAGGGGAACAATCCTGACCAGCCCGGTCGCTTGATCCAGTGGCTCTATCCCCGCGTTAAGGTCGGTACTTGGGACGTTCCCGGCACCTGGTTCGACATCGGCAGCAAGGAGACACTGATCGAGGCCAACGAGGTGTTTCAGAAGTTCGTCTAGGCGATTTTCAGTCTGAAGCGCTTCTTCACTCCTTTCAGTGGGGAAATGCGTTGGAGAAGAATAAGAAAAGAGCGGATTTCTAATCTGGAACTCAAGAACTCAGGAAGAGATTGAGCAGACATTGATCCAAGAGTGGGCGTCTTTTTTACAGTTTGCAGGATGGGCATTCCTTAAAGAAGTAAACGGTTGTCATCGTACTATTTACCGATAGGAGACTTATTTAAGGTCACCTAAGCACATGCTGCAGGACCCCACATTTCCTTTTTATTTTCCTGAGTTCTTGAGTTCCAGATTTTCACCTATCGGTCATCTTAACCCACTCCAAAAAGCGAGGAGCCGTTTTTTGCAAGCCAAGTGCTCGCACCTCCTAACGGCCTTCAGTCTTCAGCCTAACAGTCTCGTTTGAGCTTCAGCCCAGCCGCCCCGCCCGATTCCCGATTAGGATGATCATGGAGCGTTCCGCAAGCGTGACCACCGTCTGGTCTGCGATGAGTTGTTCGGACCCCTGCTCCAGGAAGTCATCCGGTGATGAGCGGCCGGTATCAGCCACCAGGCGCCATCTCATGCCAGCAGGAAGTTTTGGCAGGCCGAAGGAGAGCGCTTCATGCCACATATTGAAGGCCACATAGATGAAATCGGCCTCTGGCCCGTAGTTACAGCTCATGTCGCCGGCGATCATAAACGCAAGTGATCGGCTCTGTTCCCCCCAATCCGGTTCCCTTGGCTTCACGCCATGCCAACCGATATCTGGGTAACCGCACCCTTGAGCATCCTTGCCAGTGAAGTACTCGGAGCGGTGCAGTTGGCTGTGACGGCGGCGGAAATCCGCCATCAGAGAGACGAAACGCTTCAGCCCTGCCGCCGCGCCACCCTCCTTTTCGGGAGCCCAATCGAGCCAGTTCCACTCCTCGTCATGGCAGTAGGAGTTGTTGTTACCCTTCTGTGTGCGGCCAAGCTCATCACCCATCGAGAGCATGGGCACCCCCTGACTGAGGAAGAGCAGCGCCATCGCGTTGCGCTGGAGCCGTGAGCGCAGCGCGTTGATGGCGGGGTCATCGGTCTCCCCCTCCACGCCGCAATTCCAGCAGTAGTTGTCATTGGCCCCATCACGGTTTTCTTCCCCGTTGGCCAGGTTGTGCTTGTCGTTGTAGGAATAGAGATCCCGCAACGTGAAGCCATCGTGGCAGGTCAGGAAATTCACCGAGGCCGTCGGCTTGCGCCCGGAAGGTGAGTAGAGATTCGGCGAGCCGAGGATTCCCTGAACCATGTCGCCGGCAACACCGGCGTCCCCACGGAGGAAACGTCGCGCAGCATCCCGGTAGTGCCCGTTCCACTCCATCCAGCGACCATAGGCAGGGAAGTTCCCGACCTGATAGAGACCCCCCGCATCCCATGCCTCGGCAATCAGGTCGCACCCGGCCAGGATCGGATCCAGGGCGAGAGCCTCGAGCAGCGGAGGATTGGCCAGGGGGTGTCCATTCCGGTCCCGTCCCAGAACCGAGGCAAGATCGAAGCGGAAGCCATCGATGTGATACTCGGCCACCCAGTAGTGGAGACAATCGAGCACGAAGGCGCGGACTACGGGATGATTGCAGTTGAGCGTGTTGCCGCACCCCGTGAAGTTCGCATAGCTCCCGTCGGGGTTGAGCATGTAGTAGGTCTGGTTATCGAGCCCGCGGAAGGAAATCGTCGGCCCACGCTCATCCCCCTCGGCCGTGTGGTTGAAGACCACATCTAGGATTACGGAGATGCCCGCAGCATGCAGAGCCTTGATCAGATTCTTGAACTCCGCGACCTGCGTGCCGTGGTGCCCGGTGGCTGAGTAACCGCCTTTCGGGGCGTAGAAGCCAACCGTGCTGTAGCCCCAGTAGTTGCAAAGAGTGTTGCCTGTCTCCGGGTTGATCCGCTTGGTCTCCCACTCGTCGAATTCGAAGACCGGCATCAACTCCACACAGTTCACCCCGATCGATTGGAGATACGGGATCTTCTCGATCATCCCCTCGTAGGTCCCTGGATGACGGACTCCCGAGGAGTTGTGTCGGGTGAATCCCCTCACATGCATCTCGTAGATCACCAGATCCTGAACCGGAAGATTAATCGGACGGTCATGTCCCCAATCGAAGTCCTCGTAGGGCATCCTGGCCCTGTGGGGAAAGATCTCCTCGGGCGGGGGGGGGAAAGCCAGACATCGCGACCGCCGATCTCCCGGGCATAGGGATCAAGGAGGATCTTCTTGGGATCGTAGAGATGCCCGGACTTGGGATCCCATGGGCCTTCCATCCGGAATCCATACTCCAGCTCCTCGTAATCGAGATCGTAGACAATCATCGCGTAGACATCGCCGATCTTGCACTCGTGCGGGAACGGGATCTCCGCAAAGGGCTGGGGCTCACCCTTACGGAAGAGCACCAGTGTGCAACTCGTGGCATGGGCGGAGAAGATGGAAAAATTCACACCACCCGGCACATGGCTCGCCCCGTAGGGAAGAGCATGTCCATAGCGCATCCGAAATCCACCGAACTCATGGGTGTGGTGAAAGGATGCGCGCATACTGAAATGAGACTACTGAAGGATTGGGAATATGGAACTCAGGAATGGCTTGCCTGGCCGTTGCTTCGCATTTGAACTCGGGCTTCCCCAAGCCACTCGCCCCTACCGGGGCTGCTTCGCAGTCCTATCAGCTCCCGCCAGTCGCTGATTTATTGCATCTGAGTTCGATATTTATCTCTTCCTCATTCATTCGGCACAATGAGCCATGAATAAAGAAGTGGTTTCCTCAGTCCTCGGGTGGAATGAGCTCAAAGGGAGGAATCCTAGCGATCACCACCACCCCCTCCTCTGTCAGTCCCAGGTAGCCCCCCTCGGCCAAGGCCCGTCCTGCGGTGGTGTGGTAGCTGTTGTAGGAGAAATGCTCTCCCGGTTCGAGGCGGGGGAAGCAGCCGACGACACCATCCCCCTCCATGGCGCTGGTCTTGCCGTCCTCTCCGCGCACCACCCACTTACGCCCCTTCACCGTGAGGGTCTGCTCACTCCGGTTGTGGATGGTGATGTAGTAGACGAATGGATAGGGCTGCTCGGGCGATGCGGGCAGATCAGGCGCAAAGATCACCTGATCAACTGTCGCCTCGAATCCCTCCAGAAGAGTCGGCTTCATTACTCTGGACTCCTCCGATGTGTCCCTTGGCAGCCCTATCCTATGCCGCTCCTGTGGCAGATGGAGCCCCGGGGACCCTTGGCTTGACCGTCGAGGAGATGTAAAGCTCCCGGAGCTGCTTCATCTCCGCCGAGGCTGGAGATCCTGTGAGGAGCTCTGCGCCGCGGTTGTTCTTTGGGAAGGCAATCACCTCGCGGATCGATTCCTCACCGGCGATCAGGGCGACGAGTCGGTCGAGCCCGAGAGCGAGGCCCCCGTGCGGCGGCGCCCCGTGGCGGAAGGCGCGGAGCAGGTGACCGAAGAGCTCCTCCTGCTCCTTCTCATTGATGCCGAGTACCGAGAAAATCTCCGACTGGAGGTCCCCCTCGTGGATACGGATGCTGCCACCGCCGATCTCCACACCGTTGAGTACGATGTCGTAAGCCTCGGCGCGGATGACTCCCAGCTTGGAGGGGTCCTTGAGGAGTTCGCGGTCCTCGGCCTTGGGGCGGGTGAAGGGATGGTGGACGGCGTTCCACTTGTTCTCCTCCGCGTTGAAGGCCAGCATCGGGAAATCGACAACCCAGAGGAAGTTGAGCTGAAGTGGGTCGATCGGCAGCTTCTGGACCTCGGCGACACGCAGGCGGACACGACCAAGGACGGTGCAGGCACCCTCCCAGGTATCGGCCCCGAAGAGGACGAGATCACCCTCCTCCATCTTAAGACGCTCGGAGAGGGCAGCCTTCTCGGCGTCGCTGAAGAACTTCACGATCGGGGACTTCCACTCGCCGTTCTCGACCTTGATGAAGGCAAGTCCCCTGGCTCCCGCCGTCTTGGCGATCTCGGTGAGCTCCTCGATCTGGCCCGTGGTGATGCAGGCGAATCCCTTGGCATTGATCGCCTTCACGACGCCACCAGCATCGAGGGCGGCGCGGAAGACCTTGAACTGGCTCTCCTTGAAAACGTCGCCGACATCACTGATCTCCATCCCGAAGCGGGTGTCGGGCTTGTCGCTGCCGTAGCGGTTCATCGCGTCGGCGTGGGTCATGCGGGGAAAGGGCAGAGGGATCTCGACACCGCGTGCCTCGCGGAAGATGCGCTGGAACATCTTCTCGATCAGGTCCTGAAGATCCTGCGCCTTGACGAAGGAGGCCTCGATATCGACCTGGGTGAACTCGGGTTGACGGTCTGCGCGCAGATCCTCGTCGCGGAAGCAGCGGGCAATCTGGAAGTACTTGTCCACGCCTCCGACCATGAGGAGCTGCTTGTACTGCTGAGGGGCCTGGGGGAGGGCGTAGAAGGCCCCCGGAGTGAGGCGAGAGGGAACAAGGAAGTCCCTGGCTCCCTCGGGAGTGCTCTTGGAGAGAATGGGGGTCTCGACTTCCCAGAACCCCTCGGTGTCCAGCACGTCACGGATCGACTTGGTGACGCGGTGGCGGAGGCGGAGATTCGCCGCCATGGCGGGACGGCGCAGATCCAGAAAGCGGTGGGTGAGACGGAGGTCCTCGTTTGCGATCTTCTCGTCCATGGGGAAGGGAGGCACCTCGGAACGGTTGAGCACGACAAGCGAGGAAGCCACGACCTCGACGGCTCCGGTCGGGAGCTTCGGGTTCTCGGTGCCAGCCAGTCGGAGGGCGACCTGACCCGTTACCGTGATGACATCCTCAGAACGGAGGCTGTGGGCTGCCGTGGCAGCCTCCGCGTGAAGCTCCGGACGGAAGACCACCTGGGTGATGCCCTCGCGGTCACGCAGGTCGATGAAGATCAAACCTCCATGATCGCGTCGGGAAGCGACCCAACCGCTCAGGGTGATGTCGCGTCCAATATCAGAGGGGCGCAGGGCGCCGCAGAGGCAGTCACGGTAGTGCATGGTAAAGTAGAGGGAGGGATGAAACCTGAAACCTAAAACCTGAAAAAGGATTCAGTGAGGAAAAGGTTAATTTTTTTAACGATTCAATTCTTGTTGTGGTGGATTCTTTATTCCTGATCGGACGTCCGATCTTCTACCTTCGGGCTTCATTGGTCTCAGGTCTCAGGTCTCAGGTCTCAGGTTTCGTTGTTCTTGCAGCCATGCGGCAAGAACATCCTCCCCCATCTCCTCCTCGTGGCGGTCGGAGAGGCGCTTGACTTTGAGGCGGGGCCATTCGGCGCCGATGACGACGGCGAGCGAGGCCCCTGCGGTCTCGGCGGCCCCGAACTGCTTCCCGACACGCTCCTCGCCAAGGGGATAGCTGACACGCCAGCCTTCGCCGCGGAGCTGCTGGGCGAGCCCGAGAGCCTTGGTGCGATGATCTTCCGAGGCGATCACCAGATAGATCTGCACGGGGGCATCAGCCTTGAGTGCGGTTGCTTCCTGATCCTTGGCGCCGGCACATTCCTTGAGAAGTTCCAGCAGCACGGCGTCACCCACGCCGAATCCGACGGCGGGAAGGTCGACATCTCCGTCGCTCAGATCGGAGAGGAGTCGGTCGTAGCGACCCCCGCCTGCGATGGCCCGGAGATTTCCCTGCAAGGCAAAGGCCTCGAAGACAACGCCCGTGTAGTAGGCGAGACCTCGCACCACCCCCAGATCGGGACGCACATACTCGCGCAGACCGCGTGCTTCCAGATCGGCAAGCAGCGGCGCCAGCGCGGGGATCTCAGCCCGGGCAATGAACTCTTGAAGTGTCGTCAGAGGGATGCCGAATGGAGCCAGAAGCTCCTCCGTTTTTTCGGGTGGCATCTTCTCCATTCTGTCCACGATGGTCAGGAACTCCCCAGCACGTTCCTTCTCAATGCCATTCCGGGTCAGGAAATCATGCCACGCTGATCGGTCGCTCAACCGGATGGCGAAATCCTGGGGTCCCAGCCCGAAGGAGCGCAGGAGATCGATGAGAAGCGCCACCACCTCGGCATCGGCCGCAGGGGTCGCATCACCGACGAGGTCGCAATTGAACTGGAGGAACTCGCGCAGGCGTCCACGCTGCTGCCGCTCATAGCGGAAACAGGTGCCGACATTAAACCAGCGGAGCGGCTTCGGGTAATCGCGGTGTCTGGCCGCCACCATGCGGGCCAACGTCGGAGTGACCTCCGGGCGCAGAGCCACTCCACGCTCACCCTTGTCGGTGAACTCGTAGAGTTGACCCAGAATCTCCCCACCGCTGTTCTTTTTGCGGTAGAGCTCAATGGATTCCAGGGTGGGACCGTCAAACTCCACGAAGCCATAACGACGGGCCGTCTCGCGCCAGCGTCCCACCAGATAGGAACGACGCGCAAAATCTTCCGGAAAGAGGTCTCGGAAGCCGGGGAGTGGTTTCATGGTTGGGTGCTGACTCGGGTAAAGAGATGAAAGGTTAAGAAGAGTAGGTCGGCTCTCCTCTCTCTACAATCCCCGTTTCCTCTGACTATGCTTCCGGAATGCCCACGAGACTCGATCTGCCGCATGCTTTCTTCCTGATCTTTCTGATTCAGATTCTGGCAACAGCCATGATGACCGGGATTATCTGGTTCGTTCAGATCGTTCACTACCCGCTCTTTGTGAAGATCCCCAGGGAGGGCTTCACCGCGTACGAGCGCTCCAACACAGTGCGGACGGGGTGGGTGGTCGCCCCCCTCATGCTCGTGGAGTTGGGAAGCGCGGTGACCCTGCTTTTGTTCCCGCGACTCATCGGCTGTTCCGAAATGCCGCTTGCGGGCGACCCCCTCTACCTTGCCGCCCTTGGTTGCCTGATCCTGATCTGGGCCAGCACATTCCTCCTCCAAGTCCCCCTGCACGGCATCTTGGAACAGAAACCCGACACCCGATCAATGGAACGTCTCGTCACCACCAACTGGATCCGCACCATTCTCTGGACGCTCCGTTTAGGGCTTCTGGGCATCCTGGCCGCCAGACTCACTCTTCCCTAAGTAAAGTGCTTAATAAACCGCTTTCAGCCCATCGGAGTTGGTTCCCGGATGAAAAGCGGGCAGAATTCTCTTGCGAGATATCGTAGAGGGAGATAACAAGCCCCTCCTCCAAGTTTACCCCCAACACGAAACAGAACACCTCTTCAACCCTCTTTATGGCCAAAAAATCCCCCGCCAAAAAAGTAACCTCCAAGGCCCCAGCCAAGAAAGCACCTGTTAAAAAGGTGGTGAAGAAGGTTTCCAAACCAATCTCCAAACAGGCCGCAAAGCAGGTAGCAAAGCCCCTTAAAAAGGCCGTCACCAAGAAGCCTGCGGCCAAAAAACCGGCAGCGAAAGCCAAAGCAGCTCCCAAGAAAGCATTGAAAAAGATTTCCAAACCCGTAGCGAAAAAAGTTACCAAGCCTGTCGCCAAGAAGGCCCCGATCGCCAAAAAAGCCCCAGTCAAGGCTCCCGTGAAGGCGCCATCTAAGGCCAAGGCACCAACCAAGGGTTCAAAACTGAATGTCGACGTCTCTGATAACCATCGCGTCCTTGCCCAGCAGTTCGTGACGAAGCCTTTGGTGAACAAGAACTTAAAGCTCACCCCTTTCCTGACCAAACAGCGCCAGCGTCTCCTCGAACTCAAGGACACCCTTCTGGATGCCATGAGGGGCGTTGCCCGTGACAACCTCCACGCCGGCAGTGAAACTTCCGCCTTCGGCATGCATCAGGCCGATGCCGGCAGCGATGCCTACGATCGTGACTTCGCCCTCAGTATGCTCTCCAAGGAGCAGGGGTCTCTTTACGAGATTGACGAAGCGCTCAAAAGGATCGAGGATAACTCTTACGGAGTTTGTGACCTTTGCGAGAAGCCGATCAAACACGATCGCCTTGAGGCCCTTCCTTTCACCCGCTACACAGTGGATTGTCAGGCAGAGCTTGAAAAGCGCCAGCACCATAACAGTGCTCGGCCGCAGATCACTTCCCTTTTTGGACTGACCGAAGAAGAGTCCGAGAGCGAAGATGAGGAAACAACCGAAACCAGCTAAACCCGACCAGTCAACCAACCAATAATTTTTATGGCCCGCGACATCATCATCATCGAATGCACCGAAGCAGTTGCTGAGGGCAAGCCCGTCTCCCGTTACATCACCACCCGTAACAAGAAGAGCCTCAACACCCCGGGTCGCCTCGAGAAGAAGAAGTACAATCCGAATCTCAAGCGCCACACTCTCCACCGCGAGACCAAGTAATCCGCCCTTTCAACCTACTCTCCATCATGAGCACACCAAAGACAGAACAGCGCAGCCGCAACTTCCGCCGCGCCAACCGATGCATGCCACGCCGTCGCCTGGACGTTTCCACCGACGCGATCGACTTCAAGAACCCGGACCTCCTCAAGAAGTTCACCACGGAGTCCGGCAAGATCCTTCCCCGCCGCCTGACCGGTCTTGCAGCTCACCTTCACCGTAAGATCACCCGCGAGATCAAGCGCTCCCGCGCCATGCTCCTGATGAAGTAACGGGAAGATTTCCTTCCAAAAGAAAAAGGCGACCTGTTAAAGGGTCGCCTTTTTTTGTCATGACGCACAATAAGGTGAGGAGCGGTTTAGACTCTTAGGTTAATTCTCGCTTGAGGGCGCGGGGATTTTGGATGGAGAGCGAAGAGTGAGGAATATGGTGCCTATCGGTTCAGCGCTTGAGGAGTTCGTTTGCCTCGAGATGGCGGGCTGATGTTTTCAAAGTCACCTGCTCCAGGCAGCTTGGATCCTGCTCAAGGAGATTTTCCACTGAATGACCCGAGAAGTGTGTCCGGAGGGTCGCCCCCTCACAGAGGATCCTCACGACGAATCCCTCTCTTGGGGATTCGCTTGTCAGTGCTTTGACTGGATGAGATTTCTTGGATGATTTTACAGACTTGGACTTGGAGCGACCGGAGGCTTTTGATGAACTCATACCCGCTACCTTGATCGGGTGCGCAATCACCTCATAGGTGCCGTGCGGGTTCACTACGTCAAAGATCACCGTGTCATCAACCGTGACTAGTGCATCCTTCTTCCCGCGCTTAAGAAAGAAGCACTGTACTTGATACGTGGTTCCCTGCTCCGCGTGACTGACGATTCGAATTTCCAACCGCTGGACGCTCTCCTTCCGATCGCCGTTGGTAACCGTGCCGTAGCGTGACTCATGAACAGACAGGCTGGGGGCGTGAGGCGCTAGCGTCGCCCGCGCGAATGTTCCGAAGGCGAGAACGATGGCAAAAGCACTTAGAAGTGCCACTGTTACCTTGTTCTTTCTCCGCATGGAGATTGGTTTAGCGTCCTATGCGTCGGAGTGGTTTGCCGGAAAGGAGGTTCGATTCGATTTTTTCCAAGGAGACACCCTTAGTCTCAGGCACAAGGAACAGGAAGAAGATCACGAAGAGGACATTCAGCGCACCATAGAGCATGAAGGTGTTCCCGTTGCCAAGCGTGCTCAGCAGGGTGAGGAAGGTTCCTCCGACGATGGCATTGACGATCCAGTTGGTGGCCGTGCTGAAGGTCACGCCGAGATCACGCCCAGAGAGGGGAAAGATCTCTGCGCAGAGGACCCAGATGATCGGGCCGGCACTCATTGCGAATCCCACGATGAAGAGAAGTAGGGCCCCGATTGCCCAGATGCCAAGCGAGGGGGATTTCTCCAGATCCATATTGAAGAGGATGCCAACGGTGACCATGGCGGCGCCCATCACGGCGAATCCCGTGTACATGATCGGTTTGCGCCCCAGTCTGTCCACGAAGGCAATGGCAATGAAGGTAGCCAGCACATTGGTGATGCCGACGATGACGGTGCCCCATAGCTGGTGCTCGGTGCTGGTGAATCCCGCGATTTTGAAGATGCGCGGTGCATAGTACATGATGACATTGATCCCGGTGAGTTGCTGGATCACCTGGAGGCCGATGCCAAGCCCGATGGCCCTACGGAAGTTTGGATTGTCCCTGAACATCTGGAATCCGTTTTGCTTGACCCTGAGGCTCTCCTCAATCGCCACAACCTCACGGCTGATCTCGTCACTGGGAAGGTGCATCATCTCGAAGACAGAGACCGCCAGGGCTTTCTTGCCCTTAAGGAAAAGCCAGCGGGGGCTTTCCGGTAGGAAGAGGACACCGAGGAACATCAGGAAAGCGGGAATAGCGACGATGCCGAGCATCACCCTCCAGTTGCCAGCTCCCAACATTGCCTTGTAGTGGTCACCGAGCAACCAGTCAAAGTTGGCGTAATTGGCAAGCCATGTATTGCTCAGGAAGGCCAGGACGATGCCGATGGTGATCATCAGTTGGTACATCGAGATCATCGCACCCCGGACACGCTGCGGGGAGATTTCAGAGAGGTAGAGGGGTGCGGTGAATGAGGCAACCCCGATAGCGATCCCCAGGAAGAAACGAGCGAGGATGAGCATGTGGGCATCAGGCGAAAACGCGCACACAAGCGAACCGACAACGAAGATCACGGCACTGATCAAGATGGCGCCGCGTCGGCCCAATCTGTTGGAAAGGATGCCGCTGATCAGCGTCCCGAAGACGGCACCCCAAAGAAGTGAACTGACCACGAGTTCGATCACCTTGTCCGTGATGGAAAAGCTCTTCTGGATGAGTCCCTCGGCCCCTGAGATGACGCCGATATCGAGTCCGAAGAGCAGGCCGGCCAATGCGGCGGTGAGGCCGATGAAGTAAACGATCGGGCTGAGTTTGGCCGGCGTGGTGGTTGGGGGTGTCATGGGGGCAAGCTAATCAAAAAATGCAAAATGAGGAATGGAAATCATCAACCATTAACCGACGCGGCAGTGACACGAAGGGTGATGTCTGGCAATGTGATGATCCGAGGTGTCGCTACTCGGCCCTGGCATTTTTATTTCACCCAAGCACATCCTCTCTCTTCATGACCCCTCACGAACAAGCCCTCCAGATTGTCGGTTATGAAGCGCGGCGCGATGCCGATGGCCATCTGAAAGTCTACCATCTTCCTTCCGGTGACGGGGGAGGGGAACGGGAGGTTGCCGGAATCAACGACCGCTATCATCCCGAGGCTCTTGATCTCATCGAGAAGCTGATCGCTGATGGGAAATACGAGGAGGCCGAAGATGCGGCGGCCTCCCATATCGAGAAGTACACGAATCCCGTAGCCATGCTCTCGGAGGTACCTGCCGTCCAGTTCGCCCTTCGGGATGCGGCATTCAATCGAGGCCCCACCGGGGCCGTCCGGATTCTGCAGGATGCCCTGGGGCTTCCTGTCGATGGGATTGCCGGTCCGAAGACCAAGGAAGCACTTCAGGGGGCGGAGAAAAATCCAATGGATTTGCTGGAGAGTCTTCGCGCCGCCCGTGAGGGCTACGAGCGACGTGCTCGCAATGAGTCATCCCCGTTCTGGAAAGGATTGGCCAACCGATGGGACCGCCAGCACGCCGACAGCGTCTCCATGCTGGCCTGAGTTGTCAGATGGAAGACTGAGAATTAGGAAGGGTTGAGTTTTTGGATCGTCTCGGGCTGAATGATTGAGTGCGCCGTATTTTCCTTCTGCTGGGACTCTTCCTCAGCGTCTCCGCTCTTGAAGCAGCAACTCATCAGCCGCTCCGTGGCATTGTCTTTGTGCTTTCCGACGGCACTTCCCAGGAGTTGCTGACAGCCGCCCGCTGCTACGCTGGTGGAGCGGAAAGCCGCTTGGTGATGGATGACTATCCCTCAACGGCCTTTGTTTCGACTTACTCGGCCAATGACATGGTGACCGATTCCGCTGCCGCTGCTACGGCTCTCGCGAGGGGGATTAAAGCGGAAAATCACGTGATAGGGATGGCTTCTGCCTCATCCACGAATGCCCCCTCCAGCCTGCTCGATATCGCCCGCCAGGCTGGATGGTCCACGGGTACAATCACCGATGACTCAGTCACCGGTGCCACTCCTGCACCCTTTGAGGTGGAATGCCCTAACAGAAATCAGCATGCGCAGATCGCCCAAATGATGGTTTCCCAGCTTGGTCCCCGGGCGGATATCATCCTGGGCGGCGGGAATAAGTGGTTCCATGACATGAGCGCCACGGAGAATTACGCAAGTGGCGATCTCCAGACAGCCAAGCAGACTGAGGAGGAACTACAGAAGCGACCGGTGATGGCCTTCTCCCAATGGGAGGATTTCATGGCCTACGTGAAGGCAGGAAACGTGCTAAAGAAGCCGGTGCTGGGCACCTTTTATCCCGATGTCTTTCCTTACTATGCGGACGGGAATC
>CANIBV010000025.1 GCA_947466005.1 Spartobacteria bacterium | reverse complement strand
TTCGATGTCTGCTGCTGCTGACTCGGCCATGTAAAAATCAGTGGGAACCGTCTGCAGGATGGATGCCGGAATGTCCGGAGTGACCGGGCCGTGCGCGACCAGGCGGGTGATGAGCCGCTGCCAGGAGGAAAATGTACCCATCGTGCTGAGCGAATTGACATCCAAGCGGTATTTTGCTCCCAACACATCGACCGGCCCGATCGTTGCTGCCTTGGGCGGCACGCTGGCCACATCGCCGCTGAAGCCAAAAGAGCTGTGCAGTGAATTTTGGGCAACCGTGAGTGGATGTAAATCCACGACCCGGGCACCTTGGGTCTTAAACTCCTCAAGGTCACGCGACCATTGCGGCGTCCGCGGATCGATAAATGCGATATGTCCCGCCCACCCAGAACCGCTATAACAGGCATCAGCCCCTCCCCTGTCGGCAAGCATCCGGCTGTAGTCGCCGATGTTTTGGTTGTTTGGAGAAAGAAATTGCGACACGGGGGGGCGCAGCTTCTCATCGATTTCGTAGTAAAAATATTTTAGCAAGGCATGGCGGAAGCCACGCTCGTAAGATTCCGGCGCAATATTCCCTGCTTCATCGGCCCATTCGTCCATGGCAAAAACCCAGAGGCGGGAACAGTTCAACTGAAAGCGGTTGATCATCCGTGCGAAGCTCACATAGCCGGGATTCGGGTTACCCAGGATGAACGCGACTTCCCTCCCCTCGTCCATGGCTGTTTTCAGCCGGTAAAAACGATCGATCAGCGTGATGGCACCGATTTCGCTGTCGCGCACGACGTGGATGCGGAAATCGGGATTCGAGTGCCGGGTAATATCCTCCCGCTTGATTCGGCGCACCCGCTCGATGGCTTCCCGGTCGCGGAATGGAACAACTTCATGGGGTTCAAATTGGAATTCGTTCATGGTGATCTTCTCTCTATTGTTGAATAAGTTTTGTTGGTTTGGTCATGCAGGCGGCGCCCAAGTTCAGGGCTCCAGCCTTGCAATGAAAACATCCGCGGGCTTGTCGTTGCCGCCGCGCATTTCAAGAGGAGTATTCGTTTCCCTCTCATGCTGGGAGTAGTAACTCGCCAGGATGCTCCCATCCGGACAAACAACGGTTCCAAAGTAGGACGTGTCGCCAAGGCTCGGCAGTTCCAAGACCTCCGACACCCTACAACCATCGACTTCCCATACCTTTGAACGGCTCAGAAACGGCTTTAGAGCGGTCCCCGAAGGGTCCAACCCGGGCACTTCCCGTCCGAACAGAAAAGTGCGGCCAGCCGCTTCGATGATGTGCGGAGCCTCGATGATTTTCGGGACATGGCCTACGTTGCTCCACGAAGAAAACGGAGAGGCGGCCTCCCAGATTTCGAGGTGCCGGGGGGCGTTCTGGTTGCGAACGTAGGCTCGGAGCACGTTTCCAGACTGCGGTGAGAGGAATGTTTCGTTGCCCACGGCGATACGGGAGCCTCTTTCCCAGACAAATCCATCAGCAGATTTGTAGAGCTCCACCACATAGCCCTCGACTGGCACACGCCGGTAGCCCGCACACCAGAAGGAGCCATTCCAAAAAATGGGTTTCCACAAGATTGCACCGCTGAAAATCTCGCGGGGCGCAGTCCATTCAACCCCATCTTTTGTGACCTGAACCGTCGTGCCGGGGGCACGCATATACTCATCGTCGACCAAGGGTGAAACATTGAAGGAGTAAATACGCAACTCGCTCCCGAGATTTAAAAAATAATTGTCCCGCAAATCCATCGGGGTCCCCTGAGGAAGGTCTGACGGCGTGGGAAAGGAGGTTTCCGCCTGCCGTTTCCAAGCCACCCCGTCAGGGCTGGTCATCAGAATCTGATGCGCTCCCCTCGCGTTGTGGGTCTCGCCATGTCGAAATGCCACAAAATAAGTGTTTTTAAAGAAGGCTAATCCGGTGAAAGCATTATGTGCTCCATCCGATTGGATCTTGGTAAGGGAGAGTATCTTCACGAAAGGGGAACGTTATTGGCCGTGACCGGGCGGATCAAGGCTTTCTGCGCCGGTCAGTCAATGTGACCACTCGCACAAGGCCGGCGAAGGGATTTCACCTTGCCGTACTGGCCACTCCTATTCCACGGAACACGATCACGCCGATCAGGGAAGCCAGCATGCAGCCTAAAAAGGCGGGAAGGTAGGAGCAGACTCCGTGTTTGGCCAGGCTGTCCATCCAGCACACACTCAAGCCCCCCAGGAGCGGAAAAAAGCCGGCCAAGGCTCCGGAGACCGCGTAGCGGACGGCGAGGTATTCGGTTTTGCGCTTCTGCGAAACAATTCCGTTGTAGAGGATCCGCACAACAGCGATGGCCGCGCCATTGTACACAAAGCCGAAAAGGAAATAAACAAGGTAGGCGACGGGAATGCGCCAACCGCCAAGGCTCGGCAACGCAAGCCAAAGGGCGGGCAGCAGCGCAAATCCCACCAAAATCCGCAGAAGAACAGGGCGGCTCCCCAGACGGTCCACGGCCCGCCCGTTGAAATATCCCGAGAAAACCGCGCCCGCCATCTGCGCGATGCCAAGCAGGAGAATCTGAGCGCTGTCGAACGCCGCCACAGTCAGGAGATAGACCGGCATCAACCCCACAAAAAGGGCACTGATGCCGACGATCATCGCATCGCCCAGCAGAAACCGCCTGAAATTCGCATCTCGCAGCGCCCGTTTCAGTCCACAAAAAAAGAGGAACAGGGGCTTGTGCCTTCTGGGGGGGTGTCCGCCGGGAAGTTTGGAGGTTCCCATGACTCCGCAAAGCGCGAGCAGGGGCAGGACCACAAAAGCCAATTGGAAGGGGGTCGCTGCCCTCCAGCCCAACTTGGTGCCTTCATGCACCAGTCCTGACAGCAGCAGCATGCCGAGCACCGTTGTGATCGCGCTCCAAACCACTGCGGTTCCCTGAACCCGCCCGCGGCATTCATCGGGAATGAACTCCTTCATCCAGGGGTAAATTGCCGTTTCGCCGAGCGAGCGCAGAATGCCAAACACGGCCACGCACGCCGCAACAAAGCCGAAAGCAACAGTCGGCCCCCACATGGTCAGCACCCAGGGTGCGGCCGCCAGGGCGATGACAAAAAACTTCCGCACTCCGTGAAAGACCACGAAAGCGCGACGGAATCCCATTCTTTCGACCAGGCCCCCGGAAGCGAGCGCCAGAACCTGCATGAAGGGAAACAAGGAAACCACCATGCCGATGCGGGCGGCATCGAGACCAAGGGCTCCCAGATAAAGGCTGAAAAGAGGCCCCCCCAGCGTGCAGTTGATGAGCGCGGCATTGGAAGTGTTCTGGAGATAGAACCACTTGATGTAGGGGGCGCCTTCCGTGGTGCGGATCGGCAACTCGGGCGTGGGATTCATTTCCTCATAAGAATATTTGCCATGCAGTCCGAGTTCTTCACGTTTGACGATTGAAAGGAGGACTTTACTCACTGCTTCAATCTCTCACTTGCAGGCTCCAGTACAACATCTTTGACTTGGTAACAAATGATGACCAGTACCGCGATGGCACCGCCGCCGGTTAAGCGTCATGAGCCAAGGGCGTGATCGCGGCCTCGCCGCCAGTGTTTTTATTTAGCAATTTCGAGGAGCACGACAGCTGGTTATATCCGCATGCCAGTCTCTGCGACATTGACGCCTCTTTCCAGAAGCGCGAATATTATCGGCTCGGGATGAATCAAATCCTCGCCCCTATTTTGCTGCTCGTGTTGATCGGGCTTTTTCTGGCGCACCTGAGATTTCTCGGGCGCGACTTCATGAGCGACCTGAATAAGTTAGTTTTTTGGGTCGCTCTTCCCGCGCTCTTATTTCGTTCCGTCGCCCACGCCGAAAGGCCCGGATCGGCGACATTTGCCCTGCTGGGCGTGCTGGTGATCGGCACTCTCCTCATGGCGGCGGGGGGGTGGATCAGCGCCGGCATCCTCTCCTTGCCTCACGCCTCAAAGGGAACCCTGTCTCAATCAGCATTCCGAGGCAACCTTGCCTATATCGGGATTCCTGTACTAGTCTACGCCTTTGAGGGACTTCCCGGAAAGCAGGAAGCCTTTTCGACAGCCATCATCACCATGGCCTTCCTGACGGCCGTTTGTAATGCACTCGCGGTCGTCATTTTAAGCATCGGGGAGAGGGCGCAGAACCCCCTGCGAACGCTTCTACGCTCGATTTTCACAAACCCTTTGATCCTTGCTGGCATGGCGGGAATGCCCCTGGCATTCACCGGAACCCAGATTCCGGTTATTTTGGATCGCACGCTCGATTCCCTTGGCAGCGCGGCCGTGCCCATCTCGCTTCTCTGCATCGGCGGCTCCCTCGCCCAGGCGAAACTAGGAAATCGGTTCGACGGAATTCTGGTGGCAGCCCTGCTCAAGAACCTGTGTTTTCCTTTGCTCGTCTATCTTCTTTCCCCGCTCTTCGGCATTGCGGGCAACAACTTGACAATCGCCCTTGTCCTCGCGGCCTGTCCGACCGCCGCGTCCTCGTTTGTCACGGTTCAGCAGATGGGTGGGGACGAACCGCTTGCTGCCCGGTCGATCGTGCTCAGCACAATTTGCGCGGCCGCCTCGCTCCCTCTCGCGCTTTATCTTTCGCGGTGAGGCCGTCCAGCCTTTTCAATGCATCTGCACCTCCACGGTGCCGATCCCGGTGCGGAGGTAGTGGAAGTGGACGTTCGGGTGATCGGCGAGCAGCGACATCGGGACGCTGGAATCCGGGATCCGCTTTGAGATCATCAGCGCGCTGAGGCGAAGTCCGAAGGGATTGTCATGGTGGCCGGGATGCCAGATCGAGACTTTCTCGACCTTCCATGTTTCCCGGGGGCCGACCGTCGCGGCCTCGGTCGGGACCAGCGCCACATTGCCGCCGCCACTCGTACGCGCATTCTGCATGATCGTTACCGGATGCAGTTTCACTACCCGCGTACCGAGCTTGCGGTATTCTTCGGGGGTCGGAGGGGCCGACATGAATTTTCCGGCACGGGGCAGCGGATCGTTGAACGCCCAGTGCTTGATCTCGCCCTGTCCACCCTGCATGACCACGCAGCGGATGCCATCGTAGCTATCACTGTAGGCCGTCAGATCGCCGCTCGGAAAATGGAGATTCTTCTCCGGGATGCGCAGGGCTTTTTCGATGCGGTCAAAACAGAGATCCCTGTCGGCTTTGGCGAACGACAGCGGGTGCGTGGTATCCACCGTTTTCCCGTCGATCACCCACTCGTCCATTCCCCAAAAATGCGCATCGTGTTTTTTGAGGTTGATCCCTAGCGCGTTGACCATGCGCGCGACAATCGGAAGCTGTTCGGTCGGCCCGATCGGTCCGCAGATGCCGGCGGGATTATCCGGCGTGCTCTGCCGCCACGCGTCGATGTATTCCAGAGCCTCTGCCGCGTAGAATTCCTGGATCGTGTCGTAGAAGTGGATCGTGAACCCAGGCCGGGCAAGGCCCTTCAGCCTCTTCTCATCGATCCGCGCCGCATCGGCGAGCAGGTCGGGTTCGAGCGTCGTGTAGTCCCACCAGTCGGGGGCGAGTTTGCTGATTGGTCTAGGCATGGGGAGCAGGTGTTAAGGTTAAAGAATTAAGAATTAAGGAGGTCTGCTATCGGGTCGAAATTCTCGGCTGCAAAGCCGAGGTGCGAGTGGCGGCGCCAGCCCTCAGCAAATTCGAACTTCCCGCTCATGCGGCCGACGTCGCGGCTCATCCGCTCCATTTCGTTGAGGTAAGCATCCATTCCCTGGGTGACGTCGAGCCACTCTTTTTGTGAGGCGTGGCAGGCGAGCATCGCGCGCTTGCGGACGAGCGCCTGCCCGATGTCCGCGTAAAAATGTGGTTCGACGGGCTGGCGGAGGGCGTCGTTGAGCCCGTGGGGCAGCGCGTGATAGACAGCGACCGGTTTGTCGCAGGGTGCCGAGGGAGGATTTGCGGGCATGTTTCTCATGGCCCGTGTGAATGCCCCGGCGACCACCAACCGGCTCGTGTTCTCGTGATCCTCCATATAATCCTGCGGTGATTGGGTCAGGATGATGTCAGGCTGGATCCGGCGGATGACCGACGCCACGTGCGCGAGCGAGGGTGTGTCGTAGAAAATTTCGAGATCGTTGAAAAGCGGTGGATGCGCGGTGCCGCCCGCGAGTTTGGCAGAGGCCTGAGCTTCCGCCCAGCGGACGGCGGCGGCCTCCTCCCTGGAAAGCGTGTTCGACCCGCAGCAGCCATTCGCGAGGTTCCAGAGATGAATTTCGCAGCCCGCGTCTTTCAGGCGCAGGAGCGTCCCGGCCATCATCAACTCGATGTCGTCCGGGTGGGCGGCGGCGGCGAGTGCGATCATAGCTCAGAGCTTGAGGATGGCATCCATCGCGCGCGAGGTCGTGTGGATGAGGACCTCCGGGCAGTGCTTGTAGAAGGGCACCGGCGGGATCATCTCGGCCGTCACCCAGCCCTCGTAGCCGACCTTGCGGAGGGCCGCGATGACCGCGGGCCAGTCCACATCGCCGGAGAGCAGGTCGCAGAACCCGTCCACCGTCGCCACGTTGCGGCGGTAGTCCTTGAAATGGACGCGCTTGATCCGCGGGCCGAGGATTTCGATCCAGTGCTCTGGATAGCCGAAGGCCAGGGTGTTCGCGACGTCGAAATAGACGCCGACATTCCTGCTGTCGAACTGGTCCACAAACGCGCGCATTTCCAGCGGGCTGAGCAGAAATTTGTTCCAGACATTTTCCACCGCGATCGTGATGCCGGAACTTTCCGCAAGAGGAAGCGCCGCCTTGATGAAGTCCGTGGCGCGTTCATAGGCCGTGTCGTAGCGAACGATTTCCGAACCCGGGATAAAATCGACCCCGACCGCGCCGGGGACGGCGAGGATCGTGTCGATGCCGAGATGCCGCGCGCACTCGATCTGCCGCGCCAGAATTGTCGCGGCCTTCTCACGGACCGCAGGGTCCGCACTGGCGGCATTAGCCCCCCAGTAGAGGAACGACATCAAGCCGCTGAGCTCGAGGCCATGCTTTTCCGCGAGGGCACGGAACGCTTCCAGCTCACCTTTCGTGCTCTTGAGATTCACCGGGCCGTCCTCGCTGAGGTCGATCTCGAATCCCTGGAATCCTGCCTCCTTCGCGAGGAGGAATTTTTCTTCGATGCTCCAGTTTCCGTAGAAACAACAAATGCCGACAGATTTTTTCATGGTGGTGGTGTGTTTATGTAGAGGAATTCGAAATTCTTTTCTTGGTTGGTTATCGTTTGACCGTGCGCCCGGTGGCGGCGGATTGGATTTCCGCGAGAGCGGTGGCAAGCGAATCGGCCGCCTGTGCTCCCGTGGCGATTTTCGGTGCCCGCTTGCGCTGGAGGCACGAGACGAATGCGGCCAGCTCGTTGTAGTAGCCGCCCAGCGAGGAAAGGTTTCCCGCGCCGGTTGAGGATTCGCCCGCGCCGGGGTTCGTGAAAGGCAGCGCGCGCTTCTTCCCCGCGCCGATCGTGACGCTCAGGGTCGGGCTGGCCCCACTATCGAACTCCACAGCTCCCCGCTCGAAGACGGCTTGAAAAGCCATCTGGAACCCCCAGTTCGCCGGAAGATTCCAGCCGCCCTCTGCGGTCACCGCTACCTTCTTGAAATGGTAATTCGTAAAAATGTGGCTCCAGCCGGACTTGTCTAGCGTGCCTGAGGAGGTGACGGCTTCCGGGCACCCGAGCAGGTGGTGCACGAAGTCGGTATCGTGGATGTGCAGGTCGAGCGCGGCACCGCCGGACCGTCGGCTGTCGTTGAGCCAATCCCCCTCGCTATAAGTCGGCCTTCCGGCGCGGCGCTGCAGCGACAGGCTCAGCAACCTGCCGGCCTTGCGGGATTTCACGAAGGCCTCCAGCGCCATGTATTCCGGCCAGAATCGGATGCACTGACCGACCTGCAAAAAGACGCCCGCCTTCCTGGCGGCCTCCGCGATTTTCTTTCCGTCGGCCTTCGTGAGCGCGAGCGGCTTCTCGCAGAAGACATGCTTGCCCGCCGCGATGGCCTCAAGCGCAAACCGCGCGTGAAGGTCGGTCGGCAGGCAAATGTCCAAGGCATCCACGTCGCACGCACAGAGCATGGCATCCAATGTTCCAAAGACCGGCGCCTGGATCCCCATCTTCGCGAGAGCCTGCCTGGCCTTGGCCTGCCGCTTGTCCACGACCCCCACCAGCGTGGCATCGCGAAGCTGATTGTAAATCTGAGCGTGCATGGTTCCCATGAACCCCATTCCGACAATTGCGATTTTTTTCATGATGATGATTTTTTTAATGTGATGATCTTTCCCGAGGCGGCGGACTCGATCTCGGCAAGAACGAGAGCCAGGGATTCGGCGGCCTGCGCGCCGGTGCTGATGGCGACCGGTTCGCCGCGCTCCAGGCAATCCACGAAATAGTCGAGCTCGTGGTAGTAGCCGCCAAGAGAAGCGATCTGCTCTCGCACGGCCGGGGACATTCCGGATGGCTCCGGCAGACGGACAGCGGCGGCGGAGGAATCGCCAGCCGTGAGCATCAGCGTGTCCTTGGCGCTGGAATCGAACTCCAGAACGCCGCGCTCGAAGACCGCATGAAACCGCATCTGGAAGCCCCATTTTTCCGGGTAGTTCCACGCGCCCTCCGCCACCACGATGCGCTGCGCGTAAACATATTGGGTGGAGATGCTGCTCCAGCCGGTTTCATCACGAAGGCCCTGCGAAACGACCGCCTCCGGGCAGCCGAGAAGGTGCAGGAGAAAATCCGTGTCGTGGATGTGCAGGTCCAGCGCGGCCCCCAGGCAGCGCTCGGGCCTGTTGACCCAGTTTCCAATGCTGTAGCCGGGACGTCCCGTGCGGCGGTCCATGGATAGGGAGACCAATCGCCCGTACTCCCCGGAGTCCACGGCCCGCTTCAGCTCAAGGTATTCGGGCCAAAATCGGATGCAGTGCCCCACCATCATCTGCAGCCCCGCCGACTGCGCGGCAGCGGTCATGGCCGCCGCATCCTCCCTGGTCAGCGCGATGGGCTTTTCACAAAAGACATGTTTGCCGGCAGCAAGAGCCAAAAGGGCAGTCTCCCGGTGCAGGTCGGTGGGCAGGCAGATATCAACAGCAGAACATTCCACCCGCTCCAGGGCGGCTGCGAGATCGGGAAAGACCGGCACGTTGGCGTCGGCGCAGAGACCCTCCAAAACCCTCTCCCCGCGCGGGTCCACAACCGCTGCGATGCACGCGTCGGGCAGCAGGCGATAGACCTTCGCATGCATGGCCCCCATACACCCGCCTCCAGCCAGGACGATTTGCTGCATGGCAAACATGTAACAAATACGTTTTTGTTACGTCAAGGCCATCTTCCCCTGTGGACGCCTCAGGTCGTGATGCCGGGGACGAGGACCGGGGGAAGCGCGGCATGACGCAGCGTCCCGCCGATGGCCATTCGGGAGGCCTCCTCACCCATCTGCTGAAAATTGAACCCGGCGACGGTGATCTCCCTGTCCCTCGCGATCCGGCTGCCCATCGTGCTCAGCAGCCCCGCGCGCCCAGGCACATCGATCCCCGCGTCGCGCATTGCACCTAAGGCAACCACCGCCGCGTTATCCTCGGTGCCCACAACAAGCAGCCTCTTGCGCTGCTTCTTGAGGAAGGCGGTCAGGAGGAGACAATCCTTGGGGGATCCAATCTCGAAGACGGGAGGCTTGGAAAAATGTCCGGCCGCCGCCACCAGGAGTTCGGCAGCCATTTCATCCGACGGTTGATACGGGCCGGCCGGCATGAGGAGGACCAAGCCCTGAAACCCCGATTTCAGCGCGTGGTCCACCGCAAGCCTCGCCGCCGCCTTTGCGTCCCCGCAGACACAGCCAAGGAACGGGAGCTTCGTGCGGCGATAGAGGACCACTCCCGACCGGAGGCGATCCTTGAATCCCGCCAGAACGCGATCCGGCCAGAGCTCGTCCAGGATGACCCCGTCGATCCGCCCGGAATGGATGAGAAGAAAATCTTCGATCGCCGCGCCGAGTTCGCGGCCCGAACCAACCGATGCCCGGGCCAGCGCATCGGGCTGCCGGAAAAGCACCCGGTCGTGAACCAGCAACAAGGCCCGGTCAAGATCTCCGCAGGCCCCGTCAACGCCCTGCATGATTTCCCTCCCCACCTCGGTCCACCGCTCTAAGCGGCGGAAAAGGCAGGCCAGCGGCAGGGGCTTGTCCAACAAACGTCGGGCCTTTGGAAGAAAATACCGGCCGTTGGACGCACGCCAAATCCGGCCGGAATCACTGAGCTCGTTCAGGACGCGAAAGGCGCTGACATTCGAAATCCCGAAGCTTTGCCCCAGAAAGCGGGTTACCGGCAAAGGCTCGAGCTCCGGCCAGCGGCCGGCGCGGCATAGATCCAGCAGACTCTCCCGCAGAACGGCAACCCCGCTCACGCGGAGCTCTGACTTGCGGCTTGGCATGGATCGGGTCTCGGGAAAACCAGCGGGGAAGTCAAGCGTGGCGACGCTCCACTTGCTTCGGTGGGGACGAATCGCCCTGCCAATAGTTGTCCCAGTCGCTACTGCAACACCGATCCCATCCAGAGCGGGCGGCCCATTCACGACGGTTCTGGCTAAAGTTGCCAGTTGCCGCGTCTTGACTTTTTCAATCCTCACAGAGAAATTTGTGCCCTTTCCACATGGAATCGCTTCATCCATTCTCTCTGCCATTATCCGAGTTGGCTGAAATACCATTTACTGGCAGCAAGCCGAAGCCGACGCCCGAGACGATGCATTTCTGGGAAGGGTGCAAGAACGGGAAACTGCTGCTCCAACGTTGCCCCGACACAGGGCGCGCCTACTTCCCGCCGCGCCCGTTCAGCCCGTTCACCGGAAATCGCTCGGTTTCTGTCTTCGAGGCCTCCGGGCGTGCCACCCTCCACAGCTATGTCATCCATCACCGCGAGGTGCCGGGATTCACCCCGCCGTACGCCATTGCCGTGGTCGAGTTGGAGGAGGGGCCGCGCATGATGGCAAACATTGTTGAATGCCCGCAGACTCCCGAGGCCCTGCAGCTGGACATGCCACTGGAGGTCGTCTTTCGCCCCGTAGACGACAGTATTTCCCTGCCGCTCTTCCGTCCATTGAAGGAGGGCGCATAATGGCTTACAAGCCCGGATCTGTTGCCGTGGTGGGAGCGGCGGAAACCTCCCGCATCGGGGTCGTCCCGGACATGTCGCAGATCATGCTGCACGCGGACGCAGCGCTCAACGCCATGGCCGATGCCGGCCTCCAGCCCAAGGATATCGACGGACTCGCCTGCGTCGGCCAGATGATGCCCCAGCAGATCGCGCATTACCTCGGCATCACCCCTCGTTGGGTGGACGGGACGGGTGTGGGCGGATGCTCCTTCATGCTGCATGTGCGCCATGCGGCTGCGGCGATTGCCGCGGGCTATGCCACCACGGTGCTGATCACTCATGGGGAAAGCGGGAAATCGCGGGTGAACGCCACGCCCCGTCCTCCGGAGCCCGAAAGCCTAGCGGGACAGTTTGAGGCCCCGTTTGGGCCTGCAGGGCCGGCGACACTCTTTCCTATTCCCGTGCTCCGCTACATGAAAGCCACCGGCACGACACACGAGCACCTGGCTATGGTGGCCGTGGTACAGCGCGAGTGGGCGGCGCAAAATCCCCGCGCCTTGTTTCGTGAACGCGTGACCGTGGAAGAGGTGCTGGCCAGCCGCATGGTGGCCTACCCTTACCGCCTTCTCCAATGCTGCCCGGTCACCGATGGCGGCGGCGCACTGATCCTCACCGCCGCAGAGCGTGCCACCGATTTCCCCGCGCCTCCTGTGTATCTCCTCGGCAGCGGCGAGAGCGTCGAGACGACCATGGTATCGCAGATGGAAGACTTCACCTCATCGCGCGCGTTCCGAGTCGCCGGCCCGACCGCCCTCAAGATGGCCGGGGTCAGCCACGCGGATGTCAGCCATCTCATGATCTACGATGCCTTCGCTCACCTTCCTTTATATGGCCTGGAGGATCTGGGCTTCTGCGGCCGCGGCGAGGCCAAAGACTTCATCTGGGAAGGCAACACGCGACCTGGCGGAAAGCTCCCTATGAACACCAACGGCGGCGGCCTTTCCTACACGCACACCGGCATGTATGGCATGTTCGCCTTGCAGGAAAGCGTCCGGCAGGTGCGCGGCACAGCCCCAGCTCAAGTGCCCGATGTGAAAATCTCGGTGGCTCACGGAGTTGGCGGAATGTTCTCGTCCTCAGGCACCGTCGTCTTCGGAAAGGAGCGACCATGAGCGCAAGCGTGAATCCCATGGACCTTTCCGGGCGCACGGTCATCGTCACCGGTGCCGCCCAAGGCATCGGCCAAGCCATTTCCCGCCTTTGCTCGGACCTCGGAGCGAACATCGTGCTGGTGGATAGGAATGAAGAAATCCTTGCGGCCGCACTGGCAGGATTTCCGCTGGATCGTGCGATCGCCTGCGCCGGAAATGTGGCGGACGAAGCCTTCGCCGCACGGTGCGTCGAAGAAGCCGTGGAAAAGTTTGGAGCCGTCCACGGGCTGGTCAACAATGCCGGCATCACCCGCCCGGCCCGCCTGGAAAACATGACATCGAGCCAGTGGCTCGATGTGATCGATGTGAACCTCACCGGATGCTATCTCATGATGCAGGCGGTCGGCCGTCACATGCTCAGCAGGAGCAGCCAGGAAGTCCCCCAGCCTGCTGGGACGACAGGCTCGATTGTCAACATTTCCTCTACAGGCGCGAAACGCGGCTCCTTCGGACAGGCCAACTACGCAGCCGCCAAGTCCGGACTTTTCGGACTGACCATGACGGGGGCTGTGGAGTGGGCGAAGTATGGCATCCGCTGCAATTCCGTCGGCTTTGGAACTGTGAACACACCGATGACCGAAGTCCTCCGCAGCGAAAAATATGCCGCCCAAACCCTGGCCCGCATTCCTTTGGGGCGCTACGCCGAACCCCATGAAGCTGCCAACATGGTCGCCTTCCTTATTTCCAACGCCGCCGTGTACATCACCGGAGAAAACATGACGGTTTCCGGGGGCCTCCATATGCAGCCATGAACACCGGCGAATCCCTACCCCTCGCCGGAGTGAGAGTCATTGAAATCGCCCACGCCCTGGCCGGTCCGCTCGCCGGGAACATCATGGCTGACATGGGGGCGGATGTCATCAAGGTGGAGAAGCCCAACGGCGGCGACGACGCGCGCCAATGGGGCCCTCCGTTTGGACCGGACGGCCTAACGAGCCTCTACTTTCATTCCCAGAACCGCAACAAGCGTAGCGTCACGCTGGACCTCAAGTCGGCGGCGGACGTCGAAAAGTTAAACCTGCTTTGCGCGACGGCGGATATCCTCATCCAGACATTGCGGCCCGGACTGGTGGAGCAACTCGGGATCGACGGAGAAACAATGTGCGCCCGTTTTCCGAGACTTGTCTACTGCAACATCTCGGCCTTCGGTCAGACCGGACCGATGTGCAAGAATCCCGGCTTCGATCCCCTCCTGCAGGCTTACGGGGGAATCATGAGCATCACCGGACGCCCCGAGGACGAGCCAACATTCAGCGGGGCATCGATCAACGACAAAGCCACTGGTATGTTTTGCGTGATCGGGGCCCTAGGCGCCCTCCGGAAACGCGACCTTACCGGACGCGGCTCCATCGTCGATACCTCGCTCTTTGAAACAGCGGTGCATTGGGTGGAGGGACCTTTGAACGCCCACATTGCCACCGGACGCATCCCCGGCAGGCACGGCACAGGCAGTGCGTTCATCGTTCCCTACCAGGTCTTTGAAGCCTCTGATCTTCCCCTGGTGATTGCGGCGGGCAACGACCGGATGTTTGCATCCTGCTCCGCCGTGCTCGGACATCCTGAATGGAGCGCCGATCCCCGTTTTCAGACCGCGCCCCAGCGGGTACGAAACAAGGAAACCCTGATTCCCACGATGTCCGCGGCCGTCGCGCTCCAAACGCGAGATGCCTTGATCTCCTCCCTGGAGGCTGTCGGCGTGCCCTGCGCGCCGGTGAACAACATCAAAGAGCTTGCTGATTCCGAGCAGCTTGCCGCCGTGGGTATCCTGCAAGACCTCCCTGAAAATGGCCTCCGGGTCGTCGGCCTCCCGATTTCGTTTGATCGCCAGCGCCCCCTCTCCGCGCGGCCGGCGCCGGGACTGGGTGAGCATAACGCCGAAGTCTTCGACGGGCTTCTGCCTCAGGATTGAGCGTGCGGCCTTCCCCTTCCTTTGTGGCTGGAATCTACAAATGAACGCTGCCCTGAAGGAACGACCATGATCAACCAGTCTTCTACAGCGGCGCAGGAAGAACTCCTGTCCCAACCCTTCGACGGGGAGGTCGCTTTCGATGAGACGATGCGCCGCCTCTACGCAACCGATGCGTCGGAGTATCAGGAAATGCCCCTCGGGGTGGCCTGGCCTAAATCCCCCGAAGATATCCGGAGGCTGATTCTCTGGGCGGCACGCAACCGTCTCAGCCTGATTCCCCGCACCGCTGGCACTTCGCTCGCCGGGCAATGTGTCGGAACCGGGTTGGTGATGGATCTGTCACGGCATTTCACGAAGATTCTCAAGATCGATACCGAGCGCGCGCGGGTGATCGTCCAGCCGGGAGTGATCCGCAGCGAACTGAACGCCGCGCTTGCCGTGCACGGGCTCTTTTTCGGACCGGAGACGTCGACGGCAAACCGGGCGATGATTGGCGGCATGGTCGGGAACAACTCCTGTGGTTCCAATTCGGTGATTTACGGAAGCACGCGCGACCACGTGGTGCGCTTGCGCGGACTTCTGAGCGATGGCAGCGAGGTGGTTTTTGAGCCGCTTACCCCGGAAGCATTCCGAGAGAAATGTCGTGGGGAAACCCTGGAATCCGGCGTCTACCGGACCGTCCGAGACATGCTCGGCAGCGGGGAAAACCGCGCGGAGATCACGCGGCAATTCCCCTTGGTATCGATTCCGCGCCGCAACACCGGCTACGCCCTGGACCTGCTGATGAAGAGCTCTTCCCTTGATGAGGAGAGCGAGGAGCCGTTCAACTTCTGCCGATTGATTGCCGGATCCGAGGGCACTCTCTTTGTGGCCACTGAAATCGAGCTTTCCTGCAACCCACTGCCGCCCGTTCACCAGGCCCTGATCTGCGGGCATTTCCACAGCGTTGAAGATTCGTTGCGGGCCAATCTGATCGCGCTCGAGTTCCAGCCTTCAGCCTGCGAGTTGATCGACCAACATATCCTCGATTGCAGCAAACAGAATTTGGATCTCGCGCGGAAGCGGGATTTCATCGTGGGCGATCCCGCCGCCATTCTTGTCATGGAATTCCGCAGGGAGAGCGCCGCTGATCTGGAGGCAACGATCAGCCACGTCGAGCGTGCCCTGCAGACGGCCGGACTAGGCTACGCCTATCCCGTCCTGCGAGGAGCGGCATCCAGCAACGTCTGGGATCTCCGCCGGGCCGGTCAGGCCGTGATCAACAACGTGCCGGGCGATAAAAAGCCCCGCGAGGTGGCGGAGGACACCGCCGTGGATGTGCGGGTGCTGCCCGATTACATCCGTGATTTCGGCGCACTCATGCAGAAGCATGGGATCGACTGTGTGTATTACGGGCATGCCGCGACCGGGGAGCTTCATATGCGGCCCATCTTCAGTCTGCATCAGCGGGAAGGGGTCCGCCTATTTCGCCAGGTGGCGGAGGACGTCGCGACACTCGTGAAATCATACCGGGGCTCGCTGAGCGGAGAGCACGGGGATGGTCGCTTGCGGGGAGAGTTTCTCCGGCAGATGATCGGCGACCGCTGTTATGCGATGATCCGAGAGATCAAAGAGGCGTTCGACCCGCATGGCATCCTGAACCCCGGAAAGATATTCAAC
>CANIBV010000024.1 GCA_947466005.1 Spartobacteria bacterium | reverse complement strand
GATTTCCGAGAGCTTTTTATAAAAGCCCCTTCTTTTATCCGGCTCCGGAGCACTGATCAGCAGCGTGACCCCTGCGGGGAGTCCCTCCTCGAGTGTCTTGAGGAGCTTTTCCAATGCCTCCTGAACTGCCTCCGAGCGGCCCTGAACTGAATCCTTCAGGAACGAGACACTCTTCATCCAGACCAGTTTCCCCCCGAAGAAGGGAAGAGTGAGTACCGCTTGGAGAGTCCTCTCCACCATGTCGATCGAGCAGTCGACCGTATCGGCGGGAGCCTCGATCGTCTCGATGCCAAAATCCCCACCATCCGGAGGGGCAAGTGAGGCAGCCAGTCCCTGAGCTGTCCTGCGCACCTCCGCCTCATCACTACCGGTGACGAAGTGGAGGTTCGGGTTCTTGGCTGCTGCGGGGGCTTTGCGGGTGGCCATGAGAAGGAAAATTAAAGCCTAAAGTCAAAATGATGAAGGATGAAACAAGAACCTTGGAAGATAAGCGGCAGAAAACCGCTCCTAACCCAGCAAATAGCGCCATTTTAGGGAGAAGAGGGCATGGAGCGCGCCAGAGGAGCACGGAAATGGCTCATCGAGGGCTCATCGTTGACTTTTCAAGGGGCGAAAGATATCACCCAGCCATGAGTGATCCGTTTTTCAAGGGGCAAGATTTCGATCCAGATCTGCCAAAAAGCGGTTCCCTATCAGAGGCCAACTCTCCTGCCTTAGCGGAGGGGCGACGGCACGGTAGCAAAGGGCAACTTCGCAATAAATGAGGGCTGATTTCATCGATTCACGCGAGCGGCTGGATCTGCCGCCATCGTCTATCTGAAACTTCCACCAGAGCATGATTGCGATCACCATCGAGAATCTCGTTAAAAAATTCGGTGACACAGTGGCTCTCAGCGGCATAACGCTCCGCATCGAACCTGGAGAGTTGTTTTTCCTCCTCGGCCCCAGCGGATGTGGAAAAACAACCCTTCTTCGCAATATTGCCGGTTTCTATATCCCTGACGAGGGTCGCATTCTTTTCGGTGACGAGGATGTGACCAATCTGCCGCCTTACAAGCGCAATACGGGAATGATGTTTCAGAGTTACGCTCTCTGGCCGCACATGACTGTTGCCGAAAATGTGGCCTTTGGCCTTGAGGAGCGTCGCGTTCGGTCTGCTGACATCCGTCAACGAGTGACTGCGGCGCTCGAATCCGTGCAGATGGGCCAATACACAGAACGTAAAATCGCCCAACTTTCCGGCGGGCAGCAGCAACGTGTCGCTCTTGCCCGGGCCTTGGTGATACGTCCCCGTTGCGTTCTGCTCGACGAACCCCTTTCAAACCTCGATGCCCGCCTTCGCCTCGAAATGCGATCGGAAATCCGCCGCGTCTGCAAAGAGAACGGTTTGACGGCGATCTATGTCACCCACGACCAAAAGGAAGCTCTCTCGATTTCGGATAGAATGGCCGTTCTAGAAGGCGGTCGTATCGCCCAGATCGGAACACCCGAGCAGGTTTACCGGCGGCCCATAACCCGCGTGGTTGCTGACTTCATTGGCGAAACGAATTTTCTGAAAGGCAAAATGCTATCCTTTGATGGGGCGAAAGCAGTTATTGAAACAGTCGGGGGTCCTTTTGAGGGATTTCTGGGCGATCCTGACTGGAAGCCTTCTGCTGGTGATGAGGTGATACTCAGTATTCGCCCTGAAAGTTGGTCGCTTCGTGGCGAACCTGCCGCTGTCAATGCGGTGAAGGGGCGAATCGGCGAATCGATCTACCTTGGCGAGGTGGCCCAATACATTCTCCGCACGGCGCATAATGATTTGAAGATATTTGAACTCAACCCTCATCTCTCAGCGCGCTGCCAGGGACAGGAGTTTTTCGCTGTTGCGAGCGCCGCTGATGTCGTGGTTCTCAAACCATGACTTCGTGGTGAAACTTCCCTGCCCTCCATGAGATCAAGGATCTTTCTGGTGCTTGCGGCTCTCGCTTTTGTAGTGGCCGTGCCCTTCCTGCTCAAGCCTCGACAGAATCTTCTCGCGAATGCCGACAACGCGCTCGTCATCATCTCCCCACACAATGAAGCCGTCCGCCATGAATTCACCACGGCGTTTGTAAACCACTACAAAATCAAAACCGGACGCTCGATCCGCATCGACTGGAGGCTGCCAGGCGGAACGAGCGAGATCTCTCGGTACCTCGCGGGGGAATACCTCGCCGCCTTCCAATATGCATGGACATCCCAGGGCAAACGCTGGACGGCCGAGGTTGCCTCCGCCTTCGATGATTCCAAAATCAAACTGCCCGACGATCAATTCACGGACACCCCTGCGCAGGCTGCGCGCAGGTCATTCTTAAATTCCACTACTGGTATCGGCATCGACCTCTTCTTCGGTGGGGGATCCTACGACTTTGAGCAGCAGGCTAAGTCAGGGCGCCTGATTCCCAGCGACGTTGTCAATGCCCACCCTGAATGGTTCGCGGAGGATTCCATTCCGCAAAGCGTTTCGGGCGAGCAGTTCTACGATCCACGCGCCCTCTGGATCGGAGCATGTCTTGCCACATTCGGTATCTGTTACAATACCGACTCTCTCCAGCGCCTCGGCGTTCAGGGAATCCCCTCATCGTGGAAAGATCTCACAAAGCCTGAGTTTTATCGTCAGGTCGCTCTTGCTGATCCGACCAAAAGCGGTTCCGCCGCCCGTGCGTTTGAGATGGTCATTCAACAACAAATGCAGGAACTCGTCCGAACCACAGGTCGGAGCGACGAGGAGACTCTGGCTCTCGGTTGGACGCGCGGTCTCGAGATCATCCAAGCAGCTTCCGCAAATGCCCGCTACTTCACCGATTCCGCATCAAAAATACCGCTCGATGTCTCCCTTGGTGATGCCGCAATTGGAATGTGCATTGATTTCTACGGCCGTTTTCAGAACGAGGCGGTGAAATGCGGCGACGCACCATCTCGTCTTCAATACTTCACCCCTGTCGGGGGTTCCTCCGTCGGCGTCGATCCCATTGCCCTTCTACGCGGCGCTCCCAATCGCGCAGCCGCCGAGGAGTTTATTGCCTTCGTCCTCTCGCTCGAAGGTCAGAAACTCTGGAACTTCAAGGTCGGAGCGCCGGGAGGACCTTCGAAATACGCACTGCGCCGCCTCCCGATCCGCAAGGAACTCTACTCGCCGGAATATGCCGCCCTCCGCTCTGATCCTGAAGTGCAGCCTTATGAGGAAGCCCGACTTTTCACTTACACCGCCGCCTGGACCGCCCCCATCTTTCGCGTGATGGCATTTATCATCAGGGTCATCTGTCTCGATATCCACCACGAGCAGACCGAGGCCTGGCAGGCCCTGGTGAAAGCGGGATTTCCCCGGGAAGCCTATGATAGATTCTCTGATCTTTCCGAGGTCGATTACGAGTCCTCAAAAACAATCCTCAAAGAAGTATTGTCCTCCAAAAACCGTCTCGACGAAGTCCGCCTTGCCAAGGAGCTCTCCGACAAATTTCGCCTCCAATACCAAGAAGCAGCCCAACTCGCAAAGGAGGGGGCTTTCATAAAATGAGCCGGCAATTCTCCATAATCGTTTTCCTTCTCACGGCCCTCTTCTTTGCGCTCTTCTTTCTCTGGCCCATCGCCGAGACGCTCTGCGGGGCATTTGTCGGATCCGACGGAAAATTCACGATCTCCTACATTACCGAGGTTTTCCGGAATCCGCTTTACCTCGAGGGACTCTGGAATTCTCTTCAGATGGGCGTGTGGAGCACTCTACTGGCTGCTTTCATCGCCATTCCTCTTGCCTGGGTGAGTGATCGCTTTCTTTTTCCTGGGAAATCCCTTCTCGGCTCACTGGTGCTGGTCCCAATGATCATGCCTCCGTTTGTGGGTGCCATCGGCATCAAGCAGATCCTCGGCCAGCAGGGAGCCTTGAACGCTCTTCTGAAGGACATTGGTTGTCTCAATCCCGCTCATCCGATCGATTGGCTCGGCGAGGGGAGGATTTGGGGCGTTATTGTTCTTAACGCACTTCATCTTTATCCGATTCTCTATCTCAATGTCCTCGCCGCCCTCGCCAATGTGGACCCCGCGATGGAAGAGGCTGCGGAGAATCTGGGCTGCAGGGGCCTTCGCAAGTTCCGCCGCATCACGCTGCCTCTTATCATACCCGGTATCTTTGCCGGAGGGACGATCGTTTTTATCTGGTCGTTCACCGAACTTGGCGTCCCGCTCATGTTTGATTTCACACGCGTCACCTCGGTGCAGATCTTTTATGGCATCAAGGACATTGGTGGAAATCCATTTCCGTTCGCGCTGGTGGTCGTGCTCCTCTGCTCGACGGTTCTTCTCTATGTCGGGAGTAAGCTCCTCTTCGGTCGTGACTCCTATTCCATGATGGCCAAAGCAACAAGTCAGGGAGGACCTCGAAAAGCAGGTCTGGCATTGGGGCTTCTCTGTTCGGGGTTGTTTGGTCTGGTGACCTTTCTTGCCATCCTTCCCCACATCGGCGTCATCCTCGTTGCATTCTCCACTGATTGGTATCAGACGATTTTGCCAAGCGGATTGACGCTTTCCCATTTCGAGGCGGCTCTGGGACACAACCTCACACTTCCCTCGATCCAGAACAGCCTCAAATACGCGGGTCTTGCCACAATCCTCGATATGGTCCTCGGTGTCGCCATCGCATTTGTCGTTGTCAGAACCCGCCTCCCGGGCCGGCAGATACTCGATGCCATGGCGATGCTCCCTCTCGCAGTCCCGGGTCTTGTATTGGCCTTCGGCTACCTTGCCATGACCCAGGAGGGGAAACCTTTTGCCTTTCTGAATCCCACGATCGATCCGCTGATCATTCTGGTCATCGCCTATTCCGTTCGCCGTCTGCCCTATGTGGTGCGCTCCGCAGCGGCTGGATTTCAGCAGACGAGTGTCACGCTTGAGGAGGCCGCGCAGAATCTCGGTTGCCCACCGCTGCGAACCCTCCGAAGAATCACCATTCCTCTCATTGCTGCGAACCTTATTGCGGGCGGCTTGCTTGCGTTTTCGTTTGCGATGCTGGAGGTCAGTGATTCGCTCATTCTTGCCCAGAAGCAGCAGGACTTTCCGATCACCAAGGCAATCTACGAGCTTTACCAACTGCTCGGCGAGGGGCGCTATTTGGCCAGCGCCCTCGGGGTGTGGGCGATGGCATTTCTTGCGGTTGCAATTATTGGAACCAGCCTCATTTTAGGAAAAAAGCTCGGCGCGATCTTCCGTGCGTAGGCTGCTGAGCCTTAATCACCGCTTCCAACCTTTTTTGGCTTTTGCTCCGGCTTTGGCTTTGGCTTTGGGCCGGTTGCTCATGGCCAAGGTGACGGCGCCACCCCCTTTCAGTTCCATGATCTGGTCACGGAGGAGGGCTGCCCGTTCATACTCCATCTTGACGGAGGCTTCCTTCATTTCGACCTCCAGCTCCCGGATCAGGGTGGCCACATCGAGAGGAGTCTCCTGGACGCGGGCTGAGGCAGGGTCATCACCCTCCAGGATCACCCGGAGGCTCTCCTGCACGGGGCGCTTCACGCTGTGAGGCGTGATACCGTGCTCCCTGTTGTGCTCCATCTGGCGACGTCGGCGGTCCTCGGTGACATCGAGAAGGGCACGGATACTCCCCGTGATCTTATCCGCAAAGAGGACGACTTCGCCGTTCACATGGCGGGCGGCACGGCCAGCCGTCTGGATCAGGGAGGTTCGGCTGCGGAGGAATCCCTCTTTGTCCGCATCGAGCACGCAGACGAGGCTGACCTCGGGAAGATCGAGACCCTCACGGAGGAGGTTGATCCCGACGAGGATGTCGAACTCGCCCGCACGGAGTGACCTCAGGATTTCAACACGCTCGATGGTGTCGATGTCGCTATGGAGATAGCGGACCTTCAGGCCGACATCCTTTAGGTAGTCGGTGAGGTCCTCTGCGGTACGCTTGGTCAGGGTGGTGATGAGCACGCGTTCTCCGGATTCCACTCGTGTGCGGCAGAGTTCGATGGTCTCGTCGATCTGCCCCTTGAGCGGGCGGATCATGATGCGGGGATCGAGCAACCCCGTTGGCCTGATGATCTGTTCGACGATCAACTGTGAGCCGGGCGTGGAGGCGTCCAACTCCTCGTTGACAGCGTTGGGCCTAATGAGGGGGAGGGGTTGAGACTGGAGCGTTGCGAGGTCAACGAAACCAGTGTTGCCGACAACGCTGTTGTGCAGTTCCAGTGGGGCGGGCGTTGCGCTGATGTAGAGGCCCTGTCCGGTCGTCTGCATGAACTCTCCGAAGTTCAGCGGGCGGTTATCGAGTGCACTCGGCAGGCGGAAGCCGTACTCCACCAGGGTCATCTTGCGGGCGCGATCTCCGGCATACATCCCGCCGACCTGCGGCAGGGTGGCGTGGGACTCGTCCACCATCAGGAGCGTGTCCTCTGGAAGGAAGTCCATCAGCGTGTAGGGGCGGACTCCAGGGTCCCGTCCGGTGAGGTGGCGCGAGTAGTTCTCGATGCCGTTGCAGTAGCCCATCTCCTGCATCATCTCGAGATCGTACTCGGTGCGCATCTTGAGCCGCTGAGCCTCGATGTACTTCCCGTTCTCCTCGAACCACGCGACCCGCTCGATCATCTCCGTCCTGATGTTCCGCATGGCCGACTGCATCTTCTCCTTCGGCGTGACGAACTGCTTCGCGGGGAAGAGAGTCAGGTGAGTGAGTTCGCCACGGGACTTGCCGGTGAGGGGATCAAAGAGGGCCATCCGGTCGACCTCGTCGCCGAAGAACTCGATGCGCACGGCTTCCTCGTCGTTCTGGGCCGGGAAGATCTCGACGACATCGCCCCGCACGCGGAACTTTCCGCGTGCAAACTCGATCTCGTTCCGCTCGTAGAGCATCTCGACGATCCGCTTGAGCACCTCCTCGCGGGTGATGCGGTCGCCCTTCTTCAGTGTGAGCACCATCTGGAGGAAATCCTCGGGCGAGGCCAGACCGTAGATGCAGGAGACGCTGGAGACCACGATCACATCGCGCCGGGTCAGCAGGGAACTGGTGGTGGAGAGGCGCAGGCGCTCGATCTCCTCGTTGATGGAACTGTCCTTCTCGATGTAGGTGTCGGAGCGCGGGATGTAGGCCTCCGGCTGGTAGTAGTCGAAGTAGCTGACGAAGTACTCGACCGCGTTGTTGGGGAAGAACTGCTTGAACTCCGAGTAGAGCTGCGCGGCCAGCGTCTTGTTGTGCGACATGATCAGTGTCGGACGGTTCAGGTTATGGATGATGTTAGCCGCAGTGAAGGTCTTGCCCGAACCGGTCACCCCCAGGAGGGTCTGGTGGCGGTTACCCAGGGTGATGGAGCGGGTCAGCTTCTCGATCGCCTGCGCCTGATCGCCCTGTGGCTTGTAATCGGAGCGGAGGTCAAAGGACATCTGGAGAGGCTAAGGGCGAAAGGCTCAGGACGAAAGGGTGAATCGATTGCAAAGGCTGGAGGCGTTGATCGTCGGGCTTCGGAACGCCTTCAAATATTCTCAAAAAATCTCGCACAAGCCGGAGCATTCAATTAACACTATATGCAAGGGTTTATTTGTTAATAAGAGCGGGAGAGGCGGCTTTTGCAGTTCCTCACACCCCTTCTTTGCGACGTATCTCAGCCCTTTTTAATGACATCGACCCAGCAATCAGTTGCTCGACGCTTCTGGCATTTCATCCGGATCTACCGGGGAATCCTCCTGGTCGTATCGATGGGCAACATCCTCACGGTGGGCATGCTCATGCTGACTCCGATCTTTGTGAAGCTGATCATCGATGAGGCGATCCCGGGACGGAACTTTCCTTTTCTGGCGGGAATTGTAGGGATCTATCTGGTAGTCGAACTGCTCCGACAGATCATCGGTTACGCCCACTTTCACCTTCAATATTATGTCGGGCAGCGTGTGGTTTTTGACATCCGTAGCACGCTCTTTCACCACCTGCAGATGCTGCATCTCTCCTTCTACGAGACCCAGCGCACAGCTAGTCTCGTGAACCGCGTCGTTCATGATGCCGCCTCCATTCAGCAGTTCATCAACAGCTCGATGGGAACGCTCTCAAACAGCATGGTCTCCCTGCTCATCGCGGTGACGATCATGTTTTTCCTGAACTGGAAGCTGACGCTTTTCTGCGTCTGTTCGCTGCCCGTCTACTACATCATTGTTCGTTTTTTTCGGAAGAGCATCCATGTCCGCGCTCACGATGTGCAGGAGCGCCAGTCCGCGCTAGCCGGCGCCCTAGGTGAAACCTTCAGCGGCATCAGGGTCGTGAAGGCTTTTGCCCAGGAGGACCACGAACGAAAAAGGTTCATTCAACGCACCAGCGAGAACTTCCCCCACGAACTGGAACTTCCCCTCATGGGACTGCGCATGTCGGCCTCCCTTTCTTCCCTCTTCGCCGTAGTCTACGGGACTGTGCTCTTCTTCGGCGGATGGGGAGTTATGCGGGAGACGATGACGCTTGGGGCCTTCGTTGCCTTCAATGCCTATCTGATGATGCTTTTCAGCCCTTTGCAGAATCTCTCTTCGCTTATCCAAGTTGCCATGACCGCCCGTGCGGGGTTCGAGCGCATCCTGAGCCTGCTCGACATTTGTCCAAAGATCACCGAGGCCTCGAATCCAGTCGCCTTGACTTCCCTGAGAGGGGAGGTGGAGTTCGACCGGGTGCAGTTCTCCTATGGGGATCAACCGGCGATACGGGACTTCAGTATGAAATTCCAAGCGGGGGAGATCATCGCCCTTGTTGGGCCCAGCGGCAGCGGAAAATCGACCTTCGTGAGTCTGCTGACGCGTTTTTATGATCCTTCTGAGGGGATGATCCGCATCGACGGTCACGATCTGCGTAGCATCGACTACGATCTCTACCGTCAGCAGATAGGTATCGTGCTGCAGGATAACTTCCTCTTTACCGGAACTGTCGGGGAGAACATCCGCTACGGTTGCCCCGACGCGACCGGCGAGCAGATCCGACGTGCCGCCGAGCTCGCCAACGCCTGGGAGTTCATCTCCAAGATGCCGTCGGGCATGGATTCCCAAGTCGGGCAGGGTGGAGTGACTCTCTCGGGTGGTCAGCGCCAGCGCATTGCGATTGCCCGATGCCTGCTCAAGGATCCCAGGATACTGATCCTTGATGAGGCTACCAGTGCGCTGGACAACGAAAGCGAAGTGCTTGTGCAGCAATCCCTCGACACACTAATGCAGGGAAGGACGGTGTTCATCGTGGCTCATCGGCTGAGCACTATCCGGAGAGCCAACCGCATTATTGTCATGGATCAGGGAGTGTTATCCCAGGTGGGCACCCATGAGGAGTTGATGGCTTCCGAGGGAACTTACCGGAGGCTCCAGAAACTATCTATCTTCCGCGATTCGTCCGCCGCATGATCCACTTGAATCCCAATCTTCAGTCCGGGTTGCGCCGGATGCGTCTGCTGGTCATCCTTGGAGTGTTCCTGATCATTCCGCTGATCATCTGCATGGCCCTGTTCCTGCCGGTCGACGAGAAGGTCAGCGCCGGTGGCGTCGTCCGTGCCCGCGAGGACATTCATCTCTTTGCACCGCAGGATGGGGTGATCAAGTCCGTCGGGTGCAGCGAGGGAACAAAGGTGAGTGCAGGGGATCTTCTCTTTGAGTTGGATGACGCCAAGTCACGACAGCATCTGGCAACCGCTGAGGCCTCGCTCTCTGAGGCTATGGCCGCACTGAAGCTTAAGGAGGCCCAACTCGATAAAACCAAGGAGCTGCCTCTCCCCAGGGAGTTTTGGAATGTGCCCGAGGAGTTGGTGCAGGCGAAGGAGAAACTTGCCCTGGCAGAACGCGAATCCAGCCGCTACGAGGGTCTCGCCAAGACCGGAGGGGGGAGCCGTCAGGAATATGACAGGGCCTTGACCGCCCGCGATGTTGCCCGCGTCGAGATCGAGAAAATCAGTCAGAAGACAGAGGTCCTTAGCCATGGATTCCGTGAACGCGTTCTGGCCGAGGCAGGAGCCGAGGTGGCGGCCGCCAAGGCTACTCTGGATCGCTGGAGGGTCGAGCGCGACAACGCGTCAGCCCTGCTTGCCAGTTGCCGGGTTCTGGCGCCGCAGGACGGCACCATCACGTTGGTGGAGAAGCGGCGCGTAGGAATGGCCGTGAGCGGCGGGGAAAAGATGGCCCATCTCTCGAGGGGGCCTGCTGATCGGGTGAAGCTTTCCCTTGGCGAGGACAAGATCAAGCGTGTCGTGCCCGGGCAGGTGGTGATCATGCGACCCCTCTCAATCCCGTGGTTCAAGTACGGCTACGCCCGCGGCGTGGTTTTGGAGGTTTCCCCGGAGCCATCCCGATCCGAGGAGGAAACTGATGTGTCTTCTCAGCAGAAAACTTATAAGGCACTGGTGGAGGTGACGGAAACCCCTAAGGAACTTGCTCTTGGTTCGACCGTGAATGCCGATGTGATCCTGAGTCGCCGCCCCATCTGGTGCGTGTTTCTCCCTGCCGCCTGGGATCGTTAGAGAAAAGAGTTCTACCCCCTGTCTGGGAACCATGGAATCGGTAACCGATGGGGCTACTGGATCATCAGGAGAGCTGGATCCAACGTCCGAGCAGGCAAATCAGTACCAAGTGAGGGATCATTGGAAGGGGTGATTTCTAAAACCCTTTTCTGCACTCCTGAATTTTTTGATCAATTTCTTCGATGAATCGATTCTGGCGATCCGGCCGAGGCTGTTATAGATTATATAGATGAACAAGCGCCTGCTCGATCCTGCCCTCCTTCCCATCCTCGGGAAGGTTGAGTCCGGAGAGCGCCTCTCCGGGGAGGAGGGGCTCGTTCTTTCGGCCTCGCGCGATCTGAACGGCATCGGCTACATGGCCAACATCGTCAGGGAGAGGAAGAACGGGAACGTTGCGACCTATGTCTTCAACCGCTACATCAACTACTCCAATATCTGCATCCTGAACTGCCAGTTCTGCGCCTTCAGCGCCAAGAAGCGGGACGATCACGCCTTCGAGCTGGCCATCGCTGATGTTGCGGCCAAGACCAAGGAGGCCTGGGAGAACGGGGCGACCGAGATCCACATGGTGGGCGGGCTACACCCGACACTTCCCTCCTCGTGGTATCTGGAACTGCTCGGAGCCATGAAGATGGCGGCCCCAGGAATCCATCTCAAGGCCTTCACCGCCATCGAGATACGCCATCTCTCGGATCGAATCTTCAAGAAGCCGCTGAAGGAAACCCTCGAGATCCTCAGGGGTGCTGGGCTCAATGCCCTGACTGGGGGAGGGGCTGAAATCTTCGACCAGGGGGTCCGCGACACCATCTGCCGGGGCAAGGAGACGGGAGAGGAGTGGATCGAGGTGCACCGCACTTGGCACAAGATGGGCCAGAGGAGCACGGCCACCATGCTCTACGGACACGTCGAGACGGCCGCCCACCGGATCGATCACCTCCTGAAGCTCCGTGAGCTGCAGGACGAGACCCACGGGTTCACGGGATTCATCCCCTTTGCCTTCGTCCCCGAGACGACGGAACTGGCCCACATCCGGCCCGCCTGCTCCACGGATGAACTGAAGAATCTGGCCATCTCCCGGCTGATACTCGACAACTTCGACCACATCACCGCCTACTGGATCAGCCTCGGCCTTCCGCTGGCCTCCATCGCCCTGAATTACGGTGTCGACGATCTCCATGGGACTATTCAGGAGGAGAAGATCTTCCACATGGCCGGTGCCAAGACCCCCCAGCAGCAGACCATCAGCGCCATGGAGAAGGCGATCCGGGAGGCGGGGAGGGATCCGATGCAGAGGAACACCTTCTACGAGCGGATCGAGTCGACCGGTTCCAGGAAGCCGCCCGCAGAGGCACCCCAAGCGTCCCGGGAAGCGGTTTCGGCGTGAGTGAGGAGCGGAGCATGGAGGGGATTCCCAGAATCGCCTGCGTTCCCTACCTCAACGCCCGCCCCCTTTTGGAGGGACTAACACACCCAGTCAGGGAGTTGGTGCCCTCCGCGCTCATCGAGGAGTTTCAGGGAGGTGAGTTAGATGTGGCACTGCTCTCTTCCATTGATGTTATTTCCATGACCGATCCCGAGGTTGTGGATGGGGTGGCCATCGGTTCGCGTGGCGATGTCCACAGCGTGATCTTGGCCCACGAGGGAGACCTGCATGGGATTGAGCGGGTCACCCTGGACCCCGCATCGCACACCTCCAACGCCCTCCTCCAGATCGTCCTAGGTGAGTTTCACGGGATACACCCTGAATATGTCCGGATAACTGAAAAGGATATTAAAAACCAGCAGATTTCTCTTCCGCGTCTCCTGATCGGAGACCCTGCCATCTCCTTCAGAAAACGGACATCTGGCACCTCGGTCCGCTGTCTTGATTTGGGTGGGGAGTGGTATCGCCAGACAGGTCTACCTTTTGTATTTGCCTTGTGGGCACTTAGAAAAGAAAATACTAATAAAGAGGAGTTATCTCAGATGCTCCGGACGGCCAAGGCGTCTGGTCTTTCAAACCTACCCAAGATCGCCGATCTGGATGAGGACCCGGACTTCGCCCTTCACTACCTGAGCGAGTCGATCCGCTACGATCTTGGAGAGGAGGAGAAGGGTGGCCTAACGCTCTTCACGGAAACACTTCAAAAAATAGGTTTGCTTTCTGATCATCTAAATGAAATAAAGTATTTTTAAAATCAGATGTATTTCATGAAGTAAATGGATGTTAAAATTAGCTTATTAAGATCAATAACTCCGGAGCTTTGGGCCTTTGAGCATCTGACCGCGCTCCGCTTCCCGAACACACCTCTCGGCTAGACGTGCCCAACTCGTGCGCGAAGTCATTCGTCCCTCCCTCCCTCGCGCGCTTAGCCCCACATCCATCCCTGCGCCTAGGGTTGTTTCATGCCGACCTTGCTCTCCTCCAAATCTCCCGACGATTAGTCGGATCGGATAACGAAATATAGATTGTTGATCTTATAAAATTTGATCTGATCGTTGACTGTCCCAATGAAAAAGCCGCTTACTGACTTCCCCTGCCTATCATTTCGAGTATTCCGACCCCTTGCATTGGGGTTGATTTTCATTGGATTGATTCCAGCAACGTTTGCTGCAGCCTCCAATCTCTATGTGGGACAGTACACGTCTGGTGTTGTCGTCACCATTACTTCAAGTACTAACTATAATAACACTTATGTTGGTTATACCAATACAGCTTCCAATAATGAGCTGATTATTGTCAACAGCGGCACGGTGCTGACCAATGAAGCCCCGCCCCCCTTCTTTACTAATGAAGGAAATGTCTATATCGGCTATGGAGGTAGCAGCAACTCCATGGTCGTTTCCAATGGAGCCCAGATTGTCAATGTTAAGGGCTGGATCGGTTACAGCAATACGGCATCCAACAACAGCGTTCTGGTGACGGGAGACAACTCGCTCTGGACCAATAGCAGTGATCTCCTCATAGGCAATTCAGGCTCGAGCAACAGCCTTGTGATTTCCAACGGGGGTAGGGTGGCCAATGGCAATGGCTACGTGGGATTCACATCGAATGCGGTTGGGAATAGTGTGACCGTTGATGGCAGTAATTCCTCCTGGATCAACTCTGGTGATCTCTACGTCGGCTACGCCGGTCAGTCGAACCGGTTGGTGATCACCCATGGCGGCTTCGTCTCCAACGTCAACGGCTACGACGATGGCGCAAGCCCCACTGATGCGTACAACTCCGTGGTCGTGATGGGTGCTGGGTCTCGCTGGAGCAACTCAGGCAACCTGACCTTTGGGTTGGCCGGTCATGACAACGCTCTGGTGATTTCCAATGGCGGAGTGGTGACCGTGGGATCGAACTCGGTCATCGGTGATCAATCCACGGCGACCAACAACAGCGTACTGGTTACTGGCATCGGTTCGTCCTTGCTCGGCACTGGATCCCTCACGATCGGCAATTCGGGTGGAGGCACCCTCACCGCGGTCAACGGGGGATCCGTGGTTGCAAGCGGTATCTCGATCGCGGCATCGAACGGTTCGACCGGAACCCTGAACATCGGTCGCTCCGGAACCAACGATACCGCTGGTGCGATCTCTTCCCCGACCATCGTCTTCGGATTGGGAAGAGGAACGCTCAACTTCAACCAGATCAATGCATTCACCCTCTCGAGCGCTATCTCCGGCAACGGCAACGTGAACCACCTCGGAACGGGAACGACCACCCTCTCCGGCAACAATACCTTCACGGGGGATATCATGATCACCCGAGGCGTCCTTGTGGCCTCCTCTACCAATGCCTTGGGAGCCAGTGACGTCACTCTCGGGGGAGGAAGCAATAGGGCCACCCTTAGTTTGGCGACCAACCTGACGATCACCACGGCAGGACCTCCCCATTACGACCTGACCTGGGCTAGCAACGGAGTGATAGCCATGGCCCAGGGAACCCACACCCTGACGCTTGCCGGCGGGATGACGAATGCGGCGGGAAGCAACGCGGGAGTGAACGCGTTCCAGTTCCTCAATAGGAGCCTGAACAATAACACCAACACGCTCATTAATTTCGGAACCCTGAGCAGTGGCTTCACGCCCAACAGCTTCAGCGTGCAGGGCATTCAGGGATACTCCTTTGGGTTAAGTGCCACCAACGTGACGGCCTACATCGCCACGAACGCCAACGTGGTCGTTTCAAAAAATGCCACCATCAACAATACGTTGACGTTGACGGTGGGGAGTTACACGGTCTCCGGTTCCGCGACAACAACAGTCGCCCCTAGAGGGACACTCAATGCCACCAGTAATGTATCAGTGACGGGCAACGGCACCCTTGATGACAACGGCTTGATCGTCACGCCGAGCCTGACGGTGGAGGAGGGCTCCACACTCATGGGCGTGGGCACCGTCACGCTCACCGGAGGCAACCTGAACATCAACGGCAAGTTCGCCCCTGGCAACAGCCCCGGCACCTTCTTTGTGACGGGAGGCAACCTAGTCATGGGTGCGACCAGTATCTGGGATGAGCAAATCTACAGCGCCTCGGTCTACGACCGGGTGGTGGTGACAGGAGCCGCCTTCCTGAACGGCACCATGAATATCACGACCTTCGGCAGTGGAGGGCTCGAGTATGGCCAGAAGTTGAACTTCCTGACCGCCAGCGGAGGGATCAGCGGGGCCTTCACCTCAATCATCGCTCCGAATGGCTTCCGCGGACGCCTCCTCCTGAGTGGCAACAACACCGAGGCTAATATCTTGATCGCCCCATCCAGCTACACCCTGCTGGCTCAGGGTAAGAACCAGATCCAGGTAGCCACGGCCCTCGACAGCTTCATACCCGCCACAAGCGGTGATCGGTTAGTCATCTCCACCTCCTTGGACAGCCTGAGCGCATCTCAATACGCCCAAGCCTTCAACGCCATCATGCCGACCATGTACCAATCGATGGCCACGATCGCCTTCAACCAGGCCAATGCCCTTAACATGCAGCTCAACCAGCGCCTCTGGGGAGTCCGTCTGGCCGAGGGTGGGGGATTCAGCATGAACGGCTTCGGGGATAACACCCCCATGCTTGAAGGCCAAGGAGATGGGGCTGGCAAGGGAGTTCTCGACTCCAAGAAAGACATCCTCCGTCCTGGAGCCGATAACCACTGGGGAATGTTCGTGGATGCCAACGGCATCTTCGCTAACGCCAACAGCGGCAACATGCTCCCCGGCTACAACGCCCAGAGCGGAGGCATCAATGCCGGACTCACCTACAAATGGAACGACTCCTTCGCTAGCGGCCTCTACTGCGGCTACCAGGGCACCTACTCCAAGATGGGAGCTAGTGGCAGCGGACTTGGCACAGGCAGCAGCCTCATCGACAACGCCGTCCGCTTCGGAGTCTTTGGTACCTACGGCCACAAGGATGGCAAAGGACTTTACGCTAACGCCCTCGCCG
>CANIBV010000023.1 GCA_947466005.1 Spartobacteria bacterium | reverse complement strand
CCACAGGACAGGCCTCAGCAGTTTCAAGATGCCCTTCGCAATGAGGTCACGCGAATCAAGACCCTGGCGGCAAACTCTGGAGCGACGCTGCCTCCCGGATTTTATCTAGGGATGGAGGAATACGAGAACAAACCTCCCGGCGCGGAGGAGTCACTCAACCTCGCAAAGCAACTCACCGTACTGAGCTGGCTCGGGGACACTCTGGCCACTAAAAAGGGGCTCATCATTGCGGAATTCAGCAGGTCGGGGACCGAGACCCCCGCCAGTGGAGCTAAAAGAGAATCCGCGCGCAAAGCTGCTGCCGCAGCACCAACACCCAAACCAATATCCCCCTATGAGACCATATCGAACATGCGGGTCAGCTTTCGCAGCAATCAGAGCTCCTTTCGTGAGCTGATCAACTCCCTGTCATCGGCCCCGTGTTTCTTGCTGATCGAGGACATTCAGCTGCAGAACAGCTCAGGCGAGCCTCCGCGACGCAATGCCGCACCTCAGGCCTCCGAACCAACCCCGATCGGGGGTGATGCAGTTCAGCGACTTCCGATTGTCGTGGGCCGGGAGCTACTCAATGTCTCCATGAAAGCGCGGGCCCTGGAGTTTCCCGACTCCCCACAATTCACCGAAGCTAACGCCAAATAAGAGTATCAGCGATTCCCTAGGCCGATGAAAAACTTTCTCCCCCGCTACTACCATCTAGTGCTTCTGAGCCTGGCTGTTCTCCTTGCCTTGGCGAGCGCGGCGATCCTCATCACGCAGTTCGCTAGCTTTCAGAACTCATTCTCCACCGCCGCAGGAACCTCCAAGGGATCCGGCGACTCAATTCCCACCCCTTCCACGAATGCAGCAGTCGCCGTGGAGAAGCTGAAAAGGCCACCCGTTTGGACCATCAGGGAGGATGGAGCCTCGCCACTGGTCTCACGCCCCTACCTGCTGCGGGAAGGTAAACTCATCGATCCCATGGAGGGAACGGAGCCCCTCTACCCGCCAGTTCCCAATCAGTGGCTCATCGGCCATCAACTTGATTACACGGATGTGAACATTCTCGAACGTGACCCGATGCACAAGGGCTTCACGGTGAGGGAAGAGTTCGAGGCGGGAACCGACCCTAATAACCCCAAGCAGTTCCCCCCGCTCTATACCAAGCTGAGCTACGCCGATGCCGACATCCGCAAGAGCAACTACACGCTGGAGTTCCTGGGAGAAGAGGAGAACGAGGGCCGCAAGGAGTACATGATTCGTCCGTTTCAACCTCTCCCAAACCCCGCGAAGGGAAACCGCCCGGATAACTCCGCGAGGGCGGTCGTGAAGGGCACAACGGTGCCGGGCGCACACTTCCTGAAGGTTGTGGATTTTATCCCGAAGAAAAAGACGATCAACGATACCGAGTACGATGTCTCGGAACTGATCCTGGAGAACACACTGACGGGAGAACGTCATGCACTGGTCCAGAAAAGCACTTCCCGCGAGTACAGGAAAAAAAACATCGAACTAGTGGAAAGCGTCACCTTCCACTACCAACTGGCAGGGGCACCTCAGGAAGACATCACGGTGGAACGGGGCAAGGAGCTCATCCTTGGCAGCCTTGACAAGAATTATACGGAAACTTACAAGCTGGTGGACTTTTCCGCCAACGGCATCCTTCTTAACAAAGGCGACAAGACATTTACAGTGAAGCCATCACCATCAATTCCGGCAATGCCGACTCCTTCCCAGGCGAAAACGCCATCACTTGCTCCCTAGTTTCATTTCCCCTCTCCTCCCGTGACCGAAACTACCGTGCAGCCTAACGGATCTTCACATTCCTGTCCGCGCATCGCAATGAAGCAGACCCTCCTTCTAATCCTTCTCTGCAGCCTGACAATCTCCCCTCAGTCCCGTGCCCAACAGAGCGGTGTCGTGGGTCAATCAGAGCGGGAAATCAGGATCCTCCAAGAACGGGGAAACTGGGCCCAGTCACAAACTGCCAAAGCCTCTCTGGCACTTGCTGACAATGACTTTGAGACTGCATTTGCCCTCTCCAAGAGCGCTGTTGATGCCCTGCCAGCAGGGGGGCAAGCCTCGGCGGGACTGCGGTCTGTCGCGATGGAAACCTTTTCCAAATCGGCGGTTTCCTTGGCCACGCAGAGGATCTCAGAGGGGCGTTATGAGGATGCCGAACTGGTTGTCGGGACAGCCACATCCAAACCCTATGGTTCCAAGTACACGCCGCTTTTAAGCCTTCAAAACCAGCTCCTCGATCCCAATCAGTTCAACAGGACAATGACACCGGGGTTCATCTCCAAAGTGGAACAAGTCAAGCAACTCCTAAGCGAGGCTCAAGGACTCTATGAGTCGGGCCGCTTTGACGCCGCCTTCAATGACTACCAGAAAGTCCTGAATCTGGATCCGGAGAACACCTCCGCCCGTCTCGGTATGGAACAGGTAAACAAGCAGCGCTCCAGTTACGCGGAAACCGCCTACAATGAGCGCCGCAGCGAGATGATCACCCAAGTGGCACGCGCTTGGGAACTGCCGGTGCCGAAGTTTGACACAGGAGCCTCCACTATCGTGGAGCAGAGCCCGATCGACATGAAGGGGACAAGCGCCATCAGTCGAAAACTCCAGGAGATTCGAATTCCCCAGCTCAACCTCTCAGAGGAAACGGTCCGTGAAGCGGTCGAGAAATTACAGAAAAAATCCCGCTCCCTCGACACCACCGAAACCGATCCCGCCAAAAAGGGTGTGAACATCGTCCTCAAGCTGGACCCTACCAAGGAAGCCCTTGATGGCGGCACCAAGATCAATCTTTCGCTCAACGACCTACCTCTTGGCGAAGCACTCAAATACATCGCCTCGGCGGCAAACCTCAAGGTGAAGATTGAGCCGTACGCCGTGGCCATCGTTCCACTCTCCGAACCGACGGAGACGCTCATTTCCAAGGAGTACAAGGTCCCCCCCGGATTCATCACCACAGCGACGGCATCTGCTCAGACCGCGGCGGGAGGATTACCAGGCACCGTTGGCAAGTCGGGTGCCAAGGAGTTTTTGGAATCCCAGGGGGTCACATTCCCTGCGGGTGCCAGCGCCACCTACCTGGCCTCCAGCAGTAAACTGCTGGTCAAAAACACCCAGTCCAATCTGGATCTCATCGATTCCCTCGTTGAAGTCTCGCTTGCAACCCCTCCGAGCCAAGTTGAAATTGAGTCGCGCTTCCTTGAGATCAGTCAGAATAATCTTCAGGAACTCGGCTTCGACTGGCTCATGGGAGCCTTTAACCTCCCCGGCGGAACCGGCGCCTATGGCGGAGGAGGTACGGTCGGAAATCAGCAGAAACAAGCAATAAGCAGTTTTCCTTTTGTGAATGCCGGAGTCCCAACCGGTGCCATGCAGACCGCTGGTGCCAATGTCACCGGAGGCAATCTCACGGCCGGCAATCGCACCGGTTCTTCCGCCGTGAAGGCAAATGCCCTGGATGGCCTTCTCTTCGGCTCACCTGCAGGTCCTGCTGCCGGCGTCCTGGCGTTGGCGGGCATCTTCACTAACCCCCAATTCCAAGTCGTTCTGCGGGCCATCAATCAGCAGAAGGGGGTCGATCTTGTCTCTGCCCCCAAGGTCACCGTGACCAGCGGCCGAAAGGCTACCATCAATATCACACGCAAGTTCCCCTATCCGAAGGACTATTCTCCACCCACTGTTCCCCAGACACAGGGGGGAGGGGGCGTCAATCCAGCCACCCCGGCAACTCCCACTTCCTTTGAAACACGAAATGTCGGTGTCCAGCTTGAAGTGGAGCCGACAGTGGGCCCTGATGGCTATACTATTGAGCTCACGCTTTCACCACAGATCACCGAGTTCCAAGGATTCATCAACTATGGCTCGCCGATTAATACTATTGGAAACATAACCGTTCCCAATCCTGTTCCCGCCGGTGCACCCCTTGTGGTCGGCACGAGAAGTATCGAACTCACCGCCAATACAATTAACCAGCCTGTCTTTAGCGTCCGCCAAGTTGACACGCAGGTGAGCCTGTATGACGGGCAGACAGTTGTTCTGGGTGGTCTTCTCCGAGAGGATGTCCAAAAGGTGCAGGACAAGACGCCCATCGCCGGTGATCTCCCCCTGGTAGGCTCCCTCTTCCGCAGTTCCTCCAATCAGCGTATCAAAAGGAATCTACTGATTTTTGTCTCGGCGGGTCTCCTCGATCCGGCAGGACAGCCGCTGATCAAGGCGGTTGAAAACGGTCAGGAGGTCATGGTTCCCGATGCCAAGGCCGTGACTTCGGAGGCGGTTCCCGGCGATCCCTCCACCGCCTCGAAATCCTCCAAGGACATCCAATAATTTCAGAGCGTACCCTCTTCTTTTTTCCCGATATGCGTTTATCCACCAACTCTTTACTGGCCGGATTCGGTATCCTGATTGCAACAGTACCCCTGCCTTTATTTGGCGGCGGGTCCTCGGCCGCACAACCCTCCTCTCCTATTTTAGCCGCGGAATCGGAGCGCGCCATCGTCCGCAGCCAGGAGAACCTCCTAAAGGCTCGTTCCCTTATGCGTCAAGCGCGTGAGAAACAATCCCAAAAGAATCTGAAGGCGGCCTACGAGGATGCCTCCGAGGCAATGGCAATGACTCCTTCAGGAGAAGCAGCCAAGAGCGAACGCTCTGCTCTGGTGACCGACTACACCTCCATATCCCTCGCCTACGCGCGCCAACTGATCAGCGACGGCGTCTTCACCGACTCCATTGCTGAGCGCAATGGCATCACGGACAATTCCGGTCACCCCCTCTCCGCTGAGAGTATTACCAAGTCGATCCTGGATCCCTCCATCAATCCTGGCAGCATGGAAGCCGTGAGACTTCTCTCGGATCTGGAGCAACCGGAGGTCTTCAACAAGACCATCACACCCAAGTCAGCAGCCAAGCGCGACGAAGTCATCAAGCTCCTCAAGGAGGCCTCAGGGTTAGCCCAGAGTGGCCGTAACGCACTGGCCCTCACAAAATACGAAGAGATCCTCTTGATCGACCCCTATAACAATGCTGCTCGCAAGGGAATGGAGGCGATCCATAACACGACACTCCAGTATGCCAACGAGGCCTACAATGAGACCAGGGGGAGGATGCTCTGGCAGGTCGAGAAGTCGTGGGAACGCCCTCCTCACAAGGCCAAGCTGGGGCGCTCCACCGAGACAGTCGGACGCCAGCAGGATCTTCGGGGCACCGATCAGATCGTCGCAAAACTCAATACGATCATCATCCCCAGGATCGACCTCAGCGACTCCCCGATCAGCGAGGCTGTCGAGTATCTCAAGCAAAAGAGCGCGGAACAGGATCCTAGCAAGAAGGGGGTGAATATTTTCCTCAAGCTTGGTGCTTCAAGTGCGGCGCCTGAACCTGGAGTCCCCGGCACGGCCTCACCCACAGGGGTAGGAACAGCCTCCAGCAGCACACCGTTATCGCCCTCCACTGAGCCACACGTCACACTATCACTCTCTCACGTGCCCCTGTATGTGGCCCTCGACTACATCAGCAAGCTTAGTAACATGAAGCTGAAGATCGATCCATACGCCGTCTCGATCGTGCCACTCTCGGAGCCGACCGATATTCTGGTCACCAAGGAGTATCAGGTCCCTCCCACCTTCATCCCACCCAAAGCCTTGGACGGGGGGGCCTCCCTCCCTCAGGCTGGGGGGAGCGGTGTGGGTGACCCGAACAAGGCACGTATCGCACAGCGTCAGGAGGCCAAAGACTACCTGATCTCGCAAGGCGTGGATTTTCCCACCGGAGCCAGCGCCAATTACCGCGCCTCGGGCAGCAAACTGGTCGTGCGCAATACTAGGGATAACATCGATGTGATTGATTCCCTTGTGGATGCAGCGATGGGAGTGGCCCCCTCGCAGGTCGATATCCAGACCAAGTTCCTCGAGATCAATCAGAACAACCTTCAGGAACTCGGATTCAGCTGGCTCCTTGGCCCTTTCAGTATAGGAGGCGGGGTCTATGGGAGCGGTGGTGGAAGTGCAGCAACGGCCACAAGTGATAACTTCCCCTTTGGAAATCCCATGGCTGGCGGAGCACCCATGAGCCCAGTCGGAGCGCTAAGATCAGGTGATGGAGCCATCACTGGAAACTCCATCGATGCATTGCTGGCTGGAAAAACAGGTCTATCTGATACCGTTGCTCCAGGCACCTTCTCGATTGCTGGAGTCTTTTCAGATCCCCAGTTCCAACTTGTGATCCGAGCCCTGAACCAGAAGAAAGGAATCGACCTCATGGCGGCTCCCAAGGTGACCACCAAGAGCGGAGTCAAAGCAACGGTCAAGATCATCAATGAGTTCATTTATCCACGCCAGTACAGTCCGCCAACGATTCCACAGAGTACCCAGGCCCAGACTACAGGCAATGGTAACAATAACCCTGTAAATCAGCCACCACCCACCATCACCCCCTCTTTTCCCAGTGATTTCACAAAACAGGATCTGGGCGTTGTCTTGGAAGCCAAGCCTACCATTGGTCCCGATGGCTACACCATTGATCTGGAACTTAATCCGAAAGTCACCGACTTCGACGGTTTCATCAATTATGGTTCCCCCATCAATACGGTGGGGTCTCAAGCCGGCTTATTCAACGGTATACCGGCATCGATCCCAATCGTCCAAACCCTCACCACCAACACGATCAAGCAGCCCGTTTTCTCAGTCCGTGAGGTCAATACCTTCGTGACCGTTTGGGATGGCCAGACCGTGGCACTGGGGGGGCTGATCCGAGAGGATGTCCAGAAGGTTCAGGACAAGGTTCCTTTCCTGGGAGACATTCCGTTGGCGGGACGCCTCTTCCGCTCCGATGCCGATCAGAAGATCAAAAAGAATCTCGTGATCTTTGTGACGCCCAGAATTCTGGATGCTGAAGGACAACCTCGCCGCGGCGATGCAGAAGAGACGGAGACCGTGAAGCCCATTGGGCTCCCCCAGGACCTCCCCCAGCCCTCGATCTCCTCGCCTACAGTACGCAGCAAGTAGTCACCCTTGGAGGATTGCATCGGGCCCACTCGAAACATTGCCACAGTTCGATGCCGGCACTCGCCATCACGGGAAGCATAGGTAGCGGAAAGTCCACGGTACTTCACGGGCTAGCGGCTCGTCTTGGGGTGGACTCACGCGTGACAAGCTACTCGGCTGATGAGGAAAATCGACTCCTACTGAACGACGATCCGGAAGTGAGGCACCTCATCACCTCGGAACTTGGGAACTCCTGCTATGACGCCCGGGGAAAAGCGGACAGGGGCTACCTCTTTCGCCTCATCGCTGCCGATCCTACGGCGAGAAAGATCCTAGAGGAGATTCTCCATCCTCGCCTCGAGAACATCTGGAAGCCATTGGCCTCCTCCTATCGTTATTCACCCGACGCCTTCTTCCTTGCTGAAATACCGCTTCTTTACGAAAAAGAGTTGGAGTCCTTCTTTGACAGGAGCATTGTGGTGGGGTGCTCGGACTCCGTCCGAAAAGAGCGACTGAAACGCAGTCGTTCCCTCAGCTCAGAGGAAGCCTACCAGTGGCTGAAACTCCAGCATCCGCAGCAGGATAAGATCCTGCGAGCCGATTATCTCCTTTGGAATGACGGATCTCCCAACTCACTCGAATCACAGATTCAATTACTGACTTCCCTCCTCAAGACCTCATGACGAAACCTTCCCAAAGGAAGCCTATACCTGCACCTCGGAAGCCTCCGTCCCGGGCTGTAAAAGCATCCAAGCTCCAGTGCGAGGATGACCTATCTCCATCCCTTCCTTCTGATGATTCGCCGTCTTATTCTGCAATTGATTCCACGACAGCAATCACTGGGACGACCTCTGGGGCATCTATAACCTCGGATGCCTGCGCGGTGACCCCTTCCGGTTCTCCCAGTGAAAGCAACTCCGCGACTCACGAGGTGACGGCACCCGAAGCCACTCTCTCCGAGGATCAATCCACTACTGTCACCCCTCGAATCAACCCCTTATCGCTGCCGGTGACTCCTCCGCTGCCCCCTGCCCCGCAGCTACCCCCGCCCCCACCCTTGGCAATGGAGACGCTGCATCGAATGAGTCATGCTGGCCTGCTTGCCTTGGCTGAGGAAAGACATCTCTCCGTCTTCCGTGACTCCTCCAGGCATTATCTGGCGCTTGATCTGGCTCGCGACCAACTCAAGCGTGGTGGCGTGCTTAGCGCCGAAGGCGTGCTGGAGTTTGCTCCGGATGCGCCGATGGTCCGATGGCCCGTCTTTAACTTCCAACCCACCCCTTGTGACTTGGTTCTCCCTCTCGCCATGCTGCGCCAGTATGAACTCCGCCCCGGACTCAGGGTGATGGGAACCGTCCGCATGATCTCCGAGCGCCGCCTTGGCCTCGACACCCTCACCGCCATCGAGGGCATCCCCGTCGAGGAGTGGAAAAGCCCGCCAGAGTTCGAGAAACTCACCGCCATGTTCCCCAACAGGCGCATCTACCTCGAACAGCCCGGGAAGACAAACCCCACCGCCCGCGCCGTCGACCTGATCGCCCCACTCGGCATGGGCCAGCGAGGACTCATTGTTGCCCCTCCCCGCGTCGGGAAGACGATGATGCTCAAGAGCCTCGCTCTGGCAATCCAGGCAAATCACCCTGATGTCCACCTCATGCTTCTCCTCGTGGATGAGCGTCCGGAAGAAGTCACCGATCTGCGCCGCGCCCTGGACTGCGATATCTTCAGCTCAACCTTCGATGAACCGACTTCACGCCACGTCCAGGTCGCTGAAATTGTCTCCGAACGGGCAAAACGTCTCGTCGAACTCAAGAAGGATGTCGTCATCCTGATCGACAGCGTCACCCGCCTCTCGCGCGGCTATAACAACAACGTCAAGGGCAATGGGCGCACCATGAGCGGCGGTGTCGATTCCGTAGCCTTGGCACGTCCCAAGAAATTCTTCGGATCGGCGAGGAATGTCGAGGAGGGTGGCAGCCTCACCATTCTGGCCACGGCGCTTGTGGAAACCCATAGCCGCATGGATGACCTCATCTTTGAGGAATACAAGGGGACCGGGAATATGGAAATCTACCTCGACCGATCCATCATGGAGCAACGCATCTTTCCCGCGATCCACATCACCAAGTCGGGAACCCGCCGCGAGGAGCTCCTCTACCATCCGGATGAGTACGCCCGTATCTTACAGTTGAGAAAACAGCTCATGGAACTCCCCGCTTCCGAGGCCATGCAGATCCTGACGCTCAACCTTGAGACAACAAAGACCAATGCGGAGCTTCTGCTTGCCGGCCTCAAGGGTTTGTAAACTGGGCGTAACCCGAACTATTTGGGAGATTGCTCAGGAGCTTAACATGGGTACGACACCCACTCCCGGAAGGAGTTTTGTTGCAGGAAGCGCAGGTGATGGTAGGAAAGAGCTATGCACTTGATCGCCGCCCACCCCGCATTCCACCCCATGATGGCTTTTGGTATGCCTAGTGGGCCCGATCTGATCATCCTTCTGGTCATCGTGCTGGTTCTCTTTGGAGCGAAGCGTCTTCCGGATCTGGCCCGCAGCCTCGGCCAGAGTGTGAATGAGTTCAAGAAGGCCAAGGAGGAGTTCGACAAGGAAGCGGCGAAGCCCGCCTCCCCCGAATCGCCGGAGTCCCCATCCTCCACTGCCAGCACCTCCGAGACGAAGAGCGAGCAGAAGCAGTCTTAGTCACCAGCCGGAATGAGGGTGTTCGCTCCTTTTGGAGTCGCCTGTTGGCTGATCCTCTCCTCCGCTGCTCTTGCGGTAGCGATCAACCCATCCGATCTCCCAGGGGGACGAGAATTCCGCGTAGCCACATACAATGTGGAGAATTACCTCCCCATGACCCGCCGGATCAACGGGCAGCTTCGCACCGATGCGGGTAAGCCAGACTCCGAAAAGGAGTCTGTCGTTAAGATGATCGGGACAGTACATCCCGATGTCCTGGGGTTGATGGAGATCGGGGAACCGAGGCAGCTTGAGGATCTGCAGCGGCGGCTCCGCAAGGCAGGCTTGGATTACCCCTTCTCTGACTACCTCCAGGGCCACGACACGAGGCGCCACATTGCCCTCCTGAGCCGTTATCCTATCGTGGAGAAACACTCGCGGGGCAATCTTCCCCTCTGGGTGGGAGGAGTGACGCTGCATAGTCCACGGGGCATTCTGGACATCACAGTGGAGCCGTTGCCGGGATACCGCGTCCGCATCCTCTGCGTCCATCTCAAGGCCAAGCTGGAGGTCGCCGAGTACAAGGAATCCGATCTCCGCGAGGCGGAGTCACGGGAGCTCAGACGCTATGTACGCGACATCCTGCGTTCCGATGCCTCGACACGCTTGGTGCTGATGGGAGACTTCAACGACACGAAGAACGAGAAGGCAATCTGGCAGATCATGGGGAAGCCGGATTGGCCCGACAGCCTCAAGGCGATGCCGCTGGCCGATGACCGGGGGGAGCTCTGGACCGAGTACTGGGGGGCCGCCGACATCTACTCCCGCATTGACTACATCATGGTGGCAAAGAGACTGGAGTCCGAGATCGATCCGGCGCAATCCGGCATCGCACGCCCCCCGTTCTGGAAGGAGGCGAGTGATCATTGTCCCCTCTACCTCTCACTGAAACTCTCCTCTCCCCACTGACTCCCTGCACATGAGACTCCAACCCCTTCTCCTTGCCTGCTCTCTCACGCTCGCCGCAGGAGCGCCCCCCCTCCATGCCGACTGGGCACAGGTCACTTCACTCGATCTGCCGATCACGAAGCTATCCCCCAACCCCGCCAAGGCCAAGGCCGCGATGAAGACTCACTTCGAGGATCAGATTGCGGCCAATGAAGCATACCTCAGGGAGGTCAAGGAATCCCCCGACGGTCAGCATACCTATGAATCCCGTGTCCGACTCTCCGTGGCGCAGGCCCGTCTGGCCTCACTGGAAGCCAACTCCCCCGCCGTCAATGCCGCGTTGGCACAACTGATCGCTCTGGAAAAGCAGGCTCCCGATGAGGCACAGCGGGCGGAAGCGATGTTCCGCCGCATCTCGCTCCAGTGGCAGAATCTGGGCAACACACCCGATCAGCGCAGGGAGAATGCCATCGCCAGTGCCAGCTCCTTTGCTCAGGCATTCCCCGAGGACCGACGCTCCCCCCGTCTCCTTGCCGAGGCCGCCTCGCTCTGTGACAATCACCCGGAGCAGAAGAGCCCCCTCATCGAGCGGGCCATGGCCCTGAGCAAGGATGATGGACTGACCCAACGTCTGCAGGATGACCGGAAGCGCCTTGATCAACTGGGTAAACCGGTGGATCTGGTCTTCAGGACATCCGACGGGCGTTCCTTTGACCTAAGCAAGGAGCTGGGGCATGTGGTGGCCGTCGTATTCTGGTCTGCGGAGTCGGCACCAAGTCTCGTCTGGATGAGTCACTTCGCACGCTACGCCACTGAAGTTCCCTCACTTGAAGTCGTCTCGGTGAGCCTCGATAAGGATGCTAACAATCTGAATGCAGCCATGAGGGCCCTCAAAATCACCTGGCCGGTCGCCTTTGACGGCAAGGGATGGCACAATGCCATCGCCCGGAAGTTCGGGATCAATGCACTCCCCACCCTCTGGCTGATCGACAGGCAGGGATGCCTCCGATTCCTGAACGCCCGCGACAACTACGAGCTGAGAATTAACGAGTTACTCCTACATAAGTAATTTGATATGAGTCATGAGGATCTGGCGCTGGAATTGCTTTCTTAGATTTTAGATGGAGAGGCACCCTGGATAGACCCCAACTTTCCACACCTCTCCCCTTTTAGCATTTCAGCCATGAACCTTTAGTTTTTCACTTTCCCTCCGCACCCATGCTCCTCGATCACTACCAAACAGAAGACTTTTTCGATGAAATGTTCACTGAGGCTGGTGCTGTGCGCCCCCACTACCAGAAGGTGGCGGACCGCTTCCATTCCCTTGATTCCGAAGAGCATCGTCGCAAGCAGACAGCTGTGGATCTCGCCTTCATGCGCAGTGGCGTCACCTTCACTGTCTACAATGACGATCAGGGAACGGAGAGGATCTTCCCCTTCGACCTGATGCCCCGTGTCATTCCCGACACCGAGTGGCAACGGATCGAGAAAGGTCTCATCCAGCGTATCACGGCGCTGAACCTCTTCCTGCACGACATCTACCACGATCAGAAAATCCTCAAGGATCGCGTCATCCCTCCCCACTACATTCTCGGGGCGAAGCATTTCAGGCGCGAGTTCATGGGGTGCAATGTCCCGAAGGATATCTACATCCACATTTGCGGCAGCGACCTGATCCGTGACCGTCAGGGCAACTACCTCGTCCTGGAGGACAATCTGCGTTGCCCGTCCGGCGCCAGCTACATGCTGGAGAATCGAACGGCCCTGAAGCGCGCCTTTCCCGACATCTACCGTTCAGCTCGGGTTCAGCCTGTGGATGGGTACGCGGCAGAGCTTCGTAAGGTGCTCCAGCATGTCGCCCCGGCATCACTCGGTGGCATCCAGCCGAATGTGGTTCTGATGACCCCGGGCGTCTTTAACAGCGCCTACTTCGAGCATGCTTTCCTCGCCCGCCAGATGGGGATACCGATCGTCGAGGGACGCGACCTCGTTGTGCGTGATGCACGCGTCTACATGCGAACCACTTCGGGACTCGTCCCCGTGGATGTCATCTACCGTCGCATTGATGACGACTTCCTTGATCCCACCGTCTTCCGCTCCGACTCGCTCCTCGGCGTGCCGGGCTTGGTGAACGCCTGCCGCTCCGGGAATGTCAGCCTTGCCAACAGTATCGGGACGGGAGTCGCCGACGACAAGGTGGTCTACTACTTTGTTCCACAGATCATTAAGTACTACCTCGGAGAGGATCCCATCCTCCCGAATGTCGACACCTACCTCGCCAGCGAAAACAAGGACCGCCTCTTCATTCTGGATAACCTCGAAAAGCTCGTGGTCAAATCCGCCAACGAAGCCGGCGGCTACGGCATGCTGATGGGTCCCTGGGCCTCGCAGGAGGAGATATCCACCTTCCGGGATCAGATCAGGGCCAACCCACGCAACTTCATCGCCCAACATCCCATCTCCCTCTCCCGCCACCCGACATGGTGCGTGGAGGGTCTAGAGGGGCGTCACGTCGATTTGCGTCCCTACGTCCTCTACGGCGAGAAGATCACGGTTACCCCCGGCGGACTCACCCGCGTGGCGCTTCGCAAGGGATCCCTTGTGGTGAACTCCTCCCAAGGAGGCGGCTCCAAGGACACCTGGGTCCTCAACGGGGACTCCTAAGATCCGACCGGCGACGATCCCAATCACAAGACGATCCGATCAGCCGAGCATTCCTTTTCGACATGAGTGAACTTCTGACCCCCACGGCACAAAAGCCGATCTCCAACCGGCGCGACAGCCACGTCATGCTCTCGCGCGTCGCCAACTCCCTTTACTGGATGAGCCGGTACATCGAGCGCTCGGAGAATATGGCCCGCCTCCTTGACGTGAATCTCCAGTTGATGCTGGATTTCGCGGACTTCAATGACGATCAGCTTGAGAAACACTGGCTCCCGATCCTCTGCTCGGCGGGCGATGAAGAGACCTTCTTCAAGCTGTATGAGAAAGCCGACAGCGAAAGTGTCACTGAGTTCCTGACCTTCCGGGAGGAAAACCCCAACTCCATCATCTCCTGCCTCTTCTCCGCACGTGAGAATGCACGCCAAGTCCGTGACCAGATCTCCCTGGAGATGTTCGAGACGCTCAACGAATGCTACCTCTTCCTGAAGTCGAGTAACGCCCGCGAGATCTGGCAGAGCGGCGCTCACGAGTTCTACGAGCAGATCAAGAAATACTCGCACCTCTTTCAGGGACTCACAGGATCAACCTTCACCCGCAACGAAGGGTACGAGTTCATCAACCTGGGAAAGTTCCTCGAGCGAGCAGACAAGACCACGCGCATCCTCGATATCAAGTATCACATCCTTCTGCCCAGCGTGTCGGATGTGGGGGGGGCCGTGGATGCCGCCCAGTGGCAGGCGATCCTTCGATCGGCGAGCGCGCTGGAGGCCTACCGCCGCTTCCACGTCGAGGATATCCTTCCGAAGAAGGTGGCCGAGTTCCTGATTTTCTCCCCCACCTTCCCCCGCTCGATCCGTGCCTGCATGCAGCACCTCGACGGGGATCTGCACCGCCTGAGCGGTAAGGAGCACCGCGAATACAAGAGCCCGGAGGAACGGGCCTTCGGTAAGCTTCTCTCCGACATGAACTTCATGACCATCGAGGAGATTCTTGATAGCGGCCTCCATCAGTTCCTCCAACTCGTCCAGACAACGCTCGACCGCCTCGACGACCACATCTACCAAGAGTACATGTATCACCCTCCCGTCGATACCCAGGCGGAGATCCTCCTTCACCAGCAGCAGATGCAGCAGCAGCAATAGTCATGACTCCGTCAGCCGTGACCATTCAGAAAACCTCTTCGGTCGGTCCCTGGACCGATCCATTGCTTCTCTCCATCTCTCACCTCACACGCTACACCTACGAGGGGGCTGTTCAGGACAGCTTCAACGAGGCCCGCCTGCAACCGATCACTGATTCATTGCAGCGGTGCCGTGATTTCAAGTTCCAGCTTGATCCCGCCTCGTCCGTGCGTGATTACCCCGACTTCTACGCCAACTGCGTGCATTATTTCGATGTCCCCGAACCACACGAGTCCCTCGAGGTCGTGGCCATTTCCGAAGTGCAGACTCTGGTGGAGTCACGTGGCTCCATCCCCTCGGCTGACAAGGAGTCCCTTGATGCGGCCTCGGTAAAGGAACATCACTTTGATTTCCTCCACGCCTCCGAGTTCGTCTCGCTCGGAGCGGATGTCTGGCGCGAAGCCGTGGACGCCCTCCCGAACGGCCTCCAGGATGTCTGGACCGACACCATCGCAATCGGCCAGTACATCCACCGCAACTACAAGTACACGCCGCTCTCGACGAATGTGAACACCCGCGTGGACGAGGTGATCAAGAAGAAGCAGGGCGTCTGCCAGGACTTTGCCCACCTGATGCTCGGAATCTGCCGGACACACGGCATCCCCGCCCGCTACGTCAGCGGATATTTCCTCAACCAGCACAAGCTCCCCGGAGAGATCGAGGCCAGCCATGCCTGGCTCGAGGTCTTCATCCCTAATTATGGATGGAAGGGGTATGATCCGACTCACCGTCGCGAAAGCGACACCCGCTACGTGAAGCTCGCAGTGGGACGCGACTATGCCGATATCCGTCCCGTGGGCGGAACCTTCAGAGGAAAAGGCACCCGCAAGATGGTCGTCGAGGTGTCGGTGCTGCGGTTGGGCTGAATACGTCCAGAATCCTTTTAGTCATTCAGGTGATGGACTGATGGGTCGGAGCCTATGAGGGTAACGTCCTCCCTGCTTTTTCCTCCATCACCTCGCGGATCACGGTAAGCGTCTCGCGGAGATTCCTCTCCAGCGTGAACTCCGAAGCGAGTGCTGCGCAGGCAGAGCAGGCCTGATCCGAACGGGCGGGATCACTCAGGATACCGAGCCATTTACGGAGGGCTGTGACAAGAGCGGAAACATCGGAGGGTTCGTCAATTGCCTCGCCGTGGATGCCGGGGGTGATGACCTCAGAGACGCCATTGGCAGACGTTGTGATGATTGGAAGACCGGCACTGAGGGCTTCCAATCCAGCCAGAGGAAAGGGATCGAAGATGGTCGGCAGGAGAAAGATGTCCGCAGCATCGTAGACCATTGGCATCTTTTGTACTCCCCCAAGGAAGCGCACCGAGGGCGAGGCGTAGCGCTTTTGCGATCCGTAGCCGGCAACAAGCAACTTCACACTCGGATCATTCAGTGACTCAACCGACCGGATGGCAAAGCGCAGCCCCTTTCTTTCCCATCCCGTGCCGACAAAGAGGACGATCTTCTCATCTTGCCGAATGCCAAGCTCCTTGCGAGCCGCTTTCCGCTG